>JBGSJM010000309.1:0-9437 GCA_041742015.1 Verrucomicrobiales bacterium | reverse complement strand
GTCGTTGACGCAGTTTTTGAGAATCGGTAAACTGGAGTCTTCCGGGTATTCATCGTTGCCGATGACCAGGGCGATGCGGTCCGCACCCGCAGCCGGGAGCAAGGCAGTGAACCACAGGAAAACGGCGACAAGGCAACAGGCAAAGCAGCGAGGTGGATTCATGAATAAATCCTTACAACATTTTCCAGTTTGTGAAAAGAGCAAAAGAGGATGGAAAGGTGAGATCATATCAGAGAGGGAATCGGATGAGGTGAAATCTGATAACAAGATTTTTGGGGAAAATTTCAAAAAGTTGTAATCAGTTTTCACCTCATCCGATTCCTTCATGTAAACGGGGCGATAGGAATGCCCCAAAAATCAAAAGTTATTAATCAATCATTAAATTCAAAACCAAATACTTCATGATGAAAAAGATTCTTCTGTCCACTACTTTGTCCCTGGCCACCCTGTTCGTCGGCAGCCTGTCTCTTGAGGCGGGGCAATACCAGACCAGCGGCTACTGTGCGCCTGCGGTCTACAAGGTGACGACCGTTTGTGTCAGCTCGTGCCGACACCTGCAGGTTGCCTACGACCACTGCAACCGACCCTATACCTATTGGGTGACGGTCCATACCTACAAGGATGTTTATTCCAACGGCACCTACCGGATCTGGACCCAGGTCGTCAGAGGCTGATGGGTCGAGGCGCACCGATTTATAACAGGGGATGATCGGGTATAATCACAGCAGCGAGCCTGGGTGCTAGCTCGGTGCTGAATTAGAAAAAGACTTTTTCGGCGGTTTTGCGGAGCATCCAGGCTTTGTCATCGTCGCTGAGGAAATCGAGGTGATCGCGAATCAGGGCGATCGAAGCCGAATAGGTATGCCCCTTTTCCACCTGGTAGGGACAATCGCTGGCCCACATGAGGCGCTGGGCACCGTAAGCATCGCGCAGTCGCCGAATCATGGGCCCCAGGTCATCGTAGGGCGGGGCTTTTTTTCCGAGGGCGTAAAAGGCGGATGTCTTGACGTGGACTTTTGGAAACTCGGCGAGGCGGAGGAGATTCTCCAGATCACTTTCCTGGATGGTTCCAGTCATGCCGATTCGCGCAAAGTGATCAATCACCACGGGAGTTTCGGGAAAAGCCTGGCACATTTTGTGGAGCGCGGGCAGGGCATCTGGATTGGCGAGACAACACATGGATTGTCCGGTTTCTGCTCCGACTTTCCACATGGTTTTCATGTTATCTGATGTGAGCCATGACTCAGCTTTTTCCCGGCTTGTCCCGAGCCGGAAACCTCGCACGCCCAGGGAGCGAAGCTCTTTCATGGTGTCGCCTGCGGTGGGTAAGGTCTCATCGATCACCGCCACTCCTCCGAAGATCCCTGGATAAGTCTTCATGGTATCCAGCATAAAGCGGTTGTCGAACTCGTAAAAACTCATCTGGATGAGGACGATGCGCCTGACGCCTTCTGGCTGACAGTGCACAAACAACTCCTCCGGAGTGAAGCTCTGCGGGGCCATTTCGGATCGCTGGCGACCTTCAGCGATGGGGAATTTTGCGACATCCGGCGTCCAGACGTGGACATGGGCATCGATCCAGTTGCCCGCTGCATTCTCGGCACCATCCGTAGCGGAATTTGCCAAAAATGCCGAAGCGAGGGTGATACCGCCGGATTGGCTGATAAATTTTCTGCGCGAAATCGTTTTCATGATGTTTTAATTTTCTTTTCCAAAATTCAGAACGAAACGCCGGTAAAAGTCCAGCGCCAATTCCACTTGTTTTGTTTCGACGTATTCAACCGCCGCGTGGGCCTGATCAATTGATCCGGGCCCAAAAATGACACTTGGTATGCCGGCCCGCGAGAGCTTGGTGCAATCACAGCCAAAGGGCACCCCGGCTGGTGCAGCGTCCAACCCCATCTCACTTAGGGTACGGGATGCGACGGTAACCACGGGTGAGTCAAGTGATGTTTCCATGGCTTCATCAGCGAGGTGGGGGGCTAACATTTCCACCACAAGACTGGGATGTGCGGCGCGGGCTCGATCAAGAACCGCCTCGTAATCAGCCAGAACTGCGGCGGTTGTCTCTCCAGGCAAGAGGCGACGGTCCAGGGTGATCCGGCAATGTTCGGGCACAAAATTAACCTGGGCACCACCCTGAATCAGCCCGATGCTACAAGTGGCAGATCCCAGCAGGGGATGCACCAAGGCCGCCAGCCGCGCTTCATCCCTAACCAACTCCTCAATCACCCGGGCCATTCCAGTGATGGCATTAACTCCGAGATGGGGTTTGGAGCTGTGGGCTGATTTTCCCCGGGTGGCGATCTGCCAGCGCAAAACCCCTTTGTTCGCCCGGATCACGCGCAGCTCGGTGGGTTCCGCGACGATGGCGGCTTCAGGCAGGGGGCCATCAGACAGTGATTGGATCAGGCCGAGGACTCCTCGAAAGGCATTTTCCTCGTCCACAACTGCGGCAAAAATGACATCGCAGGGCGGTCGCTGACCTGAGCGATGGATGTCCCGAACCGCATGCATCATCGCGGCGAGCCCCGCTTTGACATCGCAACTGCCCCGCCCGTAGATCCGGCCATCGTGAATCACCGGTTCAAAGGGCGGGATCGTCATTTCCGCGACCGAAACGGTATCCGTGTGGACCTCCAGCACGATCCGTCGCTTCGGATTATGGCCGGGGAGACGAGCCATGACATTGGGGCGGCCCGGCAGGACATCCACTAGCCAGGTTTCGATCCCAGCGGATTCGAAAAAATGCTTCACATAATCCGCCACCTTGGCTTCGCCGGGACCGCTCCATTCCGGATTGATGCTGTTGATCCGGATGAGGTCGGACAGGGTTTTAATGAGCGAAGCTTCCATAAAAGACCTGACTTTACGAGTGCTGGGTGACTTGCAAAGTAGTTTATTGAGCAAGTATCTTGTCCGGAATTCGCGTTTCCTATCCTATCCGCTCCCAGCGGAACTTGCGGTCGGCCTCGGTGATGGGCTGGTCGTTGATGCTGGCGTAACGTTTCGCCATGTAGCCGTGCTCGTCGAATTCCCAATTCTCGTTGCCGTGGCTGCGCCACCATTGACCGGCAGCGTCATGCCATTCGTATTCGAAACGCACCGCGATGCGATTTCCGGTGAAGGCCCAGAGTGTTTTCTTGAGGCGGTAGTCGTTCTCTTTAGCCCACTTCATTTTCAAGAACTCGACCACCTCGGGCCGACCATTGAGGAAGACGTCACGGTTTCGCCATTCGGTATCAGGCGTGTAGGCGAGCGAGACGCGCTCGGGATCGCGGCTGTTCCAGGCGTCTTCGGCCATCTGGACTTTCTGCCTGGCGGTTTCTTCGGTGAAGGGCGGGAGCGGTGAGCGCGGATTCATGGTGTATGGAATTTAAGTTGAGATTCGAGTTCGGCAATGCGGGCTTTGAGCGGAGCGACGGCGGTTTCGACTTCTTCGGCGGTGAAGCGTGGTGTGATGAATTTGGGGCAGTTCCAGTCATACGAGAGGATGTCAATAATAAAGATGCGTTCGACCCGGGCCGCATGGCCGGATGGTGACGCGACTTTCGCGGCGAGATCCGCGTGCTCGCGGGCGTCGAAGACTGTGGCGTGACCCAGGATTTTGAGCCGTTCGCGTCTCGGGTAGTCCATCATAAAAAGCGCGACGCGGTCATTTCTGCTGATGCTCCCCACGCTGATCATCTGGCGATTGCCGCCGTAGTCGGCGAAACCGATTTGCCGTGGACCAAGCACCTGCACAAATCCCGCAGGTCCACCACGATGCTGAATGTAGGGCCAACCATTTTCGGTAACGGTTGCGATGTAGAAGCTGTCACGGCTTTGGATAAAGATCATCTCGTCCTCGCGCAGGTCGTCGGGTTGAGGTGCTTCATCGGTGGTGGCGTATTGCCTGCCGTAGTAGTGTCGCTCCGCCTCAAGAACGGCGGGCGTGAGAACGGTGTGCATGAATCGGTCAGCCATGGTTATGCTCCCTTAGGAGTGAAGTCATTCTACCTTGTTGAAGCGATATCGGGTAATGCCAATTGTACCTTGCGGATATGCCGAATGAGCATACCCTGGGCAGCATGATCGAACGATTTCGTGCCCTGCTCATCGTGATCGAAGAAGGCAGCGTCAACCGCGCTGCGGTCAGGTTGCGCATCACCCAACCCGCACTCAGTCGCCAGATGAAAGCGCTGGAGGATGATCTGGGTGGCCGGTTGCTGGAGCGCGAAACCAGTGGCGTAAAACCCACCGGCCTCGGCCACGCTTTGGTGAAGTCGATGCGGCCCGTACTCGACGCTTACGATGCCGCACTCGCCGAGGTGCGGCGGCAGTCGCGTGGCGAAAGGTCGGAATTGCGGGTGGGCTATCTGACTTCCGCCGCACAATCCGTACTCACTCCGGCTCTCGCGCAATTGCGGAAAACGCATCCCGACCTGAAGCTCAAACTCCACGACATGTCGCCCCGGGAGCAGATCGACGCTCTGCGCGCGGGCAAACTTGATCTTGCCCTCATCGGTCAGGAAGGGGCGGTGGCGGCGCGCGAATTTTACAGTCACAAGCTCTGGTCTCTCGGCGTGTGCGCTGCGCTCGCCGACTCCGACCCGTTTGCCGGGCGAAAGAGCATCGCCATCAAGGAACTCAAAACGCGTGACTTTATCGGCATTGATGAAGATCAGATGCCGGGCCGCAATCGCTGGATGGTCGGGCTGTGCCGCGCCGCCGGATTCAAGCCACGTTTCGCCGTTGTCACCGACGGCATCACCCATGTGCTCTCGCAGGTCGTTTCCGAATCCGCCGTCACACTGCTGCCTGAATACTTCCTCGAGTTCAAGCATCCCGGCGTCGTCTTCGTGCCCGTTTCCGACGCGAAGGCGCGCTGGGATTTTATCGTGCTCTGGCAGCGCGGCAAAACACCAGCCACGACCCACGCGTTGGTGGAGGCGCTGAAAGAATGCTCCTCCCGGTTCGCGCTCGTGTCAGGGCCTGGCGAAGGGTAAGCGGGGCAGAGAGTCAATCAACTTCCACCCCTTCTCCCTCAATCCAAACTCCATTCCACCTCAACCCTATGTTCCTGCCCAAATCGGTCGTGGTATTTCACAAATCCGTTTTTTGCCCCATACTCATGAACCTCACGGATCAATTTTACCTCCGCACAACAAAGCTCCGTAATCTCAGCTATCATCCCTTTCTGCCACCACTGGATGGCCTGCGAACCATCAGTTTGCTTGTCCGGCCCCAAAGTCGCTGTCGACACTGCATCCCGCTTCGGCTTGTGCCCCAGCTTCTTCTCCAACTCTATGAGCAGATCCAAACTGTTGATCTGATCACGAAAATCATACAGCGTATACCCAAGCATCACCTCATAGTCGAATCCCACTTGGTGGTAACCAACCACCAAATCCGCTTGAACCAACTGCTTGATCAAGTCATCCGTTTGATCCTCTGCGTAAATGCAATAGTCCTGCAACCGACTGCTATACGTCACCGCCACTGCGATCCCCATCTCATGCTTTTTATCCCAGCCTCCTACATCCGCAGCCGTCCGTCTCGTCATCAACTCAAGATATACCGTGTCGCGTGTCATTCTCGTAATCTCCTCAGGGATTTGGCAGTGAACCTGCCTTTTAATTTCTGCTACTTTAAGTAAAAAAGATGAGATGGCTTAATCTTTATTTGATTGTACAGGGTACAATCGTTCACCCAACAGGGTACAATCGCATCAACTCATCTCCAGCCCCTTTATCGTCGTTTTTGCGCTGGCGAAGGTATCCGCCTCGATGCCGAGTCTCTGCAGCATGGAGACGTAGAGCGTAGCGAGATTGTGGTTGTGCTGTGTGTCGAAGGCGAGATGCTGGCCGTGTTTGAATCCGCCCCCGGCAAAGAGGACGGGGAGGTTCACGTTGCTATGCGAGTTCGCACTTCCCATGCAGGTGCCGTAGAGGACCTGGGTCCGGTCGAGCAGGCTGGCGCTGTCTTCTTTCGCGGTCGCGAGCGCGGTGAGGAAGTTGTTGAGCACGCGGAACTGGCCTTCTTCATGGGCGCGCAGTTCAGCGACGACTTCGGCGCGGTTGCCGTGGTGAGTGATATTGTGGATGACAGTGGTGTCGATGAAGAGCGAAATGATGCGAGTGGAGTCGGTCTCGAGCGCGAGCTTCATCAACTCGAAAATCTGCGCGGTTTTGTCCACGAAGCGCATGTTATCGGCAATGTCATCGGGCTGATTCGCCGTGACGACGGGCTTCGGCTTCTGTTCCCAGGCCTCCGAGCTGTGCATGCGCTGCTCCAGCTCGCGCACGGAGGTGAGATACTGGTCGAGCCGCGACTGGTCATCTTTCGAGAGCGTGCGGTTCAGACGCGCGGTCTCCTCGCCGAGAAAATCCAACATGCTGCGGCCCTGGCGGAGCGATTTGACGGCTTCGGCAACTTCCTCGGGCTTGCCTTGCACAAACAGCTTTTGAAACAGTTTCTTCGGGCTTTTCTCAGCAGGAATGGGTGAGCCGTTGCGGGTGTAGCTTAGGGTTTGGTTTTCGGAGGTCATCGCGAGAACCAGCGAAGGATGCCGCGTGAAACTGCCGATGTGCTCGGCGGCGAACTGGTCGAGGGAGATCTCGTTGCGGAATCCATTTTGATCGGGGTGCGGCGTGCCGGTGATAAAGCACTTTTCCGCCTGGTGCCCGCCGGTGACGCCGGGAAGGCTCACGCCGGAGAAAACGGTCATCTGATCCCGATGCGCGGCAAGAAGGTCCAGGTAAGGCGTCAGCGCATAATCACGCCCGGACTTCTCCGGGAAGAAAAACTGGGGCATGATGCCCTGGTTCGTCTGGATGCACACCATGCGGCGTGGCACCGATGTCGCTGCATTGGCAGCCTTGGCGGCCGCACCAAAGACTGGCCGCATCGCATCCAGAAACGGCAGCGCGAGGGTGATACCGGTGCCACGGAGAAAGGTGCGGCGGTTGAGAGGTGCTTTGGAAATGTGCATGGGTTCTAGTTCTTGATATTTGAATTTACTTGGTCGGCGCTGGCCTCTTCAATCACCGAGACCTCTTTCTTTTTCAGCGCGGCCACGAGGGCCTCGCGGTTGGTTTTTGCTGGGTCAATCCAGGCGGTGAGGTGACCTTCCTTAAAACTGGCGATGGCACGTTCGACCCCTTCGATGGAGGCGATGGCACGGTAAAGGCCGTAGTTGCAGCCTTTGCAGTCATGCCCGGCTACGGCGATTCGCTCCTTTTTAAGATCCTCGGGCTTCAGAGTACTCAAAGGCGAAATGCTAAAAGCACCTTTGGATGCCTGGCGAAGCAGTTGATCAATCCGGTTTTGGATTTGTTCGGGTTTCTGGTTTTTGAAGGTCTTCGCGCCGTCGTAGCTGAAGGTGACGACGCAGGTGTCGTAGTTCACATCAAGAAGCTTCACCTCAACCGAATGGTTTGGGCCGCTGGCAGGCAGCTCTGCGGCCTGTTGGTGCAGATCACCGACACGGTCAGGTTGGAAAAGACCGGTGAGTCGGTAGCTGATGCGGATGTCCTCACCTTGAGTAGCCAGGAGGAAAGAAAATGAGACAAAAACACAATGAACCAGGGAGAGGAGGAGTGGTGAACGGCGGCGGGACGCCACCGCTACGGGGAGTCTTAGTGGTTGAGCGGATCTGTGTGTTCTGTTTCTCATGTTTTAAATCAGCGGGTCGCGAACAATTCGCTCGCAATGACTTCATGTAGCAGGGTGCGCACGCCCCCGCCCTTTTGTTCAGCAGCGCTGACGATCGCTTTGATCGTATCGCGGTCGCGGAAGGCGATCTCGCGACCAGTGGCATAAACGAGAAATTTCTCCGCGAGGTTTTTCAGTAAACCGATGCGGTCGGTGGCGAGGTGGGTTTGCAATTCGCGGATGTCCTTGAACGTCCGCCCGTCGGGCAGTTCGCCACTGGCATCCACGGCGGGGCCGAGTTTAAAACTAATACCGATAAAGGGATCGATGATGCCACGCGGCGCGGGATCGCCGTTTTCAAGCGAGCGGTAGCGGGTGCGCAGGCCGCCGATGACGTCGAAGCTCTCCAGCGCAAAACCCGCCGGGTCCATCTTCGCATGGCAACCCGCGCAGGCAGCATGATCACGATGTTTGGAGAGCAGTTCGCGGATCGTGGTGGCGCCGCGCACATCGGGCTCGACAGCGGCCACGTTCGATGGGGGCGGTTCGGGTGGGCGGCCAAGCAGGCGATCCATCACAAAGGCACCGCGCGGCACGGGTGATGTCGTGGTGCCGTTCGCGGTGATTTTCAAAAGGGACGCCTGGGTGATAAAGCCGCCGCGCATGCAATCCGGCGGCAGGGCCACCCGGCGAATCTTCGGGCCGCTGACACCCGCGATGCCATAGTGCGTCGCCAGTTTGTCATTGACCATCGCAAAGTCGGAACGCACCAGATGGGTGGCATCCAGGTCGCGGTCGAGCAGCTCGCGGAAATAAGCGCGGGTCTCCGCGAGCATGCTTTCCTGCAAATAGGGGCTGAACTCTGGGTAAAGTTTTTTGTCCGGGTCATTCGCCGCAATCTGGCGTAACTTGAGCCACTGGCCCGTGAAATCCTCCATGAAGCGCTGGGAGCGTTTGTCCTTCAGGAGCCGTTCGGCCTCGGCACGCAGCGTTTTGGGTTCGCGCAAGGTGCCGCTGGTCGCGAGTTTCACGAGCTGCTCGTCGGGCAGCGAGTTGTTGAGGAAAAACGAGAGGCGATTCGCGAGCGCGAAGTCATCAAGCTTCGTTGTCGATGGTCCTGGCAACGGCGGCGGGACGCCACCGCTACGGGGAGGTGCAGGCTCGTAATGGTAGAGGAAATCGGGCGAACAGAGCGCGGCGCGCACCGCCCAACGCATCGCGCTTTCAAAGCAATCACCCGCCTTTAAGCGCTCGTCCACGAGGCCGGTGTAGCGCTTTGTCACCTCCTCCGCGACCGGACGGCGGAAGGCTTTTGATAAAAAGGCCGCGAGCAGCCGTTCCGCATCCGCGAGCGGTTGGGAGCTGCGCACCGTCCAAATTCCGGTGGTGGGGTCCGGCTCGTTTTTCCCGAGTCTGAGCCACAGTTTTTCGAAGTTCACGCGCGTCGGCGGGCTGATGCCTGGCTGATCGCCCGCGACAAACTCCTCGATGGGTAGCTCGCCAAACATCACCCGATGTGAGCGCGGCGGCCACACCTCATTGAGCGGGCCTTCGACATCGAGCCAGTCCACCGCGATGCCCGGGCCGGTAAATGCCATCGCCCGGCCTTTGCGATTGTAATTGGCTACTGGTGCCAGCGAGGCCACGTCGCAGCCGGGGATTTCGTTTTCATGGAGCCACACCTCGATCTCATGCTCCGTCGGTTTCATCGAAGGTGCTTCGAAATAGCTGAGCGTATGGTTCGGATGCTGCCCGCCGCGTCCGTAGCTGGTGAGCTGCACGGCAGCGATACGTAGCGCCTC
>JBGSJM010000308.1:0-16631 GCA_041742015.1 Verrucomicrobiales bacterium | reverse complement strand
ATTCAGCCTGGTTGGAGGATGGGTTATCGGAATCCAGGCAGCCTTGTTGGGTCTCGCCTTAAGTTTTTACCATGATGCGACCAAAATAAACGTGATCTTTGCCACCCGAGGATTATGGGTTCTGGCAATTGTTGCTTTTCTGGGCAGCTTTTTTGGGAACGACGAAAAGCAAACGGCAGGAAAGGCATTCCACTGGAGAATTTCCGGGGCTATTCTGGTAACCATTGCCGTGATAATGGTGATTTTCGAAAAGAGCACCTGAGGCAGAACCCACCCCTACTTTTTGACTCCGCTATGAAAGACAAACCACTGGGGATTCAAATCCGCAAGCGGTTCGCGAAGTTTTTCCAACTCTTCACTGGAGCCATGAAGTTCCAGTCGAATCAGTTCTGAAATTTCCAAAGCTTTGGTCAGAATTTCTCCGACATTTCCAAGATGAGCCAGGGCTCCGTCTCCGCCGACGTAGGCCTCCCGGCAAAAAACTTCATCTCCGTTGATGGTAAAATCGTAGAAAAGGCAGGCGTCCTCTGTCTTCGTTTTTTCAATAAACTGCGAAAAAAGGGCTTTGAATTGCTCCATTTTTCCCTGGTTGATGCGAAAATAAGGATGGATACTGACAGTTTTTGATGGGTCATTCATAATTTTTAAACCTTAAAGCGGTAATGTCATCATTTTCAAGCCAACTTTGACTATGCTCTTGATAGAAAAAATCTGCCGATACAGCCTGGCTTTGTATTTGCTCATCATAGCGGGGGATATCTTTTTCCACTTTGTGGAGTATCCGGAACCTCCGCAGTCTGCTCAGGAATTTCTCATCAGCCTGACCGCAACCGACTATATCTGGCCTACCACAGGAGCCATATTGCTTGTTTGCAGCGCCTTACTCGGCCTTCGAAAACTGGTGGGGCTGGCCCTGGTAATTCTGTTTCCGGTCACCGCAAACGTGGTGCTCTACACAATCTTCCTCGACAACTCACCAGGCACAGTCCTGCCAAGAGCTGTCTTGATCCTGCTTTACCTGCTGGTGGGCATACTGAACCTCCCGGCCTTTCGATCGCTAATCGGGAAGTAATTTAGGAGCCCCATCAACTGGTCCCTTCTTGGAAATTTTTGGCATGCCGGGTGCGCTGCCCGGTGGAGGTAAAAATTCCCTGAGTTCAGGATCGATTTCCATCATGGCTTCAAATTGGACATGACGCAGTTTACGAAAAGCCTCCATCTTTTTCCGCCGAATCTCTTCATCTTCCTGACCAAGCGCTCTTAATTCTTCCATCGCCGCAATCACCTTGGGGTTCATCTTAGCCTTGGCCTCAACTTCCTTGAAGCGTGCTCGCTGCGAATCATTCATTCTCTCCATCATCGCCGGGGAGGTGAGCATTGGTCTTTTGGCACCATGGCCATCCCCCAGAAACATTTGCATCATCCCGGGAGGTTGAGACTTCTGAACCCTATCCAACAAAATCGCGTTTTCTGGATTCTGTTTCTTGATCATTTCACGAACCGCCAATTGATATTCATGAGCAGACCGATTAACGCTTTCACGGGCACTGAGAACCGTAGGATCGCTCCACACGGTGCGGAGAGCTTCTTTTAATTTTTTTTGGTCTTCTTCAGAAAGGTCCGACCAGCCACGTGAATCTTTCGGCTTATCCTGAGCTAAAACCAAGGCAGGAATTGTAAGTCCAATCAACCAAAAGGCAACCACCAGCGGACGACCAAGCGGGATTAGAAAACGCCGCGCCCCGGCCAGAAGATAGAAGAGTTGATTTGAAAAAATTCGTTTCATGATTTTGAAAGTTCTAACTCCCGGTCCATTCAAAAGTTGCATGAAAAGCTAAAACCTGTCATCTTGAACCTTAATCGCATTGGCGGCAAATGAAAGTGTTTTGGATCTGTCTAGGGTTGATTACCCTGCAACTTCCGGCCCAGGAAAAAGTATCGGACCCGTTTCCTTCAATATTGGAAACCAAAAACGGTTTGATTCTGCATGATTGCAAACTGAAGAGGGTCGAATCAGACGCCCTTATCATCGAACATCAAAACGGTGTTGCCAGAGTTTTGCTGTTTGATTTGGACGAGACTTTTCACAGTCGATATGGATTCGACCCAGTTGCCGCGATGGAGAAATACAAAATTGACCAAAAAATACAGCGGGAAGTAAAATGGCAGAGATTCTGGGAAGCGCAGCAATACCGGGAATCTGTCGCTGAACAGGAAGACCGCGCAAAATTACTGGAGTATGCAAAAACCCATTGGACACCTGTCGAAGCCTCCGTGAGAAAAGTCACTAAGGACGGAATCTTTGTCTCAGCAAAACGCATCACCTTTATTCCGACCAAAGCCAAATCAACCCTGGGCTTTGAAATTGATGGTCCACTTAGAAAAACACTGGTCCCAATGGATCCTGATGTTATATTTATCAAAAATACCAACATAGAGCATAGCCGCTGGGAAGGGTATATCGAAACTTTTCCAACTGGAACAACATCCCTATCGTCCTACCAGGGAAAAGAGAGCCAGGTGCCAAGCTACCGCGCTGTCGCACGTTCTGAAATCAAATGACAAGTTCAACCCTGCTTCCCAATCTGACCATAAGAGGTAAAATTCGAGACTTTCCCTACATACCGCTGGCGGTGGGGATCTTTATGCTGACCCGCCTTTTTGCATTTGGCGGTCTGACTTGGTTGGGCATGGCATTATTGATCGTCTCCGTGCTTTGGTTCGGCGTTGAGACTACCCGCTGGCTTTTTGGTTTGAAATATGAAGCCAGCGAAAGGGATCCCGCCCGGCAGATCATCCGGGATGAGCCGGAAAGCTTGATTTCTTTGGTCTTTTTCCTGGAAGATGCCCGCGAGGTAACCGAGGAAGACTTGCGACGCTGTGTTTCACATGCCTTAAATGTCGAACTCGACAGCAAAAATCCAGAAAAAGACTTTTTTGTGATTCAATACAGCCCACCAACCAGTGGTTCCTCCTCCATTGAAAATTTTATGATTCGGATTCCCCAGGGCGTCTTCAGCGTCATGCTTTCAAATCGCCCCTACATTTCGAACCCGGTGAGATTTGCCCGCGATTCCATCCGCGACAAACGACTCCGCACTGCGGTGGAAAAACACCGGGCCTGGATTTCTGTGGATTTGATGGATGATGCCGTGGAATCATCGGCCCAAGCCTATCATGTGATTGGAAAACTCCTCGGCTCCATGGCGGGCCCGGATTGCCTCGCGATCTATTGCCCTGAGATTCAGCGGTGTAACGAATTTGAGCCCTCCCAAATTGAAGTTTTGATGGGTGGCGATCCCCTCTCGATTTTCGATGAACCCACTTTTGAACCCATTATCGAGGTTTCCGACAATGACCCGCGCATGGCTGCTGCAGAAAAAACTGCCCGAGATCGCTGGCCAGAATTTGTGGAAGCTTTTCGCAAAAAAGAACCCCGCGAAGCTGAAAAATACATCGTCAAAGCTGAATTTACCGAAGGCTCCCGCAGCGAATTTATGTGGGTCACCGTGATCGAGATCAATCATAATGGCGTTCGCGGCATCCTCACCAATGACCCCCACGAATTGGTTGATGTTTTCCGCGGAGCACTGGTGGAGTTTTCCCTGGATCGCCTGAATGACTGGATCTATCCCGGAAAAGACGGCACGCCGATTGGAGGCTTCACCCTGGACATCCTCAGCGAAGACCTATGAATTTCGGGAGCCATTCGATCTCTAACCAAAAAAATCGAAAATAATTCAAGCAAGTCGGCCCAATCGAGTCAATGAATGACCTGATTTATGGCCGACCCGATCATTTCTGCTACTGACATGTGCCTTTCTTATGGGCACGACGAATTGCTCGATTCCGCGAGCCTCGCCATCCATGCCGGGGATAAAGCCGGTTTGGTGGGGCGAAATGGCTGTGGAAAATCTTCGTTCCTACGGCTCCTCGCCGGTGACGAAAAAGCCGAGGGCGGTCACATCTCCCGCCGCCAAGGCCTCGTGATTGGTTACCTGCCCCAGGAATTTCAGCTCAACGATGACTTAACCGTGGAGCAAAACATCCGCGCCGGTGCCGCTGAATTGATAGCTGCACTCGAAGTCTTTGAGTCGGGCAAGGAAATCAACCACTCCGAGCAGGAGCGTCTTCAGTTGTTAATCGATCACGCGGATGGCTGGAACCTCGAAAGCCGCATTGATACCCTGATGCGCAAACTCAATACCCCTCCAGGTGATAAAATCGTGGCCAATCTCTCTGGAGGCGAAAAACGCCGCGTCGGTCTGGCCCGGGCTCTTGTCGCCAACCCGGATCTGTTGATTTTGGACGAGCCCACCAACCATCTTGATGCCGAAGCCATCGAGTGGCTGGAAGGCTATCTCGCAGCCCTCCCCGGTGCCTGTCTATTTGTCACTCACGACCGCTACTTTCTTGATCGGATCGCAAACCGCATCATCGAGTTGAGCGATGGAAAATTTTTCTCTCACGAAGGCAATTACAGCGATTATCTGATTGCCAAGGATGAACGCCAAGCCAGTGCGGATGCAGCCGAACACAAACGCCAGCGATTCCTCAAACGCGAAATCGAATGGGTCCGGGCCGGCGTCAAGGCTCGGGGCACCAAACAGCAATTTCGCCTCGACAATTTCTATGCGGTGAAAGAGCAGAAGGCCCCCAACCAGGAATTAAACATGGAGCTGATCGTGCCGCCCGCTCCAGACCTCGGAAATGTCGTCGTTGAGTTGAGCGAGGTCTCCTATTTTATCGAAGATCGCCCCTTGTTTCTGGGCCTGGATTTGACTTTCAAAGCCGGAGAGTGTGTCGGAGTGGTTGGGCCAAATGGTGCGGGGAAAACCACCCTGCTGAGAATCATCATGGGCTTGCTGGAGCCAAGTGACGGAATCGTAAAAATCGGCAAACGCACCGAATTTAACTACGCTGACCAGTCCCGTCTGGAACTTGACGAGGAAAAAAGCATCTTTGACGAAGTTGCCGAAAACAAGGACTTTATGCGATACGGCGAAGAGACGATTTCCGTGCGCGGTTACTTGAAACGCTTTCTTTTCAGCGATGACAGGATCAAAGGTAAAATCAAATTTCTTTCCGGGGGCGAAAAGAACCGGGTGCTCCTCGCCAAGATCCTAAAACGGGGCGGGAACTTTCTGATTCTCGACGAACCAACCAACGATCTTGATCTCCAGAGCCTCCGGGTGCTAGAGGAAGCCCTGATTAATTTCAACGGCACCTCGTTGGTCGTGAGTCATGATCGTTATTTTCTCGACCGGGTTTGCGACCGGGTCATCATTTTTGAGGAGCCTGGAATCGTCTCCGTCAATGAAGGCAACTACTCCTATTACCGCGAAAAACGCAAAGCCCGGATAGCTCGTCCTGGGCAGCGCTCTCCGTCTGCCCCCGCACCTGCAGCCCAGACCAAAACCGCCAATCCGACCACCAAAGAAGCCCCGCCAAAATTAAAGTGGAAAGAAGAACGCGAACTCGAAACCATTGAGGAAACCATTCTCAACGCCGAGGAAAAACTCGCCGAGGTCGAAGCCAAACTCGCGGATCCGCTGTTTTTCGTCGAAAATTCCGAAGCCGCCACGAAGATGATTGATGGTCTGGACGATCAAAAAGCCGCGATCCAAAATCTCTACGACCGCTGGGCAGAGCTGGAAGCAATCCGCAAAGCCCGGGACGAGTGGAAAACGGATTAATTCGCCCGGCCCCCACAGATGTCCCATCCCCTGGCTAAATTTTCAGTCATAGAGATTTCAGTTTTGACCGCTTGCATTCTGACTCTCCCCACACTCAAATAACCATTATGCATGTCATTTTTGGCCAGGATTTAACCGCGTGTCCACTGCCGAAGTCTCTTCACGGGATCAATCGGATCGTGCTCGGCCCCCGTGGGCTGATCGATTTTCTGGAGCTCCGCCTCGGCCTCCCACCTGTGGTGATCGATCACACCACTCGACTGCTCGCCTACCGGGAGGCGCTTCGCAACGCAACGGAGCAATCCGGCCGCTTTTACAGCGCCTCATTTCAGGTTGATCCTTTTGGCTCATCCAAAATCCTCCTGCGCTGGCGGGACGATCTTTGCTTGAATGGCTGGAACCCCACCCAATCCCATTCCGAGGCTTCGCTTCGGCTTCAGGATCTTGCCGAAGTGGATCAAATCTTCCGAAAGACAGGCAACGACGACCAGGGAGATTCACATCGATTAAGCCGCATCCAGCAAATCCTCTCCACCGGTGGAAATCCAAAAATTGATCAAATCGATCTTCTCGAAACCTTGGATCATTTTCCTCTACGGTGGCGGGCCGTCCTTGCACTTCTCAAAGTCACTGAAAACGCTCTCCCCACTCCCAATGTTCCGATTGCCCGGGTCGGAACACGCCTTCACACCATGCAGGCCAGATTGCTAGGGAGCGACGCCCCCTGTGACGATGCCAAAGATGACGAATCCATCCGCATCGTTGAAGACCAGGTTCTCTCCAAAAATGCCGATGCCGCAGCCGCACTCCTGGCGAAACTTTCCCGCGACCCCAAACTCCATTCCTCCACCACTCAGCCACTCCATTCCTTCTCTCCTCCCGTCACCGGCCTGATTTGCGATCAGTCCGAGTTGGAATCGCTTGACCGGGCTGTTAGAAATTTGGACACCCCCTCGGTGGGATCGGGTTTTCGCAGTTCCCTCGGAGCCCTTGTCCAGCTCGCTCCCGTAATTGTCCGCCTGCACTGGGGGCCTTTTAATCCCCAGGCCTGGCTGGAGTTTTTCCTTCACCCGGTTCGCCCCCTCAGTGCCAAACTAGCCGGAAATCTGGCCTTTGCCATAAACCAGGCACCCTCGAGAGTTAATCCTGCTTGGAATCAGGCCATCGAGAACACCCTTAAATCAACTCCGGACCCCATCCAGCAAAAGCGCCTCAAAAAACAGATCAAACTCTGGTTGTACCCCGAAGAATTTGCCGCCGAAGCCCGCACCGCAGTGCTCGCCGAATCGATGCTCAGGCTCTCTCTATGGCTGGGCAAACGCGGGGCCCTGCGCGAGTCTGAAAAGGAGCAATCCATGTGGCTGGCGGCAGCAAGTGCCATCAAATCTCTGGCCAAAAGCATAGCCTCGGTTCCCCACGTCTCACGGGAGGATCTAGAGCGCATTTTCGCCGAGTGGCTCCCCACCGCCTCAACCGGAGAAAATCGGGGCGCAGAACTGGGCGGATCAAAGCGTCTCGGATCAGTGGGGCATTTGCTTTCCCCAATTGATCATCTGGTCTGGTGGCAGCCCCGCGAAGGCTCGGTCGTCCGCCACCCCTGGACCCGAAAGGAAATTGCCTGGCTTTCTGGTGCAGGCGTCGATTTCCCGGACCCGGATCTGCTTGCCAAAACCAATCAAGCACGCGCTTATCGTTCCGTCTTATACACTCGAAAGTCTTTGACCCTGTTTCATTGCCCACAGAGTGAAGCGAGCGCTTCGATGCTGTCGCCTTTTGCGGTGAGACTCTCCGCTGAATTTGGAAATGCAATTTTAAAGCCTTCGGAAGAATTGATCGAAACCGATAACGTCAAAATTCACCCTCTCCCCCCCCATCGCGATCACTGGCAAATCTCCTGTCCAGAACTACTTACGCACCGGGAAAATGAGTCCTTTTCCTCGCTTTCAAAATTTATCTACTCTCCCTGGGAATGGGTCCTCAACTACAAAGCCCGCCTCAGATTTGGTCCCCAGGTCGATTTCCGCATCGTGGATGATGCCCGCCGACAAGGTTCCCTCCTGCACGGGTTTGTGGAAAGCCTCCTCGAACCCGAGCCCGATCCCTTCGACATCAAAGACAACAACCTTCCCAGTGCTGGCAAGTCCGACGAAGCCTCCGCTGGTCTCCTTGACACCCTGGTCCGGCGGCTCTTTGATGAAGGTGCCACCATCACCTGGAAAGACATTTCGCAAGATGCGGTAAATGAATGGGTTCAATCAAACTGGTTCGAGATTCTCAAACTTCAGGCGGCGCACTACCTCGTTCCAGGGAACGAAGCTTCGCGCAGCGAGTTGCTCTACCTCGCCAAGAATGCGATTTGGGAACTCCTCCTTCAGCTCAAGGCTGCGCAAATCACCGCAGTCACTTGTGAGGAAAAAATCCTCGACGTCCCCTTTTGCGGTGGATTGCTCGGCGGTTTTATCGACCTGAAAGTCACCAATCAGGAAGGAAAAATCGGCCTGATCGACCTGAAGCTGGGCGGCCTGTCCTACAGGCGCGAAGAACTTATCAAAGGCCGCCATTTGCAGCTTGCGATATACGGCCATCTGGTTCAGGCGCGCCACGGGCAGGACGCCCACTGTGCTTATTTCATTTTTTCCGGGGGCGGGAAAATGCTGGCCCGGACCAATCAATTTTTCCCTCGCGCCGATATTGTTTTTAACCGAGGCGAAAACAACGAAGACGAGTGGCGAAGCTGCTGGGAAGGTTTCGAGAAACTTTGGAAGATCCGTCGCGGCCAACTTAATGCCGGGCGTCTCGAACTGGACAATTCCCTGGACCTTGGCCTCTGGGCCGTCCCCGACCCCGGAAAATACAGCGACTACCGGAACCTCGCTGGCTGGGCCAAAACCGATTAAAAATCAATCGATTCAACAGGGTGCAATCAGTGACCTAACAGGGTACAGTCGCTGACTAAACCCTGTTAAATCACCAAAAAACAACATGAAAGACAAACTCACCTTCATCACCGCCAGTGCCGGGAGCGGCAAGACTTATCGATTGGTCAGGGAAGTCATCGATGCGGTACAGAGTCATTTCGCCAAGCCGGGAAAAGTCATCGCAACCACCTTCACCTGCGCGGCGGCGAATGAAATGAAGGAACGACTTTCCTCCGCCTTTCACCAGGCAAAACTCCATGACGAAGCCGCCCAGCTCGAAACTGAGGGAATGATCTCCACGGTTCATGGGATTTGTTTTAAACTGCTCAATCGTTTTGCTTTTGAGGCTGGAATTTCCCCCGACATTCGGGTTCTCGACGAAACGGAAGCGAAGCTACTGCTTGACCGCTCCATCGATGAAGTGGTCGACGAGTCGACTCGACAACACGTCTATGGCCTGGCAAGTCGCCTCGGCCAGCGAAACACCTATACCTGGCAATGGAACTGGCGGCGCGATGTCAAAGCCATCGTCGAAAGCGCCCGATCCAATGACATTCCCCTTTCCCGTCTCCACTCGATGGGGAAGGCCAGTTGGGCGGAAATGAAAAAAGAACTGGGCCCGGAAACAGCCGAAAACCTGGATGAAAAACTCTGCCAAAAAATCGACGAATTTCTGGTCCTCAGCGAAAACTCAGCTCTTAAAAACACCTCGGAATATCGGCACTTTGTCAGGGGAATGCGGGGGCGCCTCACTTCCCCAAATTTTCCCTGGTCAAACTGGGGCAAACTCCTATCGGAAAAGCCGGAAAAAAAACTTTGTGATTTTTCGGATCAAATCGCAGAGATTGCCCGTCAGGTGCAGCGCCACCCGAGGTTGCAGCATGATATCGAAACCTATATCACCCTGCTGTTTAAAATCGCAGAGGACTCAGGAACCCGTTTTTCCGAACTCAAGAAAAAACGGGGTGCAGCGGACTTTGCTGATCTCGAAAAAGCGACTCTCGATCTACTCCGCGACAACCAGAGTGTTCGCGATGCCCTGGCTGACGAAATTGACCTGTTGCTGGTGGATGAATTCCAGGACACCAGCCCGATTCAACTGGCCCTGTTTGCCGAGTTGGGACGGCTCGCAAAGCGGGTCATCTTGGTTGGCGATGTCAAACAATCGATCTACGGATTCCGGGGATCAGACCCGGAACTGGTTTTCCAGGCTGCCAGCGGGGCGGAAAAACGTGAAACGCTGGAATACTCCTGGCGTTCGCTGCCCGGTATCGTGGGCCTGAACAATCAGATGTTTGCCCCGGCATTCCAGGAGCACCTCGGGTTGCCGGAGAAGGAAACCATCATTTTGCCCCACCGGAAAACACCACCCGAAATGTCTCCAGCAGTCGAAATCGTCGAGATATCAAGTGGTGAAGCGTATGAAAACGGACGTCCCAAATACCTGGGTCAAAACCGATCCGCAGTGATTGCGGATGCGGTGGCGGACCTTCTAAATCGTAGTGATCAATTTGTGGTCGAAAAATCAAGCATTTCCGAAAAGGAACAGATCGGCACCCTCCGCCAGGTGGAGCCCGGAGATATTACCATTCTGGTCCGGCGAGGAGTTAATGCCGAGAACATCGGGAGCCAGTTGCGAGCCCGTGGATTCGACGTCTCGATGACGGGCAGCGGACTCTTAGCCACCCCGGAGGCAGTTTTGGCAGTGGCCTGCCTGCGGCGATGGATCGATAGCACAGATTCGCTGGCAGCGGCTGAAATCATCGCTCTGGAAGGCATTTTGGACGTGGCGACTTGGCTGGAGAATCGTTTAAAATACGTCGAAAATCTTGCTGGCAGTGAATCCAAAAATCCCTGGGAGGTGGCAACTTCCCCAGCCCTACAATCCCTACTCGCCGCCGCCCGGGCAGATGATTTGAGGGAGATTAATTCGCCCCTGGCCTCTTTTGACCGGGCCGTACAGGCCGCCGACGTTAATCGAATCATTTCCCAATGGGGTCCAGGCGAAACCCGAGCCACCCAGCGACTCGCCAACCTAGAACAAATGCGGCGTCTGGTCGTGGATTACGAAACCAGGGCGGAAGAATTTGGCACCCCGGCGACTTTGAACGGACTCTTCGGCAGGCTCGATGAATTAGAGCAGACCGGCGAAGATCTTTTCCCAAAAAACCGGACCAGGGGAGCGATCTCGGTGGGAACTTACCACTCGTCAAAGGGGCTGGAATGGCCGATCGTCTTCCTAACGGACCTGGGGGATGGCCCGCAATCGAATCTTTATAAACTGCGGGTCGGAATTTTCGGCAAATCCCCCTACGAACTCGATTTCTCCGCGCCGCTGGCTGGTCGGGAATTGAGGCTCTGGATTCATCCTTTTGGAAAGGGTTTCCAACGGGGGGACTCTCACCCCCTCGACCAGGCTCTGGAGGAAAGCGAAACCGGGCTGAAGGTCTTGAAATCCGATCATAACGAACTCCTCCGCCTACTCTACGTCGGGATGACCCGGGCCAGAGATCGGCTCATTTTTGTGCACGAGCCATGCTCCGAGCCAACCTGGCTATATGGACTGGGAATCAATGAGGCCCTGGCGATCGTGAATCGAAATCTTTCCATCCCAACCACTCATCGCATTTTCGAATACAACCCCGAATCAGCGGCTGGAAACCGTCTCGACACGGGTAACATTACCCTTCCCCGCAAAGCCGCGACCAAAACGGTGCGTTTACCCGCCAACCTGACTCCGTCAGGGCAGGAGCGGATTGAGGGAGCCCAAATCAGTGAAAACATCCTGTTCGGCAAGCGACTAAAGATTGATGGCCGCATCAATGAACGAGATCTGGGTGATGCGATGCACCGGATATTTGCCGCAGAAGTCTTTAACCCCGGCCTTCCTGACCAACAGCGGCGGGATAGGATCCAAGCCATTCTAAAGGCATTTGATCTCGAAGAGGCGGTCCGGGCGAGCGATGTTCTGCAAACGGTGAATGGATACCGGGAATTTATCGAAAAAACCTTTGCTCCGGTTTCCGAGGAAGTCGAAGTCCCATTCACCGTCACCAATCAGGAAGGACAGGTCATCACAGGTTTTATCGATCATTTGCTGAGTCTTTCAGACGAAAGCAAAGTGATTATTGACCACAAAATTTTCCCTGGAGATCATGAAAAACGCCCCGAAGTGGCGCTGGGCTATTCCGGGCAGTTGATGACATATGCTAGATGTATCAGTGCCAAAGCCGGGGTCACCACTTGGATTCACTTTGCAACAACCGGAGCGGCACTCAAAGTTGATGTTACGAAGTGAGGAATCGTTGCGGAATTTCCCAAAAATTCCGCAACGGAGAAATATCAATAACTTCGATAATTAACATAATCGATTCCCAAGATTGTTAAGAAAACTTAATCATAAGCCTTAATGAATATTTGCCAGAACCTGAAAATCTGCTATGGATTGACGTTACGCACGACTACCAATGATCACAAAATTCCAGACAGTTACGGAATAAACCGCTTTCAAAACAAAGTATGGAACTCCGTATCGCAGACACCTTTCAGGACTCATTGTTACAACTTTCGGAAAATGAGCAAAAAGCAATTAGAAACGCCGTTTATGATCTCCAGGGTGAGGAAACTCTTCCCTCTGTAAAATTTCACAGAATAGCCTGTACCAAAGACAAAAACTTCCGCTCGGTTAATGTTGACCGCAATCTCCATGCCGTCGTCCACAAAACCAAGAAAAATGTACTATTGTGTTTTGTAGGGAAACAGGATCAGGTGCGGAAGTGGGCGGAGGTTCGTAAAATAGAGAAACACCCCAAAACTGGAGCTGCTCAAATTGTTGAGATACGGGATAAGGTGATCGATTTCCCGACTCCAGAAAAGCTACCGAAGAAACCGGGCAAAAAACGAATTTTTTCTGAATTTAGCGAAGACAACCTTCTTGATTTCGGAGTTCCCGAAGAGTGGGTCAAAGACGTCCATAATGTCACTGAAGATACTCTTCTTGAGCTGGCCGGACACCTGCCCCAGGAAGCTGCCGAAGCCCTTCTGGAACTAGCCACTGGAGGAAAGCCAACCGCCCCTGTGAAGGCTGTGATCTGCGAACATGATGAAGGCTTCAGCCACCCGGATGCACAGCGTCGTTTTCGTCTCGTCTCTGACGAAAAGGAACTCGCCCAAGCACTAAACTACCCATGGGAGAAGTGGACCGTTTTTCTACACCCCTCACAGCGCAAGATCGTGGAGAGGGAATACCGTGGGCCCGCCCGGATTTCTGGATCAGCCGGAACTGGCAAAACGGTGGTAGGACTACATCGGGCTCTCTACCTTGGTAAAACCAACGAAAACGCCCGAGTGCTTGTCACAACTATCAGCGAGGCACTGGCGAATTTAATCAGCATTAAACTGGAGCGCCTCGTAGAACCTGCATCCGATCTGAGCCGGAGAGTAAGTGTGCAATCAATCAGAGGAGTAGCCCGTGATATGTGGGAGCCGCTACATCCTCACCTGAAAATCGCCGTCGATGACGAAGTCGACGCGGCATTAATGGAGGCAACCTATCGTCTCGACGAAAGTAGCTTTACCAAGGGTTTTATCCGCGATGAATGGGACGATGTCATTGACTCCCGCCAAGTCTCCGACTGGGAGACCTACAAAAACGCTACCCGAGGCGGACGCAGGAAGCGCCTCTCCGAACAGCAGAGAGAACGGCTCTGGAAAATATTCTCGGTAGCCCTGTCGATCCTAAATGGAGCAGGACTGCACACCTGGCCACACGTCTTCTATAGTCTGGCGGATTTAATTAAAATTGGAAAATGCCACAACCCGTTTGACTATGTCGTTGTGGATGAAGCGCAGGACGTGGGCGTCCCCGAATTGCGATTCCTTTCTGTTATTGGCGGCAAAACCGCAGATGCACTTTTCTTTACCGGGGATTTGGGTCAGAGGATTTTTCAGGCTCCGTTTTCGTGGGCCAAAGAAGGTGTAAACATCGTCGGGCGCACCTATACTTTGAAGGTAAATTATCGAACCTCGCATCAAATCAGGGAACGAGCAGATATGCTGCTTCCTGATCATGTAAGCGATTTGGACGGAAATGTTGAAGACCGAAAGGGCACCATTTCTGTATTTAGTGGGCCACCTCCAAGTGTTCGGTTTTTCCGAAATTCAAGCGAAGAGATTAAAGCCGTGGCGGAGACAATTCGGGATCTTCAGGGGCAAGGCCTACTTAACGAGGAGATCGGAATCTTTGTGCGCAGCCCTCTTCAGATGGCTCGTGCCAGAGCTGCGGTTAACGCCGCTGATGCGGATTGGAAAGAGCTGGGAGGCAAGGAGGTGCCGGGCGCTGATCAAATTTCAATCAGCACCATGCATCTCGCCAAAGGATTTGAATACCGTGCAGTTATTGTCATGGCCTGTGATCGGGACGCCATTCCACTTCAGGAGCGGGTAGAGGAAATGTCGGTGGCGGATGATGTCGATATGGAAGAGGTGTATGCTTCGGAACGGCAACTACTCTATGTGGCGGCCACCCGTGCCCGTGACCAGTTATTCTTCACCGGGACACAGCCGGGCTCTGAGTTTTTGAAGCCACTTGAGGAGTCGCTCAAGAGTGATGGAGTGATGGAGTGATGGAGTGATGAGGGGAATGTTCAACATTCCCCCAATCCAGACCCTCCTACTTCAACTCGAACCCGAAGAAGTCCGCAGCATTTTGGTAGCAGATTCGTTTGACCATGCTGCCTACCATTTCCATGTCACGGGGGATTTCTCCCCGCTCAATATCCTGGCCGATTACATTACACAGAATCCTTCGGAAATACTCGTGCCGGGTGAAGGAAAGGAAGCTCCTCGAATCGGTCAACATACCGAGAAACCTTGATAATAGGGAAGTGTTGGAAAACGCATTGATCTGCCATTCCATTCCCTCTTTGGTATCGAGGAACCACCAGGCGGTTCCAAGTTGCAATGGGCAGGGCGGATAACCCGGTTTGGTTGATTGAAAGTTGGCAAGCATAGCTGAAAGCGAATAGTTGTCTTTTGGATTCAGATTATAGACGATCATTTTGGGCAGATGCCCCCGTTGATCCAGAGTATCAAGATACTTGCGAAGAGCCGCCGTGTGATTGATGTCTGCGGGAGAGTCGCAACCCACATCCCGGCCCAGTTCTTTGAAGAGACGGGTGTTATTATTCCTTTCACAACCAATGTGCAGTTGCTTGGTCCATCCGCGCGAGGCATCCAACTCTGCGAAGTAGAGCATCAGGAAATTCCCGAATTTATCCGTTTCAACCGAATCAGCGGCCTTACCTGTTCTGACTTTGTCAAAGATATTGACCGCCTCCTCCTTGGAGCAATCAGTCTGGAAAATAGTATATAAACCATGATCGGATATTCTTCCGCCCATCTCGTGAAAAAAATCATGCCGGAAACGGATTGCCTCCAGAAAACCAGCCAATGTTCCACAATCCTGATTACTCACCTGAGCGAGTTGATCTGCATAACCATTAAAATGCGCCGCGTCATTAACCCAAAGTGCGGCATCGGGGCGGAATGTTGGAAACACACCAATATCGAATGAATCATCTTCCGCGATGGCCCGGTGGTGCTCAAGGGAATGGATCGGGTCGTCCGTGGTGCAGAGCGCCCTGACCTTCATCTTTTTCAGCAGAGCACGGCAGGAAAACTCGGGTTGGGCCAGAGCCATATTAGCCTTTTCCCACACTTCATCCGCTGATTTCGGCGAAAATAAACCGGAAAACCCAAAATAACGGTCCAGCTCCAGGTGAGTCCAGTGATAAAGCGCATTCCGCAGTGTGTGAGGAACCGTTTCCGCCCAGGCATCGAATTTTTCCCGCGCGCCTGCTCCACCGGTGATTCGACTTTCACAAATCCCATTGGCTCGCATCGCCCGCCATTTGTAGTGATCTCCGGCCAGCCAGACATCGTACAAATTGGCAAAGGTGCGATCCTTTGCAATCTCATCTGGAGGCAGATGATTGTGGAAATCCAGGATCGGCTCGTCCTTTGCAAAATGATGGTAAAGCTCCCTGGCTGCAACCGACTGCAGCATGAAGTCTTCGGAAATAAAAGATTCAGACATGTTGAAATTATTATGACTTTAGTTTAAACGTTTGCGCTTAGTTGCTCAAAGATACCCATTCCGCAATATTGTACCAAAATAAATGAACAGGCTCAATCTCTACGACAGTCAGACCCGGAAGAATAAACCAATCATTCCCTCTCAAGGTGATACTCTCCGTTTCTACTGCTGTGGTCCTACTGTTTACGGTCCTGCTCATATTGGAAATTTCAGAACGTTTGTCGTTCAGGATGTGTTTCGCCGGGTGATTGAATCAACCGGCTTGAAAACTCTCCACGTAAGGAATTTAACCGATGTGGATGACAAGACAATCAACGGCTCCCAACAAAAAGGAATTACTCTGAAGGAGTTCACCGACGGTTGGACCAAAAAATTCCACAAAGATGGAATCGCCCTGAACCTCCTTCCTCCGCATGTCGAGCCCAGTGCGGTTGACCACATCCCGGAACAAATCGAAATGATCGCCACCCTGATCGAAAAAGGCCACGCTTACGCTGCTGATGGCTCGGTTTACTTCAAAGTCGATTCTTTTCCAGATTATGGAAAACTTTCGCGCCTCAAGGAGCGTGAAATCACAACCAACCAGGTCACACGAAGCGATGTTGACGAATACGACAAGGAATCCGCTGCTGATTTTGTTCTGTGGAAAGCCCGCAAAAAGGAGGATGGTCAGAACTTCTGGGAGTCCCCCTGGGGTCAAGGACGCCCCGGCTGGCACCTCGAATGCTCAGCCATGTGCAAAAAGCATCTCGGCGACAGCTTCGATGTCCATTCTGGAGGTGAGGATCTGCTTTTTCCACACCACGAAAACGAAATTGCCCAGAGCGAATGCTGCAACGGAAAAACGTTTGTCGATCATTGGTTCCACGTCAGTCACCTCATGGTGGATGGAGCCAAGATGAGCAAGTCCCTCGGCAACCT
>JBGSJM010000307.1:0-12849 GCA_041742015.1 Verrucomicrobiales bacterium | reverse complement strand
TTGAAAACCTTCACCGGGCCGTCGGTCGGACTGACGCCGGAAGGAAACACCAAAAAATAAATTTTTTGATTTAACTTGAAATATCCTTCTCATGGAAGGGTACAGTCGGGCATAGTCGAAGAAAGGGGTGACCTGAGGCATTATCGTGCTAAAGATGTGTCATGACATTGGGAGTAATTGGTTGCGGAAAAATGGGGAGTGCCTTGGTTGAGGGCATCATTGGGTCGGGGGTCTGTTCCGGTCAGATGACTTTTTTGTACGACTCCCATGGGCCTGCGGCACAGGCCCTGGCTAACAAAACGGGTGCCAGGGTAGCTGAGTCAGGTGCGGCGGTTGTTTCGGCGGCAGATGTCATCCTTGTCTGTGTCAAGCCGCAGGGCATGGAAGCGATGTTGCGTGAATTGGGCGACTCCCGAGATAAGTTGATTATTTCAATCGCTGCTGGTGTTAGAATCGGGACAATACAAGAGGCGTTGGGCAATCGGCATCGGGTTGTCCGGGTTATGCCAAATACACCCGCCCTGGTTGGCAAAGGTGCGGCTGGCTTCGCTCTGGGATCAAAGGCCACAAATGAGGATGCGGCGGTGACTCGGCGTCTGTTTGCGTCTGTGGGATGCGCTTTTGAAGTGGCTGAAAGCGATTTGGATGCGGTTACGGCTCTGAGTGGGAGTGGTCCGGCGTATGTTTTTTTCTTGATCGAAGCACTTGTCAGTGCAGCAGTTAAGCAGGGGTTAAATGCTGAAATCGCTTTAAACCTGGCGACGCAAACGGTGGCCGGCGCGGCAGAAATGGTGCAACAAACTGGCGAGGAGCCAGCGGTGTTGAGAGAAAATGTGACCAGTCCCAAAGGTACAACTTTTGCCGCTTTGGAATCTTTTCGGGCCAATGGATTTGCCCAAATGGTGGAGGAAGCACTCAACGCAGCGCGGGATCGATCAATCGAGTTGGGTCGTCAATAGGTTTTATGTTACATGGTCTCTTGAGGCCTACAATTTACATTCCTTGACAATTAAAGAAATTTTGTTTTCATGGGGTAGCGGTCTGTAACCTCTAAAATTGTTCTGATGTTTGAATTGAGTATCCAAAGCCTGACTTACCTTTCCAAGGTCTCCATTGTGCCCCAATGGGCGTTGGTGGTGGGGCTGTTGGGCTCGCTGGGTTGTGGAATTTTTGTGGGATGGGCTTACTGGCTGCAACTGAGGATTCAATCGGAGTTGATTCGGTTGGAAACGAGGAGAATTCAGTCGGAATTCGACTTGGTCAGCCGGGATGTTTTTAAGACTAAACAGGATGTGATGGCCCAAATCACATCAAAAGGCTTGAAATTGTAACGAGAAGAATGATTGAAAATTTAAAATTATTGCTCGGTCAATTTCCGGAATGGTTGATTTTATCGATCCTGGGCGGTTGCTTTATGTTGCTCGGGTTGCTTCTATCAAAAAAAATCTGGGGTGGAAATGTCCGGCGACTCAAGGCTGCTCTGGATGACAGCGCCTATCTTGCCGGTCAGTGGGCAACTCTGGGCATTGCTCAAAGTCAGTTGGTTGAAAAACTCGGAAGAAAAATTAGCGATGGAGTTGGTGGTTTTGGTGAGAGGGAAAACCAACTCAAGACGGTTATCCGGGACCGGGAGATTGTCATCGCGAGGCTGGAAAAGCAAATTGCACAGATCGAGGAGTCAAAGTCAGCGCTCACCATCAGGGAGATGGAGGCTTTGCAGTTACAGGTTCAGGAGCTTCAGAAGAGAGATGTTCGAATTCAGACTCTGGAAGCAAGATTGCAGACAGTGGATGCTCAAAACGTGCAAAATATTGAGGAGCACAAGAAGCAGGTGCGACTGTTGCTGGATCGGATAGCGGCTTTGGAGGAAACCGGAGGCGGCAGGTCAGATGAGGTGATCCAGGAGAACAACCGACAGTTGACAGAATTGTTGAAACTTCGCTGCCGCGAACTGGAATCGCTTAGGGATGAATTTTTTGCCAAGGAAAGAGCATTGTCTAAACTCCGGGATCAGAATGCGATCCTGAAAAAAGGGGTGGACGAGGTGATGGCTCAATGGACCCGGAAAAAGGGAGATGTTTCGGAGATGGGCAAACTGAAGGCACAACTAGCAGAGACTTCTGACGAGCTAACCAAGGTGAGGGGCGATTTCGAAAGGCAAAGTGAATCGAACGGTAATCAGCTAAACGACAGTGACCAATCAAGCGCCCAGATTGATATGTTGCTCGAATTGATAGATAGCAGGGATCGCCGGGTGGAGGAGCTTGAGGCTCAGATGAGGGCTGGCTCCAAAGGTAACCAAATTCAAAATTTGAGTGAAACCATTGCTGATCTCCAGAAAAAAGTGGCTGATCTGGTGAAATCCCAACAGGTGGCGGAAGAATTAAAGGCATTGGCAAATCAAAATCGAAACGAATTGGAGGCGAAAGATCTTCAGATCTCGATTTTGAAGTCAAAAATTGGAGCAGGGAATCACTCTGATTTGAGTTTGGATCAACTTCCATCTTTCGGACTGAGAGATTCAGTCGCGAATCCTCGAATGGTAAGTGAGTCGAAAGGAATCGGGCGGCACCATTCCAATAATGGTGGTGGGCCGAGAACGATGGTTTACTTCGGTGAAAACAGTTGCGTCGTTGGGGAGGATGACGCCAGATTGATCCGGGGAATCGCACAGAAAGTCAGGGAGGGGGGGAGCCATGTCAGTGTATTTGGATTCACTGAAAATGAGGGTGATGCTGAGTCTAAACTTGCCTTAAGCAACCTGCGGGCGGAAGCGGTCAAGGAGATGTTTGAGGAAGCCGGTGTGGATCCGTCATTGATCGTGGTCCGGGGAAAAGGCGAGGACGAGGGGCTTTCGTTTTCAGGTGCGGCTTGGAAAGCCCGAAGAGTTGAGATCACCATTTTATCCCCAGCAGAGACCGCAAACTAATGAAGGCGACACTTTTCAAATATCTTCCCGAGTATTTTCGAAACGGTCCGGATGCACTCAACACAAACGGAGTCCTTGCCGGAACGATCCTATGGTCGGTGGTTTTTTTGATTCTGGGTTTAATTTTGGGCGGGGTGTTCTTCCGCAAAGGAAGGTGGTCGATTGTTAACCTTGAAAAAGAAAATTCAAAAGGCTTGAGTCGATTGGAAATCTATCGGGCCACGGTGGAGAAGCAAATGTCGTCGGATTGGTTTAAGTGATAATTAAATCAGCAATGCTACTGCGTTTTATGGCTACTTCGGGAAATTGAGTCTCAAATCTAAAATTTTTACTTATATTAACAAAATTTGAATTAGCACTAAAGTCTGAGGTCGGTTACAATCCGACATGAATCAATTAGAGCATCTTCGAGCCTTACGCGATAAGGCGCGTATTCAGACTGAACAGGCAAAAGCCGTCCTAAAACAGCAGGGTGAAATTACAGAGTCGCTCGATCGTTTGATTGCTGCTCTGGAGGGCAAAGAGGAGTTTGATTTTTCCAGTCGCACAGATTCACTTTCAGTTGCCAAAGGTGCCGCCATGGCGGCGGTAACTGGCGATGTGGCAACTGGGAACGGCAGAGAGCGGGAGGGCGGACCGCTTGTGCAGATGATTGCGATGTTGGATAAAAAGAACGGGGGACACTCACAAATCAACACCCGCAATCAGAATGAAATTGTCTGGGTCGACGAAGTCGTCCCGGTTCTTCCACCGATCAGAAAAGTAAGTGAAAATCGTGCATTACCCAAGTTGGAACCCATCGTTTGGGAAGTCGCGAATGTTCAGGGGCATTCTCAACCAACTGAAAGCTTGGAAGTGGAAATTCCCCAAGGTGTGGAAGTGGCCGTAGTCGAGGAAGTTGCTGTAATTGAGGAATCGGCCGTTGTCGAAGAAGTGACTGTTGTGGACGAAGTGGCCTTAGTCGAGGAAGTGGCTGTTGTCGAAGAAGTGGCTGTTGTGAAGGAAGTGGCTGTTGTGAAGGAAGTGGCCGTAGTCGAAGTGGTGGCAGACCCACTTTCTTCAGCCGGAGCTGTAGGATTGTCAGGTAACGAATCGGTCAGCTCTGCAGTTTCCGATGTGATTAAAGGTAATGAGGGATCAGGGGGTAAATTCAAATTTCTAAAATTTGGGACTCAACCTGAAGAAACTCCGGTTGAGGTTTCTGGGAGTTTCAAAGCCGAAGTCATGGTGGAGAAAGCAAGCGAATTGATTGCTCCGTCAATAGTTAGCGCCATCGGAGCACGCGGAGGTTCGATTTTGAGCGATTCGGAGGAGCCAGTCCCGCAAGTTCCTGTGATCAAGAATGATTTTAGTTATGTGGTGGCAGTAGAAGAGCCAGTCCAGGTGGATCAAGAGGATTCGATGGTAGTGAATTCAAGTGTGGTGCATGTCGCGGTGACAACCAACCAGGTGGCTTCGGCACCAACTCCTGATCTTGGTGGTGGGGGGGGGAATCCGATTGTGAACGATACTATCGAGGCAACCTCGTCAGAATCCGTTGTGGATTTGGCGCTGCCACCAATGGTTACACTTGAGAATCCAGAGGCTCTAGTCAAAAGTGATCTTCAGTCTGATGACACGGTTCCGATTTCCCCATCTCTGATTGGTAACACTTCTTCAAGTGGGATTTCGGTGAAGTTTAACGACATAGCAGAAGAGGTTGTATTGCCCGCTGTTAAGGAGATAGTTAATCCATCCATCGCCACCTCTCGGGCGGTTTCATCCAACATTTTTTTTGATGCCAACAGCGCTTATCTCAAAGAAAGCGAATTGACAAAGCTTCAGGCGATCGCGGCTGCGGTTTCCGGTTCAGAGGCGAGGGTTGTTAAAATTCAGGGACTCGAAGACCTGGCTTCTAGCAATGATTTTAAGGCGCTTCTGGCCTCTCGCCGGCTTTTGGCGGTGAAAAAAAAGCTCGCTGATAAAGGAGTGGGAGCTAATCAGATCTCGATCAATGAAATAAGGCTTTCCGATGACGGTAGAGTTCTCGACCCCGCTTCGATCTCGATCATGCCGGTTTGATGTTTCCTACTTTAGGTCGTATGCGCGAAACCGGATTTACCTTAGTCGCCATAAGTCTGAAAACGAAAGCTACTTTTCACAAATCCCCAGATTTACGCGGGACTAAATTCGGGAAGATATTCGATGTGCCAAGTCAAAGAGATCCCGAAAATTGGTTTGATTACAGCGACATCGATTGTGGTTGCCAGTATGGTAGGCACTGGGGTCTTTGGTAGTCTCGGTTATCAGGTGGCGGTGCTTCCCTCGGGATTTCCTATCTTGTTGCTATGGGTGGTTGGGGGAGTGATTTCAATTTGTGGAGCGCTTTGTTATTGCGAACTCGCTGCCATGTTTCCTCGGTCTGGTGGCGAATATCAGTTGCTCAACGCGTGCTGGCCCAGATTGATTGGGTTTTTATCAGGCTGCATATCGGTCACCGCAGGTTTTACAGCACCGATCGCATTAAATGGGGTGATTTTGGGCAAGTATTTGGCGGCAATTACTGGGGGGAATGAGAATTGGTATGCGGTTTCAGTCGTTTTGGGAGTGTGCCTTGTTCATTTGGGGAGATTGAACTCAATAGCAGGGTTTCATTCAGGATTTACGATAGCAAAATTGGTTTTGATTGTGGTTTTGGGGACTTTGGGATTTGTCTTGGGGACGCCACAGGAGATTTCATTTTTTCCCCAACCCGGTGACTCTGATCTTATCTTTTCGGCGGATTTTGGAATTTCTCTGGTATATGTTTTGTATGCCTATGCAGGCTGGTACGCGGCCACATACATGATGGATGAGGTTCGTGATCCGCAGCGAATTGTCCCTTTGGCGATTTTGATTGGTACTTCCCTGGTTTCAGTGGTTTATGTGTTTCTAAACGCTGCCTTTTTACATTCAACTCCGATTTCGTCGCTCTCTGGCGAAGCAGAGGCCGGGTTGATTTCCTCTCGTGCGATCCTCGGGCTTAGGGGAGGAAATGTGATGGGTTTGATGATCGCCATTGGTTTAATCTCCACGATCAGTTCCATGACCTGGGCAGGTCCTCGGGTGGCTGCCGAAATTGGGAAAGACTACCCGGTCTTTGGTCGGCTTGCCAAATTGAACCGGAATGGGGTTCCAGCCCTGGCGATTTTGTTTCAATCATTTTTAGCGATTTGTCTGATTTTGACTGCCACTTTCGATCAATTGCTTCATTACATCGAAGCACTGCTCACCATCTCATCAATCACTGTGGTCGTTGGGATGATGTGGATGAGATATTGTTACCCCGGTCTGGAACGTCCCTTCAAGGCGTGGGGCTTTCCACTGACACCGATCATCTTTTTGCTGACGACCGGAGGGGTGCTCTACTTTCAGATCCAACAAAAACCTGTGGAATGCCTTTGGGGCGCGGTGACCCTGCTTGGAGGCAGCCTGCTCTATTGGGTGATAAGTGGGGGATTTACTCGGTCCGCACGTTAAAACTTAATTGCCAGCGTTTTTCCGACCTCGTGTGGTGCATCCATAGCTCTAGATTGCCCAGAGCCGTCACCACTGCGTGAAGGCGAACTGGAATCATGTCACCTAGAGAAAAGCCTTCCAGGGGAGGGAGTTCCACCTTGAGGCTTGCCGTTTCCTCCAGCTCCTCCTCCGCATTTTCCACAATCGTGCCGGGGCGGTCACCGCTGCGGACTTCGGATGAAAAGAATCGAAACTCCGCTTCCTGCCCAGTCACCAAACCAAATTCGCGTCCTTCCAGGACATGCTCGGTTCCTTCTTCCATGCCCTGCGGGACCACACAGACCCCTTTCAACGGTGGTATGAAACCAGGGATGGCAGGCATGGAGGACTCTAATCCCAGGTAGTAGGAGCGGGAAGTCCCTGCCTTGATTCTGAGCCCTCTGCCCGTTACACGGTTCCTAGCGTAAACAGCAGCTCCTCGGGCGACGGCTAGGTCTGGTTGAAATCCTTGGAGTTCTACAGGGGCTACCCCATGATTCCAACTGGCTAAAAGTTCAATCACCCTTTTTCTGACTGCCTCCGCTTTGAAGGCACCGCCATTAAACAAAACTGCAGTCGGGTGAAGCAAGTCTCCAGGTGGTTTTGGGACCATCTGGGACAGGGCTACACTGGCCCGTACGTTGGCGAGACTGCGCTGCAAAAAGCGGGCGAGATGTTTGCTAACCACTGGGTCGCTGGCGTAGGGAAGGCCAAATTCGTGCAGTCCGGTTTTCCCTTCTTTCGGCAATTCACCTGGGTTTGTAATGGAAAAAAAACCATCCAGTACCACTGAGTTTAGAGTTGCTCGGTCTAGTTTGGTGGAAATGGTTTTGGCAAACAAGCTTGAGCCCCTTGATGGGATTGAGATCGGAGTTTCATCCAGGTCATCGCGGGAGAACAAGGTGACTTTGGCAGCGCCACAGCTTTGAACCAATGATCGCATCTGCCAGGTATCAATTTTGGTCCCTTCCGATGCCAGTTTACTTTGGAGCGTGTAGGCCAGAGCCAGATCCATGTTGTCTCCGCCAAGCAGGAGGTGTTCACCAACGCTTATTCTTTCAATTTCCAGGGTGCCATCCTGTTCCGAAATTAAGAGAAGGCTGAAGTCGGCGGTGCCCCCGCCCACATCGCAGACCAGGACAATATCGCCTTGTTTGACTTGGTTCCGCCATTCGCTGCCGGCTTGAGCAGTCCAGGCATAGAAAGCAGCCAGTGGTTCTTCGAGCAAGACCACGTTTTCCAGGCCCGCAGCCTCAGCGGCATCTGCCGTTAAATTTCTGGCCACTTCGTCAAAAGAGGCTGGAACGGTAACTACGATTTCCCCGCTGGCGATATCGGTTGCGTCGTGCGAATTCTGGAAGGATTGCCGGAGATGTTCGAGATAGCCGCGAGTCGTTTCGAAGGCTGAAAGTTTCTGCTCAGTCGGGAGTTCGGATTGCCAGGGTAAAACGGACGATCTCGGATCCACATGGGGGTTGGACAACCAGGATTTTGCCGAGGTGATCAATCGATCCGGAACCATTGAGCCATGTTCACGGGCAAACTGACCTCGCAAAGCCAGACACTTGCCTTCGCACCATTCGGGCTGGGCCAAATTAGCCGGGAACTCCGCCTCGTGGGGAATATAAGTGGCAGATGGAAAGATTTCCCGGGTTCCCAATGAACTGACTCCGAGAGTCTGAGGAATTTCCAAAATCTCGGGTGATTCCCGGTTTTCAAGTTCAGCCCATGCGATGGCGCTGTTACTGGTTCCGAGGTCGATCCCCAGAGCAAATGTCTTTTTCATGGTCGTGTGCGGTATTTGGGAAAAGAATCCTAGACTTCGACTTGTGCGGGTGCCAAAGGTGGCAGTTCCCCGGATTCTGGCGAGACAACTTTTGGTAACTTGGACGAGGTCACTTTCCAGCCTTTGTGAACCAGAGTTCCATTAAAAGGTGCTTTGCCACTCAGATTACCCGTCAGTCGATACAAACTCGCATTGTAGCCTGGTGGCACCGAAATTTTGGCACCTTCTGTGCCTCCGTCCACAGGGGAGATTGAGAGGTGTTCTTTTACCACTGCACTGCAACCCTGATGAACCACCCGTGCGGCCGCCCCGATGGCACTGTCGTTATGGGTGGATATGTCATCCATTAGAAAATCGATCAGACGGCCTTTTTCCTGCATCCTGGCGAGGAAGGTGATAACTTCTGCTTCAGCGGATCCCTGGGTGTCATTGGTATGCGCAGGTTTCCGGGGTTCCTCCCTTACATTTGAGATGGCTTGTCCCTTCTCGTCTGAATTGCCCATGAATAGACCGATCGTCAACAACACCGCCAAAAAGGCGGCTAGCGCCTTGACAATGATTTCGGGCTGTGGCGAAAGATTACCAAACATAACCCCGATGGCGATCACCAGAGCAATAGCTAGGAATGGAAGACTTTTTTTCATGATGCGATAACCCGTAGATCAAAAGTACAGTTTTGCAACGGTGCGACTTTCATTTTAAAAAAAGTGAAGTCTCGACCGAATACTGGAAATAAGTTATTTTATGCGTATGTCAGACCTCACTCCGAACGTTTTCATTTCAGCTGTTAGTGGAGACTTGCGCAGTGCCCGCAGGATCGTGAAGGATGGATTGCTTACGATTGGTTGCCACCCGATTGTGCAGGAGCATTTTGAGCCTGGATATCAGACCGTCAGAGAAATGCTCAAAACGAGGGTGGAAAGCTGTCAGGCCGTGATTCATCTTGTCGGAAAATACTACGGAGGCGAACCCAATCTCCAAACGTTGCCGCTAGGAATTCCCCGGCGGTCGTGGACTCAGATGGAGTACGATTTGGCCCGGGAACTAGGCATCAAGACCTACGTGTTTATCTTGGATGACGCTTTTCCCTTTGATGTGGCCGACCCCGAACCAGAGGATGAAATCGCTTTGCAGGAAGCTCATCGCCAGAGAGTTCTAAGTGGCGATTACCTTTACAACAAGGTGAAAACTCCCGAGGAACTCGCCCAGAGAATTTTGGAGATGAGGATCGAAGCGGCCGAGCTTCGGGAAAAGCTCAAGGCCACTGTTGATATTTTGGCTACGTCCCTGGATACCATGGAGGAAAATGCCACTGAGTTAAAAGAAGGCCAGCGGCAAATCCTCACCAGCGTGGAGGAGATGCGTTCCTCCTTTGCATCGTTCTCCGAACTTGGCGGGATTATTCCCGAGCCGAAATCTCCAGAGCAGTTCTATTTCAATGCCCGGATTTCAGAAATCAAAGGAGATTATCGAAATGCCCGCCGCTTTTTCATCGATTATTTTCAGTTCGACGTGGAGTGTATTGATCCCCACCTTCGGTTCATCGAGTTCCTGAAAGTGCAGGAGGGATTGGCCGGTGCCCGCGAAACTTATCGCCACGTGGTCCGTCAGTCCAATAGTGTGGTTCATCACCTAGCGGAGGCCCTGATTTGGGATAGGCCCCAGAGGATCGCTCAATTGGTGGCTTTTATGAAAACTTATCCGGATTGCGGGCCGGTCTATTACCTGCTCAGCCAAGAATACTCCGAAATCAGGCTGGGAACTAGGACGTTGGAGGACAAGCGCCGCGAAAAAAGGTATCTGGATCGATTTTGCCATCAAGACGGCGCCTGGAATGTGGTGCGCTGGCTGGTGGACAAAGCTTTAGTAGCTGAGTGGAGGGTCGATTGCGCGAATCGACTTGCCACCCTCGAAAGTTCGAAGAATGCCATGCAAAACCCGGCCCAAGTTCACTGGTTGTGCCACAACCAGGGGTGGACTGGAACGATTCAAATCCCCGAACTGGCTACCGAGATCTTTTGGCGGGCTCCCGGAAAAGAGAAGTTCGCTTCGACGGGTTTTGCCACGACCCGTTCCTACTCAACCGGGCAGCCTCAGCCCAGTCAGATTATTGAACTGGCCAAAGTGGGTGGAATGGCGGTGGTTGAGGTCGCTTACAAAAACCTTAACGGAGACATGATGGGACCTTATCGGGCTGTTCTAGAGCCCAATGAGCAATCCCACGCCGAAGCCAAACAGATGTTAAACATCTCGAAACGAAGCTGGGTTAGTATTCGTGAATACGATGGGATGACGCTCCTCTATTTTACTCACCTGCTTTGCTACCGTGGCGGTTTGAAACAGATCGCCTATGGGCTAAATTCAAATCCCAGATTTCGGGTCGTTTTTCCCGAGTACAACCAGCCAGGCCCGGCTCCGATCGATGCAAGTTTGCCGGTCTTCGTCACCATCCCGAATGACACAGAATTTGTCACCGTACAAGTGGTTTTCAAAGATGGCACCCCTTCGGAAATTGTGACGGTCCAAAGATAACTCCAAAAACCATGGGTTCGAAGTGTAAATGGCTGGAACCGGCGCACGGGATTGAGACAACGAAAATGGCCCTGCCGATTCCAGCAGGGCCATTTAGTTAGGCTAAAGCGTTCACAACTAAATTTTAGAAAGAAAGACGGGCTCCTAAAGAAACGCTATGGCTGAAATCGCTGTCCACGTTGACATTGGTAGCTCCCAGAATGTAATCGGTGTCACCGATGCCGAGAAGCTTGTATTGGACGAAAAGGGCCAGGCAATCGGTTAACGGGAGATCGGCTCCAGCAATGAACTGGTAGGCAAAGGCTCCGTCCTCATCGGAAAATCCCCCAACGCTGAAGTCTGTCCAGGCATAACCAAGACCCCCGCCGACATAACCGGTGATGCATCCGAAAGGAATCTCCTTGAGCACGTTGAACATCACGGCATAGGTTTCGGTTTCTCCAATGGCAGCCGCGGGGACTCCGCCGAACGAGACGGTGTCTAGATCGCTGTTGGCATAGATCCCTTCAATTTCGAAACGGCTTCCGCAGAACAGATCGGAATAAATACCGGCACCCCCACCAGCAATGAAGCCGTCGTCATAATCAAAATCGAAGTTGATCCCTCCGAGGTCGACCTCGTTTTCCTGGCCGAACAGAATCCCCCCATATCCGAAAATATATCCAGTTTTGGAGCAGATGGTTTCTTTGCATGCAATCGGCGCTTTGGATGCAATTACGCAAACTTCACCGGCTTTCGCGGCGGCGAAGGGAAATGCCACAAGGGCGAGTAGAGCAGTAATATTAATTTTTTTCATTTTGTTTGTGTTTGTGTAGATGTGGTTAACATCAAGGCAAAACCGATATTTCAGATTATCGAACTGTCAAGAATGAAAAAACTATTATTTTTGAGAACGCGTCGATCCCAGCCTTTCCTTCAAAATGCACCGAATTCGAGTTGCCCCGAGGAATCTTGTTTTGTTCCGTTTGGGCAACCCAGCGCTTTACGCGGGCATTTGCAAGCGACATCTATTGATCAATAGACCGCATACCGGTGAAACAACCAACTTTCCACGAGCAATAACACCACGATTAGAATCAAAAATGCCGGGAGCAGGCTGCCCATGGAACTTGATTTGATTGCTTGATCCACCGCCTCCTTTTCTTCGGCACTGATTCCCGGGAGGTTGGTTTCACTCGCCGAGAGGAGATGGGATGTGCCCATTATACCCGTATCAGTTTGCCAGATTCCAATCCGATCCATTTCGATGGTTTTGGAATCGAGAGGAAAATCCCGGCGGCGCAGACTTTCTTTTTGCCATTCGGTCCAGGTGATCGTTTTGCCATCCAGATCAATCAGTTCGCCAGTGGGAGATTCGATGATTCGTTTTTTCGCTTCTTCTGAAGTCTCCACAACCCAGAAAACCGCATTGCCAAGCAGCAGGGGAAACGAAGCAGTCAACGGCAGGCGTTCTGAAATTTGCGGAGAAAAAGCCATGATAACGATGCGCTGCCCTTCCACCTCGCCCGCTGCGAGAATGGGCTCTTTTCCGGCGATCCAGAGTGGCTCAAACGATCCTGATGGCTGAATCAATGATGTTTGGGTTAGAGCCACCCTTGCGCTGCTGACCCGGAAAAGGACGGGGTGATCCTCGTTGCCAACCCGGACGGAGTCGTAGGGGATAGGGTTTTCGAGCCGCCGGGCCACGATGGGACCAGAACTGTGGGGCGGGTTGATGACCACAGCGGGGAGATGAGTTGGCCATTCCACCGGCAGCCAGCCATCAAAAATCACGGCGTCAACTTCGTGTTTGAGTGGCCACTGGGCCGGGGTTCCCGCGAGCAATTCGAGAGTGCCCGACTCCTGGATCGCACTCAAGGCGAGGCTGGTATAGGCATCCTGGGGGGTATTCTCGTTATTTTGCCGGATCCAGACAACCACTATAGGCTCTCCTTTGGGAAGGGGGGAAATAACCGTATCATCCATCGGAAAGGTATCCCCTGGAGTTGCGACATTCATTCGGAGGATTTGTCCTCCGGCCCCACGGACTTTGAATTCGAAGGTTTCTTTTTTCCCAGGTTCCAATTTGAAGTCCCTAACCTGGGAG
>JBGSJM010000306.1:0-15274 GCA_041742015.1 Verrucomicrobiales bacterium | reverse complement strand
TCTGGAAGCATTTCTCTCCCGACTGCTTTCCTTGAGAAATTAAAACTTAAACCAGGTGCCAGGCTCGTTGCGGATCTTAGTGAAGAGGGCATCGCACTTCGTCCAAGCGATGCCTCGGCAGATTCCAGGGTCAGCCTGGTGGATCGGGATGGCCTTCTCGTCTTCGCAGGCACAGAACCATTCGATGCGGTTGAGGTTATTATGGCAGCTCGTGCGGAACGTGAGGAGGGCCTGTCCTCCCGAGTGACAAGATGAACGTTTTCGACAGCTCCATTCTGGTTGCAGCCCTCTTTGAATCGGAACTCCACCACACAGCTTGCCGGGCTCTGATCACCTCTGGAACATTCGGAGTCTGGTCGCACAGCTTCGTAGAGACCTTCAACACCCTCACCAGCGGCAAGATTAAACCCCGGCCAGCGACATCTGATGTCGCCAAGGTAATACGCAACAGCATCCTCCCTCGGGCCACTATTCTGCAACTCCCCGAGGAACAGATGCTAAACGCCTTTGACGAAGCGGAAAGGCGGGGTGTCCGAGGTGGTGCCATCTTCGATTACCTCCACCTGGTTGCCGCTCGACACCACACAGCGGATCGTTTTTACACCTTAAATACGAGCCATTTTCAAAGTTTTTGGCGCGAAGGCGATCCCGCCATTGCCCTCCCATAATCGTAAGTCTAGGATAAGTTTTAGGGAGTAGATTTTAGGGGGCAGAGGCTAAAAACCGTAACCCTGCGGAAGACAAAGTCACTCTCATCGCCGCGCAGACTGCCTGGGTCACAGAGATCGCTTCGCCCGGCGCGCCCTCACCGAGCGCACCATCACCACCGCCGAAGTTGAGGATGCCCTCTCCGCCGTCATGACCCACATCCGTAACCAGCTTGATCCTCTCATGTTGCAATACTGGGCCAAAGACCCCGCCACTTACGAAGCCTACCGCAAAAACCGCCGGCTTTACGGTCTTCCCCGCTACGAGCAGGAGGATGCACCAATAGCGGAACCAACCCCGCAGCCTGCGTCCATCTCCGGGAGTGGCCCGGCAGGCATCGCGCCCGGGTCCGAACCGGTCGCTGCCCGGCTCGACCGGGAGAACCGGAGCATATTCGAGAGCGTGCTCCCACCCAGCGAAGAACTTTATGGCGGACAAGCCGCGCCCGTTTCCCCGTCATCGCGGCCTGGCGCAGCCAATGGGAATGGCAGCACCCATGCCGTGGAGCTGGGTGGATGATTGAGCGGGTAAGATTATCAGGAAAAGTGGGAAAAATAACAGAATATTTTTATTCCAAACTTTGCATCGAATAAAGGGGCTGTCCCGGGTCTGTCTCCGGTTTCAGATCTCTGTCCCCGATTTCAGATCTCCCCTCGAAACTAGCGCCCGAAAAGCCTACGGCCCAGTCTTCGCAACGGCAGGGTGACGGATCTGACTGCCTCTCGCACAGACTCGCCAGAATCGCGGCGAATCGTTGAAGTAGTGTTGTAATCCGGATTGAAGTCCGGATTTGAATATATGTGGCGACCAACGCAGGTGTACGACGGCATCATTTCGGGAGGAAGCGTAAATTTGAATGCCCGCGACGTGGAACCTGACGCAATCAGACCACAATCTCTACAAATCATGATTGCCCTGTAGCCCACCGGAGGCTCGAGTGGTGCTGCCGGATAACCGTTCTTTTCGGCTGCTTTCATGACCTCGACCCAAATCGGTAGCGCCAGTGTGCTTCCGTAACCTTTATACATAATGGTTTCCGGCCGATCCATTCCAACCCAAACCGCACAGGTGATCTTGTCAGTATACCCAGAAAACCAAGCGTCATTGTAATCGTTGGTTGTTCCCGTTTTTCCGTGAGCAGGAGATTCGTAGCCAAGCTGTTTCGCGCTCACTGCGGTGCCACTTTGAAAGACTTCCCGGAGCACTTCAGAAGTGGTCCATGCGGCGGCAGCGGGTATCGCTTGCGTCTCGCGAATTTGATCTCGATAAAGAGGCGTTCCATCGATTGTTTCGATTTTCCTGATCAGACGGGGACTCCGGTAAACCCCGCGATTTGCAAACGTGCTGTAGGCTCCTGCCACTCTCAACGGGCTGGAATCGAATGTTCCCAAAAACGCGACGGGGGAATGCGGTGGTGGCGAAGCCGGAAGTCGAACGCCCTCGGTTAATGCAATGACATCCTCGATTCCGGTGCTGTTTCCAACACGAATCGTCATGGTATTGCGGGACCGGATCAGCCCGGTCGCCATTGGATAATATCCGCCATATTTTCCGTCAGAGTTTTGTGGTCGCCATGTTTTACCGTTCCCACCGGGCATCGCAATCGGACCATCACTAATCAGCAATCCCGGCTGGGCTCCTTTTGCAAAAGCGGCCGCATAAATAAAAGGCTTGAAGGTGGAACCAAGCTGTCGCCTTCCATTCATCGCACGGTTGAAAGGACTGTCGCCATAATCCCGGCCACCAACCATCGCCAGGATATCGCCCGTTTTATTCTCCAGGGCGACGAGACTTCCCTGGAGGTAGTCCGTCCACGTTGTGCGGTCAGTGCTGCTATCTTGAGCGCGTGAGGGATGAGGAAATCCTTTCCTGGATTCGATTTCGGTTAGTGTTTCATCAAGGATTCGACTCGCCTCCTCCTGCAGCTTGCTGTCGATCGTGGTATAAATTTTTAATCCACCACGATCAATCATTTCCTCCGGAAGAAACCGGTTCAATTCTTCATGAACACTTTCGAGCACGTAATCCAGAGTGGCCATGCGTTTATCATCGGGACGTAGAAAGAGGCGCTGCTGTTTTGCTTCCGCCGCAGTGTCTTTCTCCAGGTAGCCGAGCGAAACCATCCGTTCCAGAACTTGATTTCGCTGGTCGTAGGCAAGTTCGGATTCGCGAAATGGATTCATTGCGGAGGGCGCACGTATGATTCCGGCTAACAACGCGGACTCACCCAGCGTCAGTTCTGAAGCAGGTTTCATGAAGAACCCTTGAGCAGCACGCTCGATTCCGTAAAGGCCGGACCCAAAATAGATGCGATTCACATACGCTTCGAGAATTTTATCTTTTGTGGAATTTCGCTCAAGACGTTTCGCCAATGCCGCTTCGAGCAATTTTCGTTGATAACTCTGGTCGCGAAATCCGTAGGTGTTTCGAACCAATTGCATCGTCAGTGTGCTGGCTCCCTGAACGATTTCTCCCTCATTTGCGTTCCTGAAGGCCGCTCGTACGACGCCAATCCAGTCGACTCCACGGTGTTTGTAAAACCGGTTGTCTTCGCGGGCGAGGAGCGCTTTGATAAAAAACGGTGAGACTTCCGTTAAAGGAACCTTTTGCCGATTCTCTCCGTGGCCGGAAACGTGACCAAGCCGATTTCCGTCGCGGTCGAGCACCCACGTCCGCTCATTCATAGCCTCACTTTCAGCGAGATCGTATTTCGCTGCCCGCACCTGAAAAACTGCCCAAGTGATAGAAACAGCCAGAATCAACGGGATTAATGCGATCGCGAGAACTAATCCAAGCCTGAAGACCTGCCGTTTCCAGGTCCTGTCACCTCTTTGAATGACGCCATAAAAGCTTTTCGAAGATTCGGTGACCGAGCGGGTCAGCTTTTTCCAGAACTTAGATAGCTTTTGTAGAATCTCCGTCATTCCGACTGATTGGAGCATAAAGGACGCATCAAGACCGCTCCGGTCAAAGTTTTAAAAACTATGGGGGTTAGTATTAAATTCTGACTTCTTGCAGAGCGATTTACCCTGCAGCTCGAGTCGCGAAAATGGGACCATTCTTCGTCTCTGAAACTGTATGAAATGACCTTTAAATCCAGGTCCATGGTTTGGAACAGTAACACGAGACTAATCTGACTTCAACTAGTATGAAACTTCACATTAACACTGACTCACCTGTCAATGTGCATCCAAGATGCTCATCTAGAACGTTTAGCGAACGTTCTTTGAGAGCTTTTCGGAGCGCCTTATTGTGTCTATTTCACGTCCAAAACCAAGAAAGCCTTCCCAGAAACGGGAAGGCTTTTTTTGCGGGTCAGGCTTGGCCCGTATCACGCCCCACAAGCATTTACTCTTCGCCCCTCCGCGCAAAACAGGCCTCATACTGCCTTATCAGCGCTTCTGCTCCCACCTCGCCTTCTTTTGGTGCCCAGGGCGCGAAAACCTTGTCCGAATCATCATAGGGTCCGCGTTTCACCTCCAGGATCGCCGTATCTGCCTCCAGCGCCACCATTCCGTGCCAGATATTCGGGGCGATATCGATCAGCGCCCCTTTTTTGAGGTGATGGGTGGAGCGGATTTTGCCATCCTCCTCCAGAATCAGCATCCCGATGCAGCCCTGCATCACCAAAATCGTTTCCGAGGCTGACTCCTTCGGGTGGAGATGCGGGGTCACGTAGGTGCCCGGCTGAAAAAAGTTCAACATCCGCTGCACCAGATCGCTCTGGCTGCGGTGCAGGGGGAGAATCATGCGGCGGCGGGGACTTTCCCGCGAACCGGCCAACCCGGCCTGGATCGAGGCATCATCCAGGACAAACACATCTCCCGTCACATTTGGCAAAGCGAGTTTCATGCGGCACTAAACTGTCCGCAGGGCGGTAACGCAAGGTAATCGATGGTGATAATACCAACCTTCATGATTCCTTTAGAGGGTACAATCGACGATTCAACAGGGTAGAATCCGCGTTAACCCTCTCTTCCCGACATCCCTCCAAAAAAACGGAGACAACTCGATTGACCGTGCTATTTTCGCCCCGCCAGGAGACATTATGGAAATCACCAACAAAACCAAAAAACCAATCAGCATTATTTTACCCGGAGGCGGGAAGTTGTTTCTCAGTCCTGGCAAAACCGGCCAGGTCACTCAGAAAGCAATCGAGAGCCCTTTTCTCGCCAAATTGATCGAGACCGGTGACATCGAGCTGACTGAAAAAGGAGTCAAACGCCCCAGCGGAAGCAGCGGAGGAGGAAGCGGAGGCGCTACCGAAGGTGGGCGGCATCAAGGCTCGGGAGCAAAGCGCCAGTCGGGGGATCGCTAACGGTGCAGGTGGCCAGTGTGGGACTGCGCTGACAGTACTGACTGCGCTGACTGCGCTGACGAAAACCGGGGCAAACCAGATTCTGATTTTTATATGGGTCTTGTCCCTTTGCATTCTGGGTAGCTGGAGCATCCCCAGAACTCGCCCTTGGCCGAGTTTCGCTTTCGCATCGGTTTGTCGCACTGTGGGCATTGGGGAGACGGAGCGGTAGATTGCTGGGTTTCCCGGGCTTCGAGACGTTTCGCCATGAGCCGTTCGCTGAATCCACCGGTTTCTTCAAATGCCCGGCCTTGCGCCTGGATTTGGCTCTTTAGCATGTTCAGGGCGCGTCCGATAATGATCAGCATCGCGTTGGCCACTTCCACGGCGTCATCGGCATCCAGCCAGCGGGCATACTTTGCGCGTTGCTCCAGGGCATGTTTTGCTGACTCATGCACCATGTCATCGGTGAAAGGGGCTGCATCCAGAGAGATGGCATAAACCGCCTTTGCCTCGTCGGAATGGGCCGACCAGGGGAGATGCTGGCGGTCCAGGATGAAGATTTCGTAATTACCGCGCAGCTCGCTCAGACTCGCCCGGGCCACGTCGGTGAGCTTCATCTCTGTGTCCTTGGAGGTGGACGAGCGCTCCGAGCCCTCGATGATGTTCTGGCGACCACTCCGGGCGGCCTGCGTCATCTGGTCGTATTGGCGACCCTTGGGGTCGTAGAACTTGGTGTCCGTTTCACGATGGTCAAAGGTCAGAAAACGGCGGCAGAACCGCAGCGTTTCAATCTGCACAATCGTCGCCAGCGTGAAAGAATGTAGGCGGCGAAACCCACCGTGTTTATCGAACAGCTCAGGCATGGTAGCAACCGAACAATTAGGTCAACCTGGTCAATCGTGTCAATTCTATTTTAAAGTCCCGCCGCACCTTTCACCCGCTCCAAAGCCGCCTCGATCTCCCGCTCGATCACCGGGAGTGGATTTAACAGCGCGAGCGGATCTGCGACGGCGGTAACCTCGTTGGTGTGCGGGTCCCAATTTACCGGGCCGAAGCGGCAGGGTGCGGGATTGCCGGTGAGGATGTGCATGGCGGCATCGTCCTTGTCAAAGTGCCAGAACTCAAAGGGGAAATGGATAAAACCGTGTTTCTCCATCATCCCGCAAATGTCGAGCCGCGTGGCGACGTGCTCGGGTGCGACAAAGGGCGAACGCATCGGGGTGTGCTCGCTCATTTCGAGATAGGGATAGCCGCGCCAGACCTCGCTGCCGTCGTCGCGAGAAAAGACCGAGATGTCGATGGCAGATCCCGACATGTGGGCTCCGATCTTGGGCATGTTTGCCGTCAGGACGATGGCTCTCCGGAACATCATCTCCGGAGTCGGCACCTCGCCGCCGAGTTCCCACATGGTCTTTTTCAAGACGGTGTCGAAGACCGACGGCTTGCGTACCAGTTGGCGTTGCATCTCCAGGGACCGAAAGCAGTCCTCGATTTTCAGGATCCACCCTCGCTCATTCATCTCGCGTCCGATGGTGACGACGTCGGCCACCAGACTCTCCCGCATGAAGTAGATGCGATCCAGATCCCCGGCGATCTTGCTGGTCGAGAAAAGCATCTCCACACCCGCCGCTGCCGCTGCATCTGGCAGGTCAGCAAATCGCTCGCCACATTCCTCGACCGGAAATGCGATGAGCTTTTCCACGATCTCATACCCCGCCTCCATTTGCTCCGTCCAATAGGCCCGGCGGGCGGCTTCGTCGTTACTTGCTGTTTTCATGTTTGATTAAACGATAATTATTTGAGCGAATCAAGATACTCAAGCAGGTCTGCTGCTTCCTGCACGGTGAGGCTTTGGAGGAGACCCTCGGGCATCATGGAAATGGGTGCGATAGTGGTTTTGGCGACCCGGTCAGAGTTGATCTTTTCGGTGATACCCCCGGCCATTTTTAGGGTGAGTTCGGTCTCGCTGCGGGCGGTGATGAAGCCGATTTTGCTTTCACCAGTCCGAAGCTCGATCGTGGCCAACTGCCATTGCGGCTCGACCAGCTTCGCGGGCGCGAGGATCTGCTCCAGCATGGCGAGGCGTTTCCATTTGCTGCCGATATGACTCAGGTCTGGCCCAAAGTCGATCCCGACTCCGTTGGCGCGGTGGCAGGCGCTGCAAATGCCGGAGAAAACCGCCCCACCGCGAGTCACATCGCCTTTTAACTCGATCAGGGCATCACTATCTATGTCGGGACCGAGGACTTTGCGACGTTGGGAATCAGGGAGAAAGCGCTCAAACAAATCGCGGCGTAGGGGATCACTCAGCGCGCTGCCTTTAGCGATTGCCCGGGCCCTGGTCTCCGCGCTGAGTTTGCCATCGACGATGGCGAGCAGCACGCTGAATGCACCACTACCCGTGGTGAGGAGGAAGTCGAGCTGGGTGTTGTCGCCGGACATGAGCTTGGTCAAGGCCTGCTCCTCCCTGGCGCGCTGCGCCCTGGTGACATCGGTGAGGTCGCCGGTTTTTTGGCCCATACTCGCGATCCAATCCCGCACCAGGAGGAGCCCGCGATCATCCACGAGCTGGCTGCCCAGGTAGGGCATGTGGCCCCGTCCGGCTGTGGCAATGCGGTACAGCAGCACGCTGCGGGTCGGATCACCACTGGCGATGACTCGCGCATCTCGGAGCCCCAGATCGCCCTGGACCGGTTTGGTGTCGATGAGTTTGGAGTCTTTGAGCACCGCATCGATATTCATGTAACTGGGCACGCCGCCGCCGCTGTTGAAACGGTGGCAAACACTGCAATTGACGTGGAGGTAGCTGCGGGCGCGTACCTCCAGACTGCCCACAGTGCCGAGCGGATTTGCGAAGCGGGGCTCTGCCGGGGTCAGGCCGAGGCCGGTCAGAACATCCAGTTGATCACCCGGTGCCTCCTTTCCCATGGTGCGGTCGAGCTGCTGGGCGCTGAAGCCCTGGACAAAGGAATTCATCAGGGTGTGGCAGCGGGCGCACTCAGCACGGCTGTAGAAACGCCAGCGCTGCTGCATTTCCCCGCCCGGCGCAGCCTGGTCTTTGATGGTAAAGGTCGTTTCCGCCCCCTGTTTCGGCACCAGTTCGGCGTCGGTTTGTTGGTCATTCCAGCGATAGGTGTAGGTACCCCAGAGGCTGCCGTCAAAGTGCAGGATCTGAGTTTCGATGCGGCGGCGGGTCGCGGGATTACCGCGCTCCAGGTCGAGTGAATAGGTTTTGGCGAACACCGCTCCCGCAGGGAATTCCCATTTGCCGCGCAGGACCACGCCTTTGGACTCGGTGGCGACCGCAGCGCCGGATTGATCGGGAAAAGCTACCCAGTGCTGGGCGGTGGCATGGTCGGCCCAGCGCGGGGCATTGATGACATAGGACAAAACTCCGGGCGCAGGAGTTTGCCGGGGCGTTTCGCTAAAAAGTCCGGTTTCGCTGAGCTTGCGAGGGAAGTCCGAGTTTTTTCCGGATTTCGGATTTCTGGCCAGTTGCCACAAGCCACCGCCGCTGTAGTCCGCGATGAGCAGCTCCCCAGCCTGATTGATGCCGAAGCCTGCCGGCATCAGAGAACTGCGCGCCACTTCGCGGTGCTCGGTGACCTTGTCGCCCTCCGAGCGCAGCGACCAAAAGGTGCCCATTTGCCAGTCACCATAGAGATAGGCACCCGACAGCTCCGGCAGCTTTGCGCCGGTGTAAAATTCTCCTCCGGTGATACTCGCGGCCTCCTCATGCGAGTGTGCCACGAGCGGCGGCAAAATCGGCGAGGCACCCCGCAGTCGATCGGGGCGTATGTCCTGTTTTCCGCCTTCCGTGATGCTCCATCCGTAGTTGCCGCCGCGCTGGATGCGATAAATCATCTCCCACAGTTCCCAGCCGACATCACCCACCAGCAGATCGCCATTTTTGGGGTTAAAGCTCATCCGCCACGGGTTGCGCAGCCCGTAGGCCCACACCTCTCCGCGAGCTTTTGACTCGTTAATAAAAGGGTTGTCGGGAGGGATGCGATAGCCGCGGCCCGCCTCCCTTTGGGTATCCACATCGATCCGGAGCACGCTCGATAACAAATCGCTGATGTCCTGCCCGGTGACGAGGGGATCGGGTGGTTCCGGCCCGGAGGCATCACCCGTGGCAATGTAGAGCATCCCATCCGGACCAAAACGCATATTGCCGCCATTGTGTCCCCCGGCCCGCCAGGAGATGATTTTCGTGCCGCTGCCGGGGTCGAGCCGGGGCGGCGAATCCCCGGTGACCCGGAAGCGAACGATGTGGGTGCCATCCTCCCGGAACGTCGCGCCATGCAGGTCCTGGACGATCCAAGTATAAACGAAGCGGTTTTCCGCAAATCGCGGATGGAAAGTAAGCGCATAAGAACGCGACGTCTCGTGATCAAACTCCGCCAAATCACCAAAGAGATCCGCCTTTTCCGCCCCTGGCACGAAGGAATACATCTTTCCCGTTTCCTCCAGAACAATCAGTCGATCACTGCCCGGCAGCGGCGTGACATCGAGCGGTCTCTGAAAAGTCAGCTCCGGGTAAACCCGCTCCACCACAAAGGGCGGAGGCGGCTCGGGCGTCCCCTGAATGCGCGAAGTCGTCCACGGGACCCGCTCCTGCGCAAAACTGGTGAGGCCTGGCAAAACCAGCCAGAAAACGAGGAGCAGGTTGCGGATCATTCGAGTCATGACAGGATTGAAGCCGGGAGAGCAAATGAACTCAAGACAATATTTTCAGACAAATTTCTCTGGATGATTTATGGAGAATGTCGATTAGTGTCATGAACGATGAAGATCACAGCCGAACAACTCCGCCAATCCCGCTCGAAGCACTTGCTGACGAGTTACGATGCCGCTGTGAAGCAACTTGCCGCTTTTCGGGCGGTCATACCTATTACTGGGAGGAAGTCTCCATCTTCCGCAGATTCGCAGAAGAAAACGGTCTCTTCCTCAACCACTTCCCGATAACCGAATCCGATACTTATCCGTGCAGGATTGATTCTTACTGCTGAGTCCCATGGGCGCGGCGCAAAAAATCCTGGTCCTCCGGTGAGAATCGGTCCAACGGTATCGTGAAGGTCTGGCCGTCAGCGCGCCTGAATTCGGCCGATTTGCCTTCCGCATCGATAAAGCGGACCAAGGCAGCTTGGAGCGGGCGGCCATCGGCCCCCTTCCAGTCCCGGATTGGAGTAGGCAAGGCGATGATGTCAGACGCGGGCGGCGATGTCTTCGTTATCTTCTCGGGTTCCCGGCTTGTCGGCGGGGGAGAGGGAACTGCTGAAGCCGTCTCCGGTGCGGTTACGGTAGCGGGTTCAGAGCTTGCGGGCGCAGCGGAGGAAGGTGCGGGAATCTCCGTCGACGCAGACGAAGGTGTTGCTGCGGCGGACTGGCCCACCAGTTCGTAATTCGCGTCATCGAGATTGTCATCAAAAAATGGAATGAGAACTTCTTTCTTTGAACCACTAAACGATTCCAGGTCCACCAAGTCGTCAATGCCGTCGGGCGGGACTTTTCCGATGATGATTCGATCATAGAGAATGGCTCCGCGAATCCCGACGGCCATCTTTTCGGGTTTTGGGGACAAATCGCTGGCGAGATCGACCGCCGTCCTAGTGGCCATCTCCGCAATAAAATCCTTCGCGCCATCATCAAACTTCCGCAGGGTGGGAACGTGGACCATGAAAGCCACACCTTGCTGGGAAAGTTCGCAATGAGTCACGAATTCGCCCCCGGAAAGCGATATTGCGTTTTTTTTGCCCTCGGTGATTCCCATTTCGCGAAAGATCTTGAGTCGACGGCTGAATTCGCGGGCCAATGTAAGAGCCGTATCGCTGTTGCCATGGACAATTCCATCGCTTTTCGACATCAGCTTGAGATCTGCAGCCGAAAACCTCGCCTGAGCCGTGGGAACAGTGACCGGTTCACTTGGCTCGGTCATCATTAAGGGGATAGCGACAACAGAGATAAAAAGGGCGAGGGCACCCGTAAGGAATGGCCATGCAAAGGCTGGGATAAAGAAAAAGCTGTGACGCTTTTTCAACATCACGGGCGTTTTGGTTCGGGGATCAAACAACTCTGTCGATGTTGTTTTGCCAATGGTCTTCGCGTAGAAGAAGACAGCCCCGGTGGCGCACCACCCGGCAAGGATCATCCCGCAGCCCCTGCTGATGGAATCGTTTTGAGGCGATATCAATGAGCCAAGGAGTCCTCCAAGGGCGCCGCCGATAAAGGCACCAATCACTCCAAAAATGGGAATCAAAATACCGTGTCCAGACCAAATAATCATATGTTCGCTATTCCAGAATGAAGCAGTCGACAATTCAAGAAAAAAATTCGGGGGAATCGAAACTTTTTTGACATAGGCGTGATTGGGGAAACATCAGACAAAAATCTTTTTCCGGCATCCATCCAAATGAAACCAAGCAGGAAAAGGGATTTCGCGGGCAATTCCAACTGAAACCAAGCAGGAAAAGAAATTTCCTGGACTCTTTCAACTGAAACCAAGCAGGAAAAGAGATTTCCTGGGCTCTTCCGTTTGAAACCAAGCAGGAAAAGGGATTTCCCGGGCTCTTCCGTTTGGAACCAAGCAGGAAAAGGCATTTCCTGGGCTCTTCCGTTTGGGAACGGGCAGGAAAAGGGATTTCCTGGGCACTTTCAATTGGGAACGATCCGAAAATGGACTCTTGCCTCGATGCTCTCACAGAATTACCCTACGACATGAAAGCGATCCTCACCAGTGAAGGCCTGAGTTTCATCCCAGAGCCGATTCGGCGAAAACTCCACCTCAAGGTTGGCGATGTATTGGATTTTGATGAGACGGCTCCCTTCTTGAAGGCAATAACCTGTTCTGCCAATTCCAGCGATGAGTTCGAGGGGTGGTTGAAAGCCATCGTGGGGCTTGCCGCAGGCAAACTCACCACGAATGAGCGAATGGCTGAAACGCGTGGTGAGGACTGATACTTATGGCGGTACTCGTCGATGATCTCGCGGCAGTTTCTTCCCGGTTTTGCCCCCAAGTTGCTGGCGTGGCAATGAACATGGCTATGATGAATCCCAAAATCTTCATTTTTTGCACAGTCGTATCGGGAGCTTGGTGATGTCCTCGGGCTCCCGCCCCGAAAACCGCGTTTTTACCCTGATTTGTGTGGAAGATACATGAAAATTGGGGCAGTAATATCAAATCTTGATGATTTAAGGATTCCGTTTAGAATAGCGCGATTTTGGTACGGGCCTTTTCGAAAACAGGGGCTTGTCCTCGATTAAACAGGGTTAGGTCGGCCATTGTACCCTGTTGAATCGGTGACCGTACCCTGTTTAAGTGTAAAATATATAATCTGTCCAATTGATCAAATGAGCTTTGATGTCGTAAATACCTTTAAGACTGGTTCCGGTGCAGACGGAAAATTCTTCTCACTTCCGGCTCTGGCTGCCTCCGGGGTGGCTCCCAATCTGGCGAAACTGCCGATTAGTATTCGAATCGTTCTCGAATCAGTGCTGCGAAATTGCGATGGAAAAAAGGTGACGGAAAGCGATGTCAAAAATCTCGCCAATTACTCGGCGAAAAATCCCGGTGATTATGAGATTCCTTTTACGGTGGCCCGGATTGTGTTGCAGGACTTTACGGGTGTGCCTTTGCTGGTGGACCTGGCGGCGATGCGCTCAGCAGTTAATCGCATGGGGCTGAACCCCAGCATGATCGAGCCGCTGGTGCCGGTTGACCTCGTCGTGGATCACTCGGTGCAGGTTGATTATTCAGGCTTTGAGGGGGCGCTGGAAAAAAATCTGGCCATCGAGTTTATCCGGAACCGGGAACGCTACGAATTTTTAAAATGGGGCCAGCAGGCGTTTGAAACCTTTTCGGTGGTGCCTCCCGGCATCGGGATTGTTCACCAGGTGAATCTGGAGTACCTCGCCAAAGGGGTTCTTTCCAAAGGAGATACCTATTATTTTGACACCCTGGTGGGGACTGATTCCCATACCACCATGATCAACGGACTGGGCGTAGTTGGCTGGGGCGTTGGCGGTATCGAGGCGGAAGCGGGGATGCTCGGGCAGCCGGTGACCTTCCTGGTGCCAGAAGTGGTGGGTGTGAATTTAAAAGGTGCTTTGAAAGAGGGCGTCACCGCGACGGATCTGACTCTGCGCATCACCGAGATCCTGCGCAAACACGGGGTGGTCGGCAAATTTGTCGAATTCCATGGCGAGGGAGCCCGCGCGCTCACCCTGCCGGACCGTGCGACGATCGCCAACATGGCTCCGGAATACGGGGCGACAATGGGCTTTTTCCCGGTTGATGAGGAAACGATCAATTACCTTCGCGGCACCGGTCGCAGCGAGGAAAACTGTATCACCGTGGAAAATTATTTCCGGGCTCAGGGCATGTGGGGCATCCCCAATGCCGGTGAAATCGAGTACACGGATCTTCTGGAGGTGGATCTCAGCCAGATCGTTCCCTGCGTGTCCGGGCCGAAACGTCCCCAGGACCGGATCGATGTCCCGGCACTGCGCGACAAGTTTAACACGCTTTTTTCCGCGCCAGTAGCGGCAGGCGGATTTGGTCGCGATGCCGCGAAACGCTCCACCGTGGTGCCTGTCAATTTGGAACACCGCGCTGGCTTTGTGGAAAATGAAATGGTCGAGGCGACCACCACGGTAGCCGGTGCCACCACCGAGCTGCGCCACGGATCGGTCTTGATTGCGGCGATTACCAGTTGTACTAATACCTCGAACCCATCGGTGATGCTCGCCGCCGGTATCCTCGCAAAAAGGGCCAATGAAAGAGGGTTGACCGTCGCTCCGTATGTAAAAACCTCTCTCGGACCGGGTTCCCGGGTGGTCACGGACTACCTGGAAGCCACCAATCTGCAGGCTGAACTCGATAAACTCGGCTTTCAAACGGTCGGTTATGGCTGCACCACCTGTATCGGAAATTCCGGCCCGCTCAATCCGGAAATCGAGGCAGCGATTGCCGAGGGCGATCTGGTCTGTGCCTCGGTCCTGTCCGGGAACCGCAATTTCGAAGCACGCGTCCACCAAAATATCAGGGCCAATTTCCTAATGAGCCCGCCGCTGGTGGTGGCTTATGCTCTGGCTGGTCGGGTCGACATCGATCTCACCATCGAGCCGCTCGGTCATGATCCCTTTGGCATTCCGGTGTTTTTGGATGATATCTGGCCCAGCCAGAACGCGATTCGCGAAGTGCTTTCTGCCGCGCTAAAACCTGCAGTGTTTAATCGCCTTTACGGAGATTTTGCGGCCCAGAACCCGCAGTGGAATAACATCGCCAGCTCAACCGGCAGCGTCTATCAATGGGATGCGGAATCAACCTACATTCAGGATCCACCGTTTTTCGAAGACTTCTCCAGCGAGCCTGGTGACATCGTGGAAATCAAGAGTGCCCGACCGCTCGGCGTTTTTGGCGACTCTGTGACCACGGACCACATTTCACCGGCGGGCTCAATCAAAGCAGATTCACCAGCGGGCCGATTCCTTCTCGCCAACGGAGTCGAGAAATCCCAGTTCAACAGCTACGGCAGCCGTCGCGGCAACGACCGGATCATGACTCGCGGAACTTTTGCGAATGTCCGGATCAAAAACCTCATGGTCCCCGGCACCGAGGGCGGGGTGACGAAGTTTTACGATGGCACCAATCCCGGCAAAGTGATGGATATCTACGATGCCGCCGAAAAATATCACGAAACGGGAACGCCGCTCATCGTGGTTGGCGGCACCGATTACGGAATGGGTAGCTCCCGCGACTGGGCCGCCAAAGGGACTCGACTCCTGGGCGTAAAAGCCGTGGTCACGAAGAGCTTTGAGCGGATTCACCGCAGCAACCTGATTGGAATGGGGGTTCTGCCGCTTAATTTCTCGGATCCGGCAGACTACGAGCGCCTCAACCTGGATGGCTCGGAGACCTTTGATATTTTGGGCATCAGCAATGACATCAGCCCACGGGCCGAGGCCACCCTGGTGGTGCATCGCGCCAACGGCACGACCGACCAAGCCAAAGTGATCGTCCGGCTGGATACCCCAGTGGAGATCGATTACTACCGATCCGGCGGGATTTTGCCTTATGTGCTGGCGCAAATTATCGAGGAAAATTCTGTTTGCTAGAACAGTGCGCGAATCCTCCCCTTATCCAATTGGACGGGAGGTTCTCCGCCGCCTAGCTTTCTAGATGATCCGTTTCATCTCTGCCGTTCTTTTTCTATCTGCCGCCACTAGTTGGATGGGGTTTGCGCAAACCCTTCCGAGTAGTGAGGT
>JBGSJM010000305.1:0-8806 GCA_041742015.1 Verrucomicrobiales bacterium | reverse complement strand
GGGGAACGGTGCGGGAGGATTACTCGGTGGAGGGGGATGCCTGGCACTATTTTCCCCATGACCACGCGAGAAGCCGGGCTTATCGCTGGGGCGAGGATGGCCTGCTCGGGTTCACCGACCGGCAATGTCGGCTTTGTTTTGGCTTCGCCCTCTGGAATGGCAGAGATGATATCCTGAAGGAACGTCTCTATGGATTAACCGGTCACAAGGGGAATCATGGGGAAGATGTCAAAGAACTCTATTATTACCTGGATGCCACCCCGACATCTTCTTATGTAAAAAGTCTCTACAAATACCCACAAAGTGCCTACCCCTATCAAGAGTTGACTCGGGTGAATAAGGAGCGTGATAAAAAATCCCCCGAATATGAGATCCTCGATACCAACGCTTTCGCAGACAATCGCTACTGGGATGTTTTTGCCGAGTATGCCAAAACGGGTGCTAATGATATCCATATCCGGATCACCGTATGGAATCGGGGCCCTGAAAAAGCGGCTCTACATCTCCTGCCCCAGCTATGGTTCCGCAATACCTGGACGTGGATTTGCGAATGGGAACGCAAACTAAAGCGCCCCGAAGTGACTCTCAAAAAAGGTGGCTATTTATTTGCTCATCATGAGACCCTTTCCGACTTTGGCTTCTACGCCAGGGAGCAACCTGCTGAATGGCTTTTCACCGAAAATGAAACCAACCGGGAGTTGCTCTATTCCGCAACCAATGAATCTCCTTATGTAAAAGATGCCTTTCACAACTACATCATCCACGGTCGCAAAGAAACCGTGAATCCCGCCCATACCGGAACCAAGGCGGCGGCTCACTACTACTTCGAAGTACCGCCTGGTAAATCAAAGACCCTTTGTTTTCGACTGGCATCAATCGCTGAATTCTCACCCAAAGGCAAACCCTTCACCAAAACGGAAGCGATCTTTGCCAAATGTATCGCCGAGGCGGATACCTTTTACGAAAAAATCATCAATCCCAAACTCTCCAAAGATGATAAACTGATTCAGCGTCAAGCCTATGCCGGGATGCTGCACAGCAAGCAGTTTTATCACTATTCCGTGCGGGACTGGATCGCCGGAGATCCCACCGGGCCCAGCGCCCCGGTCCGAAGAATACGCAATACGGAATGGAAACACCTCTACAACCGGACTATTATTTCCATGCCGGATAAATGGGAATACCCCTGGTACGCGGCCTGGGACCTCGCTTTTCACACGATTCCCTTCACCACCATCGATCCCCTATTTGCCAAAGAACAGCTCGTCCTGTTTTTGCGGGAATGGTATATGCATCCGAACGGCCAGATTCCCGCCTACGAGTGGAACTTTTCCGACGTAAATCCACCTGTTCACGCCTGGGCTGTCTGGAGAGTTTATAACATGACCGCCACCAAAGGGGAAAAAGACCGGGTATTTCTCGCTGAGTGTTTTCATAAATTGATGCTCAACTTTACCTGGTGGGTGAACCGGAAAGATCCAGATGGCAAAAACGTCTTTGCCGGCGGGTTTCTCGGACTGGACAACATCGGAGCGTTTGATCGTTCCAAAGCCCTGCCCGACGGAACCGAATTAGTCCAGGCAGACGCCACGGCCTGGATGGCTTTTTATGCCGGGACGATGCTCACCATCGCGATGGAACTCGCCGCCAAAGACATCGCTTACGAAGGCGTGGCTTCCAAATTCCTCGAACACTTTGTCGCCATTTCCGAAGCCGCGCACGACACTTTGCGGGGCGCGCTCTGGCATGAGGGCGACGGTTTCTACTACGATATGCTGAGAATCAATGGGAAAGAGCAACCCATGGCGATCCGATCCCTTGTCGGCCTGCTTCCCATCTGTTCAGTGGAACTGCTTTCGACCGAGGTGATTGACCGTCTTCCCAGTTTCAAACGAAGAATGGAATGGTTCATCGATCACAACAAAATTTTCGAACGGGACGAAAGCAGCTTAATTTGCGGCAAAGAAGAAGATGGAACCCGGCCTAAAACCATGTTGATATCGATGGCTTCCCGATCACGGTTGGAACGAGTCTTGCAGTGTCTGTTTGATGAGAAACACTTCCTCTCACCTTATGGTATTCGCAGCCTTTCCAAAGATCATGAAAACAATCCATTTGAGATCAAACATCAGGGGGCCAAACACACCGTGGCCTACACCCCGGCCGAGTCCGACAATTACCTGTTTGGGGGCAATTCCAACTGGCGGGGACCGGTTTGGTTTCCAGTGAATTACCTGATTATCGAAGCCCTGGAGAAATACCATTCATTCTACGGTAACAGCCTCACCGTCGAGTTCCCGACCGGTTCCAACAACCGGATCACCCTGGATAAGGCGGCTGCCGAGGTGAGTCGGCGATTGGTTAAACTGTTTCAAAAAGATGCCAATGGGGATCGGCCAGTTCACCGAGATCACGCCGAAATTTATCGGAAACCAGAGTTTTCGGATTTGAATTTGTTCTACGAATACTTCCACGGGGACAACGGCCGGGGAGTGGGAGCCTCCCATCAAACTGGTTGGACCGGACTGGTTGCCAAATTGATGGAAAAGATGCCGTGAGCCATGCGATTTGTAAAACCCCAGATAAACGCAAATGACCGCAGATGGTTTCCATTATCTGCGTGCATCTGAGGTCATCTGCGGTTAAAGAATTCCCGATTTGAAACTAATGCCTCGTGCTTCCAAACTGCAAATTTGCATCCTCATGTTCCTGCAGGGCTTTGCGCTTGGAGCCTATGTGGTACCCCTGCCGTTCGTTTTAAAAGCCCATGGGCTGGAGGCTTGGATCAGTTTTCCCTACATCATCGCCGCATTGGCCGCGTTTGTTTCGCCCCTAATTTTTGGCTCGCTGGCTGATCGGAAATACTCTCCGGAAAGATTGCTCGCCATTGTGACCTTTGGATCATCGGTTTTGCTGTTGGGAATCGCCGTGACCCTGCACTTTGAATTGGGAACCAAAGCGTATCTGGCTGCGACCACTCTTTACGCCCTGTGGGCTGCACCCGGATTTGGTCTGCTCACCGGGATCGGCCTGAAAAATGTTGACCATCCCGAGCGGGAGTTTGCGCCCATGAGGGTCTGGGCCACGGTTGGTTTTGCAGCGGCCCCGGCCCTGCTGGCCATTATTCAGTGGGATCGCAGCGCAATCAGCCCTATGGTGGGGGCTGCTTTTTTTCTGGTTGAAAGTGTCTTTCTACTTCGCCTACCCGCAGCGAAACCTTCCGCTCTGGTCGCCCCAAAGCGATTGCGGGACTATTTCGGTTGGGATGCCCTGCAACTCCTCAGGGAGCGCGATCACTGCTTGATTTTTGTGACCACCGCTCTTTTTTCCATGCCGCTGGCGGCTTTTTATCCCTATGTGGGAAAACACCTCGATTCCCTCCAGGCCTCTTTTCCCGGCGCGCGGATGGCTCTGGCGCAGACCATCGAGGTGCTGGGGATGTTTGGGCTGGCGGCATTGATGACCCGCTTCCGACTCAAGTGGTTGATCGTAGCCGCCCTGGTCTGCGGCATACTTCGCTATGCGTGTTTTATCCCCAGTCAGTTGGGGCTGATCATGGTCGGGATCTCGCTGCACGGGCTGGTCTTTATTCTTTTCAGCATGACCACGCAAATCTATCTGGAACAGCGGGTGCCCCATGCTTTGAGAAATCAATCCCAGGCCCTACTGGCATTTATGGCGAATGGAATCGGAAACCTTTTTGGCTACGTGGGGGGGAATTTGTTATATCTTCACTGCCAGACCAACGGGGTGGAGAACTGGTCGAAATTCTGGATCATCCAAACAGCCGTCATCATCCCGATAACCTTGTTTTTCCTAATCGGTTACCGCGGCCAGAAACACCAACAGACCAGGCCCCAGCTTACGGCTATGGGTGAAAATGAATAGTCCCGCTTCGTGACTTGCCGAGTGAATAAGATACGCATTTACCTTCAAACCATCTAAAAACTTGACGGAATTCCGTAACTCCATAGGATCGGGGAATGAAAACTTTCTCCGTCCTTGTCTTCTTTTTGCTCCTCGCCATTGTGCCAAATACGGAGGCGGTTGATCGGCCCAATATTCTTTGGATTTCATCGGAGGACAATGGCCCCCACCTCGGCTGTTACGGAGACAAATATGCCGTCACCCCTCATCTGGATGCACTGGCCGCAAAAAGCCTCCGCTACACCCGGGCCAGTTCCAATGCCCCGGTCTGCGCTCCGGCCCGGACCACCGTCATTTCCGGGATTTATCCGCCTTCTTCAGGTGCGGAACACATGCGCTCCATGGTGAATCTGCCCGCCGGGTTCAAGATGTTTCCCGGTTTCCTCGCCGAGGCAGGCTATCACTGCACCAATCCCGGCAAAAAAGACTACAATCTCGAAGAACCAAAAGGCACTTGGATAAATGGCAAAGCCGGGAAGGGAGCCCGCACCTGGCAGAGCCGCGCAGAGGGACAGCCTTTCTTCGCCGTTTACAATTTCACCAATTCTCACGAGTCCCAGATTCGCAATGCCATCGATCCCAAAAATGTCATTCACGATCCGGCCCTGGTGCGGATCCCTGCCTATCACCCCGACACCCCGGAGGTGCGCAAAGACTGGGCTCAATATTATGACCGCATCACCATGATGGATCGTGAGTGTGGTGAAACCCTCGCGGATCTCGAAAAAGATGGCCTGACGGATGATACCATCATTTTCTACTGGGGCGACCATGGCTCCGGAATGCCGCGCAACAAACGATGGCCGTATAACTCAGGCCTGCATGTCCCGCTGATGGTTCATTTTCCCGAAAAATGGAAACACCTCGCGCCAAAAGAATATACTTCGGGCGGAACCAGTGATCGTCTCGTGGGATTTGTCGATTTTGCGCCCACCATGTTGAGTATTTGCGGCATCAAACCCGCTGACTGGATGCAGGGACATGCCATTGCTGGTCAATATCAAAGCGAACCTCCGGCCTACAGTTATGGATTTCGCGGGCGCATGGATGAGCGGGTTGATTTGGTGCGTTCGGTCATGGATCAGCGTTATGTCTATATCCGCCAATACATGCCCCACCGGATCTACGGCCAGTATCTCGAATATATGTTTCAGACCCCGACCACCCGGGTCTGGTCCGATCTGTTTAAAGCCGGAAAGTTAAACGAGGCGCAGTCCCATTTCTGGCGTGAAAAACCAGCCGAAGAACTCTACGATCTCCAGACCGACCCCGATGAAGTTAATAATCTGGTCGGATCAACGGATCACGCCGTGATCCTCGAAAAAATGCGTAAAGCCCATCGCGACTGGGCGAAATCAATTCGCGATGTCGGTTTCCTCTCCGAGGCGGAAATTCATTCCCGCTCCACAGGTTCCAGCCCCTACGAAATGGGACACTCACCGGAGAAGTACGATTTTGACAGCGTCTTTGCCGCTGCTGATCTGGCCTCCAGCCGAAAAGAATCGGATCTTCCCGCCATCGTCAAGCTGTTCGAGTCCAAAGACAGCGCGGTTCGCTACTGGGCCGCCCAGGGATTGTTGCTCCACCGGGAGGCAGGTCTGAAAGCTGGTCGCGCCGCGCTGCTCGCCGCCTTGAATGATCCGTCCCCGAGTGTCGCCATCATCGCGGCTGAGGCTCTGGGGCGCTTTGGTTCGCCCGAAGATGCCGCCAGCGCTCTGGATACCCTTCTAAAATACGCCAACCAGGATCAAACCAATGTCTTTGATGCGATTCTCGCCGTAAATGCCATCGACTACATGGACGAAAAAGCGGCTCCCCGACTGGAAGCGATTAAGGCTCTCCCCTCCAAACAACAAAAGCCAACGAACCGCACCGATGGATATGTCGGACGACTATTGCCCGGAGTGATCTCTGATATCCAGTAAATCATTGCGATTCTTCTTTTTTCCAAAACTGTTTTCTAACAAGATTTGCTCCGCCGCCCATCCGCCTGGGGATTGGGCAAACTTGTATTTTCGTGGCGACAAAAATCGGAATCGCCTTAATTTATAGTAATTATGGAATTTTCGTCTAAAATTACTCCCACACAAACCCTTCCAAACATCCCCAAAAACAATTTTCATACTTTTTTCTAAGTGTTCTTGAAGTCCCGTGTCTCTCCCTATGAAACCAGATGATTTTTCATTTTGAAAGAGGCCCGAAACATCACCACCATGCCCGGTATCGATTCCAGTCCTGAGCCCGTCGGAATACCCAGGCTTGATATTCGGACCCTTTTTGAACAGGAGGAAGGCCCCCTGCTTCGTTATGCCTTTTCCCTGGTCGGACGCCGCGCTGTGGCCGAAGAGCTGGTGCAGGAAGCATTCCTGCAGCTCCACACCCACTGGGACACCGTCACCAACTCCAAAGCCTGGCTGTATCGCAGTGTCCGCAACCGGGCCTACAACCACCACCGCGACAATCGCCGTGAAATTTTGACCGATCAGTCCCCGGCTGAACTCTGTGAAAAAAGCGAGTCTAACCCGGAGGCACTCCTCCAGCGCATGGAGGCCACCGGCTTCCTCCGCCTTCTCCTGGCCGAATTAGAATCAACTGATCGCCAGTTGGTTGAACTGAAATACTACGAAAACCTCAAATACACCGAAATCAGCACCAAGACTGGCATCAGCGTTGGCAATGTCGGTTATCGACTTCATCACATCCTGAAGCAACTCGCCGGGAAGCTTCGCGAACACGGTATCGACGGCACCATCATTCACCCCACCTAACACCTATATGAGCGATCAAATAAAAATCGATCCAGATTCCGAAATGGAGGCCCGCATCGTCGCCATGATATTGGGCGAAGCTTCCGCCTTTGAAACCGAAGAACTAGAGCGACTCATCGCAGCACAGCCCAAACTTGCTTTGTTCCGCGACCAAACCATCGCCCTGCACGGGATGCTCCACGAAATCGGCAAAGGCGAAGTCCAGAGCGGGGCGGAATGGGCCCTGCCCAAGGATAAACGCGAAGTCCTGTTTGATGTATTTGCCGGAAAACCGGTCAAAACGAGCGCCAAATCTGCAAAGCCATCCAAAAGAATGCGTGATTGGATCATAGTGGCGATAGCTGCGTCGATAGTGTTCGGATTGTTTTCAGGAATGTTGTTCCATGGGGCATCCGCCCCAATGGCAGGTAGAAAGTTCGTTAAAACCGATATGGCAATGGTCGAGGAGTCCGTCCCTCGACTCTCTGAGGGAGAAGAACTTGAACTTCGGGACGCGTCGGCTCCGATGTCGCGAATTTCCGATTCGGTACCACGAATTGTTGGCGGCGGTTCCGAATCGGCAACTAGTCTCAAGACGGACCTTTTCAGTACGAGTGCCGGCGGTCAAGTTCAGGTTGCACCAGCCGCCCCGCTTGTAGCGGAAAAATTGGTTCTAGCAGATGACTTGGCAGCGATATCCGGTCCCCAGCCGGTCGCCGTCGGGGACAAATTGTCAGATATAACGATACAGGCGAAGGGCAACATAATTCAACAGGGGGGTGGTCGGCACACTGAGGGGCTATATGATTCCAGGGCCAAAGACACCGAAAAGAATCTGGCGGAAATCGCCGAAACAGAAGTGTTGAAGAGACAATCAGGGGAATTGGCGCAGGTGAAAAGAAATTTCGGTAGAACTGAATCGGAAAAATTGGAAACTGGTAAAGCGGTTGATCAATTAACCACACTTGATCGAAAATCCGATCTCTCTCCTGGAGCTAAACGGGGTAATGTTAACGATTGGGGCAGCGGTGATGTGAGCACGTCCAAAACCCAGAGCTTCGGGTTAGAGTTGCGGAAAGAGGTGGAAAACTTTGATGAAAGTAATCGAGGTCTTGATCGAGCAGCGGGGCAAAGTAACCAAGGAGGAAGTGGGGAGAATGATCGAATGAGCCTCTTTTTCAAAGGTGAATCGAGCGGGATAACTAACAAAGGAACGCTTGAAGCCAGAAATGCCACCGGACAAGGCGGAGACATAAAGATAAAGGGTGATAAGGTCATAAACTTTGGAGATCTTGATGTGTCTGAGGAGGCGGGAAAGGATGGCGGAACCATCACCTTCACTGGCGACAGTCTGGTCGTTACAGATAATTCCAAAGTAAAGGTCGATTCGGCAGGAAGAGCCGGAATGGTTAACCTGAAAGATTCAGACGATCTGAAGCTGAACGGTAGTGTTGATGCATCATCTCAGTTAGGCAAAGCTGGCAGCGTCATCGTTAATGGCACCAGCGGAGGCTCGGTCGGAGTTGGTGGCGGTTTTAAGGGGACTGCTTCGCCGGAAAGACAAGAGGAAGCTATGCAACTCAGCGACACCCAACCAAGCGCTGGTGCTAACGATTTGTCTTTCGGTGCTGTGCCCATAACCCGATCCGAAGGTTTCGAGTTTGAGGAGGGCCGAAAAAAAGAGCAAAAACCAACGGATATCTCAGATGACAGCGAAAAAAAACTGGATTACACAGCTTCCCCAAGAGTTTTCGCAGTAGGGGGGACAGTAGGTACAGCTGAAGCCAATAAACCTGTGGATTTACCTTTCCTAAATCCATTCCCGACCAAACCATCTGAACCACATTCTATAAATTCTGGGTTACGGTCTGGGAGTCGAGCGCTCGATAACAATAGCATTGATGCTTTGATTGCCAGGGCAAAAGGAGGATTAGAGGGGCAGACTATCGCTTCACAGGAGGAAGAGGGAGAAAACAATAAGCCTGATGAAGGGAATAGCTATTCGTTATATCAAAGCAGTAATCGAGGTCTTGATCGAGCTAAATCTGCTGCTGCGCGAATTGATGGCGGCACCAGCGGCGATCAAGATAATGCACTAGCGATCACCGAAAAGGTTCTTGAAGAATCAGAAC
>JBGSJM010000304.1:0-6003 GCA_041742015.1 Verrucomicrobiales bacterium | reverse complement strand
GTTTTACCTGCCCCATTTAATCCCACCATCAAAATCCTGGCGGGGGGATCGAGGTTGAGGGGAGCCGTATCCCCACCGATAAGAGTAGTTAACTCGTCGTGAAATATTTTAACGATCTGTTGACCTGGTTTTATGCTTTTCAGGACAATTTCGCCCATCGCTTTTTCTTTGACATTAGCGATAAATTCCTTAGCGACCGAGAGTTCGACATCAGCTTCAAGCAAGGATAAGCGAACTTCGCGCATGGCATCCGAGACGTTTTTCTCGGTTAGTTTGCCGTGCCCGCGAAGTTTCTTAAATGTTTCCTGGAGATTGTCAGCTAGACTGTCGAACATTCGATCAGTTAACCGTATTACCCGGAGCGATCAAGTCTTTGGGAGAAGATTCTGCTGCGTTCTCGGTTGTTTTTATTTCGGCGACTACTTTCTCAGGAGTTTTGTTTGGCACGACCAAGTCAGTAGTGGGATCAACGGGTTGGTCCGCAGGCCTTAGAAAAGTGGTTTCTGGGCTCAAATATTCCGAGACTTGATCGATTGAAAAATTCCAGTTAATTACTTCCCAATCGCGGTTTCCCGAGTGGCGAAAGCTTAGTTGAACGGAGCATTTTTCGTGACGTAATCTTACGGGGAGTTGGTACGATACGATTTTGGTGGCTTCATTGTATTGATGGGAGACTTTTCCCAGGCCGGAAACGCGCATCACCATTCCATCGGATTGAATTTTATCAAGCGCTGCTAAATTAACCTCAATTCTGGGGAGGCGATTTCGAACGGTTGCCCCTCTCGGTGGGTAGACTTCGATAAGCGCCCCCCTTATTTCGCCAGTTGCCCTGTCTCGTTGTTCGGTGATCATCTTACTGCCAGAAGATAAACCATTTGTACCACCTTCGAAACTGATGGCCGCATCAAAAGTGCTTTGGGCATTTCCATGGATAATGTATCGGTTGATTGTCAAATTATTGGTCTCCCAGGTGACTTTTCCGGGGCTGACAGTGAAACAGGCTTCATATTCAAATTCTCTGGCCAAAGTCAGAATTTGGTCATCATAGATTCCAAAGGGGAAAGCGAAAGTTTTGATGGCTCCTTCGCTGAAGTTCTGAACCAAAAATTCGTACGAATCTCGAAGTTCTGCTTTAATCCAAGCGATCTTCTCCTCAGCGGTGCGCCCTACTGGTTTTGCCATATTCATGTGGCTGACACTGTGGCTTGAAATGGTGCCTCCAGCTCCGATCAGTTCGCGAATCTGACTGTGGGTCAGGGAGCGACCACCGACACCGACATATTTCTGATACAAAAAAGCGGTAAAAGGGAAGTCAAACTCTTTCAAAACCGGCATGGCAAGAGTATGGGTGTCCTTCCAGCCATCATCGATATTGATCACGATGGACTCTTCCGGGATATCTTTTCTGCCCTGTTTCCAATCCAGGAACTGACGCATACTTATAACTGGAATTTTAGCGTCCTTGATTGCCTGCATTTGATGGCGGAAATCTTTGATATCTATAATCATTTGAGTCGGTCGCCTTGACTCAGTGAAATCGTGATACCCCAGAATTGCCACCCTGGCTTTTTTGTTGATCACCGTCTCCATTTTTACCGGTTCGGGTGGTAACGGAGTAAAAGTGGCTTTTTCAGAATCAGGTAAACCCGCCACTTGTTTTGGGGTTTTTTCCCGTTGTAAAGCCTGTTTTATTTGTTGAATGTAAAGTTCAGCTTTTCCGCAGGACGAAAAAGTGAAAGTTAGTAACATACAGGTTAACAGCAATCGTAGAAGGGGCATTGAAAAATCCTAATAAGCCAGCGCAAGCTAAACATATGGTGTTTTTTGTTATTGGAAACAACAGATTGATCATTTACGAAACCTTCAGATTGGTTTATGGATAGTAGAAATCAACTAATCACGACATGGCAGAGCAAAACATTGAGATCACTGCGTACCTAAAAACGCATTGCGGATGGAGCGAAGGAGTTCGTTCCATTTTCCGGAAGTACGGATTGAAGTATGAGGAAAAAGACATCATAAAGAACCAAGCTTTCCGTTGGGAAATGGAGCAGAAAAGCGGGCAGCCACTTTCTCCTTGTGTGATTGTTAACGGCACCATGCTGGCTGATGTAAGCGGGGAAGACGTCGAAAAGTGGATGACCGCACAGGGCTTGTTGTCAGCCAGTGATGTGGTGCCAGATGCACCGATCGATTCAGCCTGTACAGACGCGCAGCATGCTGCGATGGAGGCGGCGGCCCGGAATGGGCGGGTCAAATTGGTTGATTAGTCATCTGTTCCGGAAATCGTAAGTTTAACCAGGGCCGGGGATCAATTGTTCTCTATCCCAACACTTTTTAGTTATAAAAATGCCAGAACTGCCCAAGAGAGGTCTTGGTAAAGGCTTGAATGCCTTGATCAAGACACCGTCATCGAATATGTTCAATACGCCGAGCCCGGGGACGCCGATTCCGGCAGTTGATCCGGTTACGGGTGAGCAGATCTTACGAGTTAGCCTTAATCAAATCGTTCCATCTCCCTTCCAGCCCAGAAAGCGTTTTAATGATGAAAACCTTGATGAGTTAGCGGAGTCCATTCGGGAGCATGGCTTGATTCAACCACTCGTGGTGCGTCAGGTAAATGGCCTCTTCGAGTTGATTGCCGGGGAACGCCGCTGGCGAGCCTGTAAAAAGCTGCAGCTTGAGACTGTCCCCATCGTGACCCGTGAGGCGACCGACAAAGAGGTTCTTGAGATGGCGCTTATCGAGAACTTACAGCGCGAAGACCTTGATCCGATTGAAGAAGCCGAGGCCTATTCTCGACTGGCGGTAGAGTTCGGATTAAAGCAGGAAGAAATCGCCAAACAGGTTGGAAAGAGCCGCAGCGCTGTTTCCAACACGATGCGTCTCCTGGATTTGGATCGGGATGTCCAACTTTACGTCTCGCAGAAACACATCAGTCCTGGGCATGCCAAGGCTCTTCTTGGGGTAAAATCAAGGCCTGAGCAGAAAATGCTCGCTGATGTGGTGGTTCGCAAAAAGTTAAATGTTAGAGACACGGAAACACTGGTTCATGAACACATAAATGGCAAAGCTACCAGCAAACCCAGGGATGACGGGGATTTCGGATTGCCTGACCGGGAAGATACATACATCAAATTTGTCGAAGACAAGCTGCGGGGGCGCTACTCTACCAATGTGATCCTCCATCATAAGGATAAAAAAGGTAAAATCGAGATTGAGTATTATGGCAACGAAGACTTGAGCCGGGTTCTGGAACTGATGGGAGTTAATCTGGATTGATACCAAATTCCTCGCTCAGAATAGAGGATTAAACAGGGTACAATCCTCGACTATACAGGGTACAATTGAGGGCGGGAACCGAGGCTTCCCCTACCTCTGTTTGTCACTTTGCCAACCCGGCCAGTTCTTTAAGCAGATTCTGGTTCAGTTGGATTCCGGCCTCGAAATTTTCGATGGTGAAGTTCTCGTTGGGCGCGTGGATCTGGCAGTCAGGAAGTGCCAGTCCCAGCATCAGGGTATCAATGCCCAAGATCTTTTTGATCGAGTGGATAATGGGAATGGAGCCTCCCTCCCGAATCAAATATGGCTCAGCCTGAAATGTTTTTTGTAGAGCCCTCTGCGCGGCCTTTCCATAATTGGAATGAGGGTCCATGACATAGGCTGGACCATCGTGACCGGGGGTGACTTGGATTCGGCAGGAATTCCCGATTTGGTCTTCAAGGAATTTGGCGGCGGCGGTTATGATTTCTTCCGCATTCTGATTCGGCACCAGTCGAAAACTCAGTTTAGCCATGGCTTCGCGAGGGATCACAGTTTTAGAACCTTCACCCTGGTATCCGCCCCCAATTCCATTGACCTCAGCGGTAGGTCTTCCCCAGCGCCTCTCCAGCGAGGAATAACCTTCTTCTCCCCAGGTTCCGGTGGATCCGGTTTCCTTGAGAGTTGAGGCATCACCATCGGGTAGTTTGGCCCACATTTCCCGCTCCCATTTCTCCAGAGGCAGCACTTTGTTGTAAAATCCAGGAATCTGGATGCGTCCTTTGCTGTCGTGAAGAGAGCCGACTAGGCGGGCGATAACCTGGGCTGGATTGGCCACCGCTCCACCATAAACCCCTGAATGCAAATCCAGGCTCGGGCCGTGAACTTTAAATTCCAGACAACCAATACCCCTGAGGCCATAAGTCATGGTTGGAATTCCCCGTCCGATCATGCCTGTGTCTGAGACCGCACATATCTCAGCCCTCAAAGAAGATTGATTGGCCTTCAGGAAAGATGGCAGGTTGGGGCTGCCGATTTCCTCTTCACCTTCCAGGAGAAAAATCACATTTACGGGCAGCCCTCCATTGGATAATAGGGCTTCAACACCGAGAATGTGGGCGAAATTCTGCCCTTTGTTGTCCGTTGCCCCGCGGCAAAAGACTCGTCCTTCAATCAAAGTTGGTTCAAAAGGAGGGGTCTTCCATTCATTGACTGGATCCACCGGCTGCACATCATAGTGACCATAAATCAAAACAGTGGGGAGGTCACGATTGGGCTTGCTCTTGGCGACCACGATTGGGTGTCCGGGGGTGGCATGTTTTTGGGCATCCAGTCCCATCCTTTTGAACCTGGCGACTAACCAATCAGCACAGGATTCGACATCCCGTTTGTGTTTGGAGTCGGTCGAAACCGAAGGGAAGCGAAGATATTCAAAAAAGGCATCAATATGAGACTGCATTCATGAAAATACCGGCTCGCTGGTATCTTTCAACGCCCAAATAGTCGAGAAATTCCGCGAAGAAGGTGAAAAAATCCTCTTCAAAACTTGATCTAGACACCAAAATGGAAGGATGAACAGTTTACAGGTTATTTGCGGGATCGCCCTTCTGTCTCAGTTTGGATTGGCGGCTGAAGTTTTTGAATTGAGCAAAGAGCACTTTGGTGATCGCCCTGGGGGTAAGGAGGCTGACAGTATTCAAGGTGACTTTGTATTGAGGTCCAGGCGTGTGGAAGCCGTGGTGAGCGGGGATCTGCCCCTTCGACGGGCCAACATGGGGGCTTTTTATGGAGATGGTAATCACTCTCCCGGGTGTTTATACGATTTAACTCGCGCTGGCCAAAATAATGATCAACTCACCGTTTTTTCTCCATGTGCCCAGAAAGGTGAGGTAACTCATGTCCGGCTTTTGAAGGAGGCGAATCCCGCTACCGCTGCGGTGCAAACTTACATTTCTGCGGAGACATCGGGAACCAAAGTCTCCGTCACTCATGAATATCGTGTTCATGACGATTGGGAGGGTATTTTAATTTCGACGACTTTTCAAAACCATTCCCCGGAGCCGGTCACCCATAATATTTATGATCACTGGACGCAGATGCGGGTCGTTGGTGAGATCAAAGGTATCCGATGGGCGGATTCGATCGATCCTGCAGACAAATGCGGGTATGCGACTGCCTGGGTGAGTGAAGGTGACACAGCCGATGCTGACGCCAGAATAGTGAAGCGGGCCAATCGGCTTCAGGAGATAACTCTCGCGGGTGGTGAGACACTCAAAATCGCCCGGTTTCTCGCAGTTGGAAATTCTCCGGCAGAAGCAGTTGGTCTGGTTGCAAAAATGAAGGGAATTACCGGTTTGACGACCCTTTCCTGGCAGTTGAAGGGGAGTGACAATTCCAGCATGGCCAACGCCAAATTCGTTTTTATGGCAAATGGCCAGGAGGGGGCAACCGCTTATCCCGATCAGAACGGAAAAATTGAATTTCCCTGGTTTGCCGAAAAACAGCAGGTGAAGATTCAGGATATCGGGAGGGACAGTGTCGTAGAGGAGATAGCCCCGGAAGCCGACCAATCCTTCTCGAAAACAACCGAGCTTTCCGCTTTAAGGGACTGTTGAATTATTAAGAGATTGAGAAAATCATAAGATGCGTAAAAGTGTCGAATGATCCGACAGAAGCAGCTCCCCGTTCAGCCTGAGTTTTGGGTTCACCGAGACTCAATCGTCACGGTGAAGGGTTCCACCT
>JBGSJM010000303.1:0-4215 GCA_041742015.1 Verrucomicrobiales bacterium | reverse complement strand
ACCTTTTGTGTGATGGGCAATCATTTTCATCTGCTCATCGAACAGCCCGACAAAACCACCCTGCCCGCTCTGACCAAGGCCGAGTTGCTGCGCCGGGCCAGGTTTCTCTACGACTCAAACACGATCAAGAATCTGGAACAGGAATTTCAGCGGGCTGAAGAGGCTGATGACCAGCCCTGGATCCAGCGGGTTTCTGGACCGATATGGGCATGTAAGTGGGGACCACGTCGATTACTCGTAGTCCCACTTTGTGATCCAGGGATCTTTCATTTCTTTCTGGATCACCTTGAGCTTTTCCTGGTATTCGGCGAGTTTCTCGGCATAAGCGGGATCACCGGAAAGGTTTTTTGTTTCGAAGGGATCTTCACTGATTTTGAAAAATTCGAACCTGGGTCGATTGATGTATTCCCCCACCGTTTTTTGCCCGTAAGGGGCATCGAGCGATTTTTGATACTGGGCCTGGAAGCTACTCGCTGCCCACAAATCGGAGGCAAAAGGATAGGGGAGACCGCTGGCGATGTTCCAAATGAGTTTGTATTCCTTGTCGCGAATCGCCCGCATCGGGTAATACATTTGGATTTCGTGAAAGGTGTGGGAGGCAAAGATAGTTTCCCAGTGTTCGGCCCCGGGCTGCCCGAGAATTGTGAGCCAGGATTTGCCATGGTAGGCGTCCAGGCCTTTCCGGGGACCCCGGTTTTCGCTCATCGCATAGGGTTTATCTTTCCAGAACTGATTGGCGTCGACCCATTTTTTTGGACGGTTCTTCTCTTTGTCCAGTCCCCCTGCGAAATCAAGGATTGATGGGGTGATGTCAATGTGGCTGATCAAAGTATTGTGTTTGATTCCGCGATTTTTTTCATAGGGATTACGCACCACAAAGGGCACCTTTAATCCTCCTTCATAAACGGTGGTTTTACCACCCGAAAAGGCCATCCCGTGGTCGGACGTAAAGATAAACATGGTTTTATCCCAAAGATTTTCACTCTCCAGAATTTCTTTCAATTTGGCAACGCCCTGATCGACCCGTGATATGCTCTGGTAGTATTGGGCGAGTTCCTCGCGAGTTTCCGGGGAGTCTGAAAGAAAGTGGGGGATTGGCACTGTGGCTGGATCATAAAATACTTCGTTGACTCCCGGGAAAGAGGCTTTGTTGGGTTTGTTGCCAAAAAGATCGGGCTTTAGCCGGCTGGGTGAAGTTTCATCAGTGCCGCCACCACGATGTGGATCAGCCATGGCAAAGTACAGGAAAAAGGGCTGGTCTGTGTCTGCGGTGATAAAATCCTTCACTTTCATGGCCATTTCCACCGGATTGCGGGCGTTGGCTTTGAAGTATTGATCAAAGTGAAACACTTCTTCGGGAGCCACATGATACTTTCCGACGTGTCCGGTCCGATAGCCCTCATTGGCGAGGACTCGTGGCATCGCCAGGCTCACCACATCATGCCAGGAGGCGAATTTGTGGAAATCATGCGAATGACCATACTGTCCGTTCAGGTGGTTGTGGAGTCCGGACATGACAACGGAGCGGCTCGCTGAGCAACTCGCGGTTGTGGCAAAAGCATTCAGAAAGAGGGTACCATCCGCCGCCACCGCATCTATCGCCGGGGTTTTCGCCACGGGATCGCCATAACAACCGAGGGTCGGCGATTCATCATCGGTTATGAAAAAGATGACATTCTTTTCCGCCCCGATCACGAAAGAGAAAATCCCTAAATAGAGTGCTAACAGTCGGACCACCATGACAATTTAGTTTAAACATCCTCAGGCATGGGTTTGCCCTTGGTTTCTTCCAAAAAGAGAAGGATTACCAGACCGAGAAGAAAGATTAGGCTCATCCACTGGCAGGCTGATCGGAAAGCGGCGAGTTTTTCCTCCGGCGATGTGGCACCCTTGGCCATGGCCTGTTGGAGCAGACCCAAAGTGAAGGGACCGCTGGCGGCAATGAAGCGCCCGACATTGTAACAGAAACTGGTGCCGGTGCTGCGGAGCCGGGTCGGGAACAACTCCGGCAGGTAGATGGCAAAACCAGCGAAGAGAGCGAGTTGGAAAAAGCCCATCACTGCGCTCATCCAAATATCCGAGACGCCATTGAAAAACTGGAAGTACGACCAGGTGGCAATAAGGGCCCCAATAAAGGCAATCACAAAGGCAGGTTTGCGGCCGGATCGCTGGGCGTACCACGCAAAAGCGAGCATCCCAAAGAAAGAACCGGTGTTTTGAACGATGCCATTAACGCCCCTCCAGTGGGCAGCGGCTCCAGCGATCTCTGTTTCGGGAAGCCCCTTCGCGCGCAACGAGACGGAAATCACATCCCCGACCAGTTCGGGAGAGAAAAATCCAATACCCCAGAGACCGATGACGCCGGAAATGCAAAGCATCATCCCCAGCAGGGCAGGCTTTCTCCAGCGGGCTTCGCCGAGCAGGCTTTTGTAGGAACCCATTACCTTACCGCCAGCCTTGCTGGCGGCACGGGTCTTGACCCACTTCTCCGGTTCCTTGAGGCGGAGCTGGATAAATACACATAAAAAAGCGGGGACTGCGCCGATGAGGAAAGCGTATTTCCAAGATTGATCAGCAGTGATACTGCCTGAGGTGATTAGTTTCCCCATCCACATGCTGATCAAGCCTGCGGTGATATTGCCGAGAGCGGAAAGTGCCTGGAGAACCCCGAGGGCACCTGTTCGGGCGCTGTCTGGAAGGGTATCGGCAATCAGGGCAACGGCCAGCCCAAACACCCCGCCAACTCCGAGACCCGTGATAAAGCGGTAAATCGCAAAATCCAACCACCCGGTCGAAAGCGCGGAAAGTCCGGTGAAGACTGAGTATAACAGAACGGTAACGGTCAGCATTTTGGCGCGGCCAAATTTGTCTCCGAGAGAGCCAAAGATCAAACCGCCAGTGTCCCAACCAACCACAAAGATGGAATTGGCATATCCCCCAAATTTTTTAATTATCGTGGGATCAGTGCCTTCAGGCATCAAATTTTGAAGTGCGGATTGCCGGAAAAGCAAAAAAATCTGTTGGTCTAGGCAGTCAAACAACCAAGCCAGTGCCGCCATGGCAAAAACGAACCAATGATAAGATGTAAGGGAACTCCACCAGGGGCCCCGCGATTGAGTGGATGAATCTGCCATGGCCGCGAATGTATCAGGCTGCCTTCGATCAACAATCGAAAATGAAAAATTAGCGCAACCGCGCCTCAAAAACGAAAAAAAAGTCGACGAGTTAATCACAACTCGCCGGCTCTTAATTCTTTAATCAATAATACTCAACAAGACAATATCAAAAATCGAGGCCACCTTTGAGGATATCTTCAATGGAAGCTGACGGAGCAACGTCATCATCCATTTTTTCGGCCTCAAGTGCCGCCAGTCGGGCTTTCTCTTTTTCCGCAGCGTTGGCCAGGGCCAACTCTTCGGCGGTCACATTTTCGATGACTGTAATCCCGCGTGATGTGTGGAAACCAGTTCCAGCTGGAATGAGGTGTCCCATGATCACGTTCTCCTTGAAACCCCGGAGGAAATCGACTTTTCCGAGCGTGGAAGCCTCAGTCAAGACCCGGGTGGTGTCCTGGAACGAGGCTGCAGAGATAAACGAATCGGTCTCGAGGGAAGCTTTGGTGATCCCGAGAAGAACTGGTTCACCTTCAGCAGGTTTACCACCCTCTTCTTCGATCTCGGCATTAGCTGCCTCAAACTCGGCTTTTTCGATTTGATCACCCCACAGATAATCGGTGTCGCCAGGATCAGTGACCCGGACTTTGCGAAGCATCTGGCGAATGATGATTTCGATATGCTTATCGTTAATCGTCACACCTTGCAGACGGTAAACTTCTTGGACCTGTGAGATCAGGAAGTCGTACAGCGCGCTCGGCCCGAGAATCTCAAGGATTTCGTGCGGATCAGCTGAGCCTTCGGTGAGATGCTGGCCTTTGTGGACCACGTCGCCGGGTTGCACGATGATGTGCTTGCCGGTCGGGATGAGATGTTCCTCTTCCTGCTCGGTCTCTTCGTTTTTGACGACGAGCTTGCGCTTGCCGCGGACGGTCCCTTCGAAGGAAACGATGCCATCAATGCGGGCCATTTCGGCGGCGTCCTTCGGGCGGCGGGCTTCGAAGAGCTCGGCGATGCGAGGGAGACCACCGGTGATGTCCTTGGTCTTGGAGGCCTGACGAGGAGTTTTTGCGAGGAGGGAACCGGGGGCGATGATGTCGCC
>JBGSJM010000302.1:0-4801 GCA_041742015.1 Verrucomicrobiales bacterium | reverse complement strand
CCTCAACTTTCACCCCGTTCACGAGGCGATGGCCCGACCCCTCGCACAGGCCATCGCCGCCCACGCTGTGCCCGTCGGTAGCGGCACGGTAGCCCGGACCAAACGAATTCCCATCGAGCAGCGAGCTGAAGCCGCCACGATCGCCTGGATGCGGCACCGGACCACTGCCTATGACGATATGACAATCTCCCGGAAGAAAGGCAAACGCCGTGAAGTCCGCCAAATCCTGGCCAAACGCTCCCGGGAACTCCTCGATCACTACCGGAAAGCAACTCCGCGAACGGGGTCTTGTCCTCTGGCTGAGGCTCTGGCAACCCCTTGAGTTCACCGTCCAATGAACAGCAGGTAACGCCACAGATCACCATACCCGTGGCTCACCTGGCAGCGAAGCGGGCTGAAGTGCCGCTCGAGTTGTTTTAAAATTTGTCCCTCCATGCGGACGTGATTGACGCCCATCCATTTGCGAAACCAATCCCAGCGGGACTCGTGAAAATCTACCACCGCTACGACCCCGTCGGGACTCAGGTCAGTCCGACTGGTCTCAATCACTTGATCATACCCCGGATTGATCATGGACAGCGAATAACTAAAAACAATCAGGTCAAATTTCTGATCCGCCGAGACTGGGCCATCATATGGGCGATGGAGTAGTTTGACCCGGTCACCGAAGCGGGAGATTTTTTTTCCAGCCCGATCCAGCATGTCTTTGGAGAGGTCCAGTCCGGTGATTTGAGCATCGGGAAAGGTTTCGGCGAGTGCCACCAGGTTTTTGCCGGTCCCACACCCGATTTCCAAAATCCGCTGCGGCGAAGCTATCGCGGAACCAACCGCTTTGATGAGCGGGCGCCGCCCAAATAGAAATGCCCAGCGGGTCAGATCATAGATCCCGGCGTGCCAGCGGTAATAAGACGCCAGCGCCTGATCGTTGGAGGGATCTGCTTTCATGGTTTGACGGTGGCGAGCAGGGTGCAACCATAGGTGCCAACCCGATCGAGCTGATGAAGGCGGCTGGCTTCTTCCTCGTGCAAGTTCAGCCGGTCCATCGCGAATGTGGGGATGAATTCAATTGCCGGGCTGGCCGAACGCATCAAAATCCGAGTGCCGGGCCGACTGTTTTCCAAAATCAAGCCCCATTCTTCGTCCAGTGCCTGTGGTTGGTGCGCTGCCATCCAGTCCTGGTGATCGAGCAAAACATAGTGGCTGTAGGCGGCGGGGTTTTCCCGCAAAAAATTGGCAATGGTCGAGGTGTGGGTGGTGATTCTTTTAACCCGCTCCTGCAAAATGGGCTGATGTTCCTGCCGCAAATAATTAGGGCAACATTCCCGGGTGTATTCGCCCCGAATGTAGACTTGCCAGAAATAGTTTTCCCAAAATGGGATTTGAGTCAGGACCGTCTCAATTTTCGAGCGGAGGAAACCGGGGATGCCACCCGGAAACCCACTCTCGATCAGTCGGATTTGGGCGGTGGGGACACCGAGCATCGCCATAGACATGGGTTGCTTCAAGAGCCATGTGACGAGTTTATTCCAAAGAATCGGCTGGATTGTATCGTAAAGCCTTTGTTGCTCAGCAAGGGAATCAACTTCCAGCAAAGCTTTGGCGGCTTCGCGCAGTTTGCCGTTTCCACGAATGAAGGTTTTTAGAGCGACCCAAGCCATTTGACCAGCGGTCCCCCGGTAATAAAAAGAGGGGTTAAAAGGGACGCTCCGAAAATAATGAGTTTTGGCCTGCCAATATCGGCTCGCGTACGGGTGGAGGATAGGCTCCAACTCTTTGCGAATGCGTTTAAAATCAGAGTGCTGCCCACGCCCAAACAACTGGAAGAGATCTTCAAAATGATTTCGTTGAATCATGGCAACCTTTAGCTGGAGCAGGGCATTTTGCCGGGGATTTACGTCAACCGCATGGATTTGAGCTGGATTATCGAGTAAATAGTCCAGGGCATTGCAACCCGCGCTGGTGATCATAACCAACTGACTTTCAGGCCCGAGTTGCAACATCTCGCGGTCGAGGCGTGGATCTTCCCAACAGGTGTTATAAACTAGATTTCCGCAGTGAATCCGCTTAAAAGTGGCATCTTGAGCTTTCCGTTTCAGGTGGGTGCCCAGAGGAATAGTATTGGCTGTCATGCTAGAGACTCGCCTCAGTTCTTATTTTTGGCAGATTCTTTAATTCAACAATTTCGTCAACTTTCGTTAAAAGTTCTCCGAGTTTTTAGATCGAGGATGAATTTATTCTCTACGGTCTTGGTCCGACTGCCCTTCTTTGACTCCTTCAGCCACGGAACGCGCCACGGTCTTGACTGCGTCCTGCATCCCTTCAGCCAGGTCGTTGGCAGCATCAGTTGCAACCGGGATTTGCTCGGCTGGTTTAATCTACCAGCGCCAAGTGAAGGGCGGCTTCATACGCATGGTAATTCTCCTGGGAAGAGGCAATCACCTGAGGCGACTTACCACTGCGATGTCGGATCAGGATGACAGACTCTGGATGTAGTCCAGTCAGCGTCTCTGGCAGGGCCGGGAAACAGTGAACGCAAAAGGCCTTCCAGCGGGCCACCCGGGCGTGGGTTGGTTCCGAAGGGAATATCAAAAGCAACTTGTCTTCGACTCCCAGGCGCTTTAGTTCCGCAAATTCCCAGCCAACTCCTCCGGTCCGCCCCACCGCCATGACGATAAGCGCACAGCGGAGCATCCAGTCGCTGATCGCAGCCTGCCATTCGGAGTCCGCAAAGTATTCTCGGGAAGCCCCCAATAACGGAAGGGCCTCTCCAGGTTTTCCGATTGCGATGACTGGGCCCTGTCGAGTGAGCAACTCAGTCAGACATTCCTCGAAACGGGCACCTCGCACCGGGACAAAAAGATCCCGCATGGCAAATAGAGTTTCCACAGTAGATAAACGGGGCAGGGCGATGCGGGCGTCGTCGTCTCCGAAAGATCTGAGAAAGAGGACAGGCGGACGCTGGTCCGCCATCATTGACTCACCCGCCCGGGCCGCTGTCCGGCGGCGGGCTAGACGGAGTAGGAAAATGGACACCACCCACAAAATCAGAGCGATCCAGAGCGACACCGGGTCGCCCGCCAAAAGGGGATATATATCTTTTTGCCCCGCCAAGTCCTGGAAAGCCCTCATAATGTGCATCGCGAAGGAAATAAGGGCGACAGCGAAAAGAACCCAGCCGACGGGACGCCGCCAATCCCACCTTGCGTTGGCTGACCTCGCCTTGCGGGATCGGGCGGCCCCGAGAGCTTTACAATACTCCCGGCCCAGGGGCGCTTGATAAAAAAAGCCGGCACTGCCCAACCCCTGCACGAGTTGACCCACAAATCCGCAGCCCAGGGCGACGACCAAAGCCAGGCCAATCGCTGCCGAAGAATCCTGGAGTAGGAATGTTCTTCCGGCGATGATACTCAGGATTACGACTCCGACGACCGCGCACAACACAATCAACACCAGTCCAGGGAACGCCCAGCCCCATTTTCCAAGGGTGAGTCCCAGCGCCGCAGAAAGTGCCACCACACTTAAAGATCCTGCCACCCAGGCACCCGTCCAGACGAGGTTCATCGCGAACAACATGCTGGCCAGGAATAAAACGAAGCTGGCCACCCACATTGTCCAAATCGTAAGGCGGCGCTGCTCAATGGCAGTGAGTAGCGGTGTCAAATTGATCCACTCCGCCAGGTTTTCTTCCCGATGCCGTCGCGCTGTTTCTTCCAAAGAGGCCGCGCGCTTGCTGGCCGCACGTCGGCGGAGCACCACGTCTAAGACTAACAGTGCCAGTCCCCCAGTAGCCAGGATCACAAGTATGGAGGATCCCACCCATCCCGGTCGTTGCCCTTCTTCGATTACCGGCACCTCACGCGTATCACCTTTCTGCTTGCCAATAACAGAGTTGATGGCGTCGTTAATCCCAGAATGGCGTCCCAGCCAGTTCAACAACGTTCCTTCGACCTTTGGGGAATGTAGATGTTCGTTAAGCGGTACTTCGTCTGGAGGGCAAAGCAAAAAGGCCACTGGACCGACTGTTGTATCATTTGGTAGTAGGAGGGGAATCAACACCCGGCTTGTTTCACCGTTTTTTCCTTTTTCGACGGGGATGGCGCGAGTAGCATCAGCATGGAATCTGGAAAGCCGCACCCAAACAGGATGATTCGGTGATTTAGAAAACTCATCCAAGGTGAGTTCCACCGGATGGGAAGCTTCCAAAAAGTCATGCAAACCGCGCAAACCCGACGTTCCCAAGGCGATCAGCCCGGTCACTAACAGCAAAAAAGTGACGGTCTTATTGATTGATGATTTAAAAAAGATTTGCCAGAAGCTGGTTGCGCTTCGTGCCAATCCCCGATTCTGGGCAAAAAGACAACCAATTATAGATACAAAATCACCAATGGATTGGTTATGTCAATGCTAATTAGTGAGCCTACTTTGACCCTGGACACAAGATTTTCGGCAGGCTTTGGTGAGTTTTACACACCCTGTTATATATAGGCGCACGCAAAAATATCGGTACCAAAACATCAGTTTCTCCCTCATCAGATGACCCGCTTTGTCGGTTGACCGCGCACTGCCAGCGAGGAAAAATTGGATCAAATTCGAGATTTTGCATTCAATTTAGGGTCACTAAGGTGTAAATCTTAACATTTTCAACGCTTTTTAAGCCCAATACGGTCAATTAATCCAGACCCAAAAGACTTTCGCAATCTACTTACAATTAGATAATTGCGAAAATTTTATTCAAAAACAAAATTTCAATTATTCAGGGGAGGTATGAATTTTCAGAAAAATATCAAGAAAACTTAACATT
>JBGSJM010000301.1:0-5469 GCA_041742015.1 Verrucomicrobiales bacterium | reverse complement strand
CGGCAATGCTTTTTTTACGAACAAAAGCAGGATGCGCTTCAGTGCAAAGGTTGAGAAATTCCGTTAGTTGATCTCTAAACCTTCCCGCGCGATCCGCTTCATCTAGGAAGCCAATCTTCCACCGTTCGACCACTTTATTTTCGTCATTCGAAAACTGAATGTCTACTATCTGAATACAGAATCTTCCGCCCAAATTCTCGGTAGTGGCATTGGTTGATGAAATAGTGGGAATCTCTTCAGCTATCTGACAGGCCACCGCAACAAGATCGTTCGCACGGTCAATTTCCGTCAGGTTTTCGACGGAACCGACATTTTCATCCTTCGCGTCAGCCCAGGCCTTGTCGAAATCCATGTTTGGTGGATCAGGTGGAGGCACGACTCCCGTGTATTCTCCCTCATTTAAGAACTTACCGCTCGCGATGCACTGACGCCTGTAAGTTCTCAACTGGGTAAAGAAGTCTCGGAGCGGATTCCCGACATTTCGGACAACGAGCCATTCGGGTGCGACTTCCTCACCAAAAGTAAGGTTAGGCGGTTGATGGGTTAATTCGAGTAAATACTCGGCTCTCATCGATACTGACTTTCGAAGTTGATCTCCTGAGGGTGTGTTTTTTAGATAGATCGCAGGAAGTTGGCCGCCTGCGATACGATCTTCAAAAATCGATTGCTCCAAAGAATGCTTGACGGTTTCAACCAGATCATAATAAGCACTTATAACCAAACCAGCCGATCGGTTGCTTTCGACGAACCCAACCCCTGCTTTGAAGATATCGCAGATCAATGCGATGGAATCATCAGAACTCCGGTTTTCAATTTGGTCAAATACAACCAGAATGGCAGCGTCTACAGCACCAGCACAAAGTGCCAGGTTAGACAGGTTTCGAATCGATCCACCGATACCTTCGCCATCGAGTACCAGTTTCCCTAATTTTACGGTTTCGGTTGATCCCAATAGCCACCTTCTCGCGTCACCATTCAAGCGAAATGCAGTGAGAAATAGTGCGGCGACAAACGACTCATCGGGGCGATCCTTTCCCATGTCTTCAATCACGCAGCACACACGATCCGCCAACTTCAGAGCCAATGTGCCGATATGATCATCATCAATTTCGTCCGCCAGTGTTGCATTGTGAAAATCCTTGTAGGCATCCCACTTTGCCAGGACGGAAAGTTTTTCAACCAGTTCACGTAATGGGCTGTGCCCGCTTTTCAGCGCAAAGTTTTTAGATTCCAGAGCTGTAAACACTGAGACGCATAGCCACCGATCAATGTCCTGGGATTTTACATTGGCGGTGAGCTGGAGGATGGCTGGATAGATCAACATTCCATCCCGATCAAGCATCCTCAAAATTTCAGAGACAATGGTGTGGGTTTTACCAAGAGCTGCTTCAGTCAATATCAGACCCACCCGTCCACTCGGATCCATACTTTGGAGAATACAATTTTCTGCTACCTGTCGAATCACGGTTCGTGCTTCAAGGTTAATTTCCTCCACGTCAATTCTTAGCAGGGATTTGGCAGCAGCTGGCGTAGCCACCGAGTTAAATACCACATCGAAACGTGGGTCCTTGAAAATTTCGAAACTCGTCATGACTTAAGATTTGACCACGAAGTGGAAGGTTGTGCGACCGTCCACGATTTCAGATCGACTGCGGATGTCTGGTGATAGCATTTTAGGGGAATCTGATCGCTTCAAGCTAATTAATTCAGAGCGAAGGCTCTGCAACAATCTGGATTTGAACTCCACAATTTTCCCGGCATCGGCATATTTTCGCCCATAGGCATCATAGACTTGAGAAATTGAAACTTTTTCGTTAAACGGTGGGATACTGAGGCTGTCGGCGATCTCCTGAACCCTCGCAGCAAAGGCTTTTAAATCGTCGAGCTTTGACGGTTGATTAGGTTTCGATGGCGTGGTTTCTATCCTTTGTCCTGACAAACCCCTGATGAGTAGAACTTTCCGAAGTTCCTCGATCCCACACTTGCCGGTGATACCGAGTGGGCGGCAAGCTAACATTTTAGAAGCGGTCGCAACGTCGTTGCAGTTTTCCCCGGTAGCTAGACAAAACAGTTTTCGTGAATACGGGTCCTTGATCGGTGCCGGTTGCCCGGAAGTTTTTCCATCGAATTCTGGAAAACGTTTCGCAATTACCCGCCAGAGAATGGCTGAACAGGCTAGTGCCGGGGTAGCGCTTTGAAGCGAAATAGGGAGGTTGTAGAGGAGTGTCAATACGGCAGCATGAAGGTCGGCGGTGCCTCGTCCCGATGAATGTTTCATTTGCCTGCCTTTTAATCCCATGCTCAGTAGTGGAAGATAAACTTCGGTGAGTTTTTTCCATGTGAGAGTGGCGACATCTTCGGGAAACGTTTCTGACAGGTATTGCATCCCGGCGTTGGACAAACGGAGTTTCTTCTGATCGCAATCGAGCCACTTCTTCGAAACCGCCTCTTCGAGGCATTTCTCCCAATCGCAATCTTTCGAAATGGCAGTAAGAGAACCCTTTGCCTTTGCAAACGAAATTCCCGTCTGCTTCGTCGCAATCAAGCTTACAAGAACAACAGTGGGATCGATTGATTTGAAATGGCTTAAATCAGGTTGAAGGATCGGCGCGGAATCACTCATTTTTACGTTGGTTTCTTTTAATTTCTTCGATTCTTTGGGAAAGTAGTTTCAAGACGGCAGTAGGATCTTCCAGGATCTTATCAGCCCTGACCCGCAGGGTGTCAATTCCATTGGACGCCAGATCGCGGTCACGAACCTTGTCGCGTTCGATTTGCGCTCTGTGTTTCCAGTGTTGAGAGCCGTCAATTTCGAGAGCAAGCTTCAAATCGGCACAAAAAAAATCGACCTCATATCGGGAACCGGATCCGCCCATCTGGGAATGATTCGGTTCAAACTCTTCCGCGAAATTCGGATGAGCGAGAAGCAATTTGTGAATAATTTCCTCATGATCACTCCGATACAACACGTCTTTCTTTTTGGCTTTTGAGGGCGGCGTATCTGAATCGAGAAAAATCAGGCCCTTGATGAATTCTGCGCAATAGTGAGTTGTTAGGATCGGATCATCCAGCACGCTCCTGATATTGGCGTGAGAGGCGACAATTCCTAATGCTTTGCCGGAGTGTTGCTGAACAAAATTCAGGCACTTTAAAAACTCGGGCACGGCGATTTTGGACGACACCAAGAGAAGGGCTGAAGAATTCTTTAGCTGAGGTGGGAGTTTTTCGTAAAACTTGAAAGCGTCCTCTGCACTTGCCACATCACATCCCGGAACCGTACCTGGAATGAAACCCAGGTTTTTACTGACCCGTCCCCAAACCGCCCGGGCATCGGCGGGGTCCCCAACCAGAGTTGAGAGCACAGAATGACCCGCCTCCCTTAATCGGAAGTGGGTGATCAGCAGTTCATCAGGTGAACAGCGGTCTGACTCTTTTTTTGTAAACACCGATAATGGAAAACAGATTTTAGAATAACAGCACAAACGGGTTTTACTTTGAAGGAAATTCGCAAGCTGGCATCAAATACAGACTTAGATCAACAAGAGACCTTAGGGAAGAGAAAGAATTCACCTTCGGCGGGGCCGCAAAATCATTTTAGCCGACGATAGACCGAGAACGACGGTAAGGCATGGACCTCCGAGCTTGCCGATGGCGCGCGATTGTACCCTGTAAGGTCGCTCAATGTACCTTGTTTAAATGGAAGAGCCCGATTCGATTCTATTTTGTGATTGCTAAAGTTCCCCTGTCCAGGGGTTGCGGATTCCATGCCCCACAGCCGGAAGACACCTTCTTCCGGGTTCGAAAGGTACCTGCACGCATGACAAATGCGAGCACCCTCCGATTGAATTGAGTTCTGGCAGTGACTATTCCTTGCGAGGGAACTCAAACGCCCCGGTCCTAACCATGAAAATAACGCCCCCGGTTTGAGTCTTTTTTTATAATGCCAAACCGCATTCAACAGTGTTCAGTCGGTGGTCTAACAGGGTTCAGATCCCGACCAAGACAACATCGAGCCTTGCAAATCTGCCACCCTCCTGCCACTCTCGTAAGCTTTTGTTTGGTCGAAAACTGGATAAAGGATCTGCCGGGGATCTGCCGGGGATCTGCCGGGGATTTGCCGGGGATTTGCCGGGGAAACCGAAACTGTTTTTGAAACTAATATAGCCACCGAATCAATTTTCATATAAATGCCCGGCAAAACGTTGAAAATTTCCCTGTCCCTTCGTTTAGTTTCATTCACTGTTTCACGGAAACTATCACCGCAAGGTCGATTCGAGGTTTGGTTTCCAGAATGTTTCCCAATCCGTTTCCCGTGTTTCCATATCCGGGTCTCCAGGGACTGGGACAAGGAAACTTTTGGATTCACTGAGGCACCTCCTGAGTGGTTTGTTAGGATTCGCTTTTACATCATCCGACACAATGGCTGCGGCTCTGCCCGATTAGGTTAGGACAGTTTGTTCATCGGTGAGTTCGGCACCACGAAACCTTTCTGTTCCATTCAGTCAGAGGTTTTTTGAGGGCTCCGCCGCGCCCGAGGATCTCGTCCGCGTGCGCCACGACGATGCTGTTCGGTATCAAGCACGTCTCCCGGCAGGACCCTTTCATACGCTGAAAAGCCTCTAGCTCGCGTCCGGCACCAAGATGGATGCTCCAGGCGATGTAAGCAACGGCAGGGGATCGCCCCAAACCCGCGTCGCAGTGGATGATCATTTGCTTTTCAGAGCCGGGAGCACAGTGGGGCAGCAGCCAGTTGATGACGCCCTGAACCACCTCCCGACTTGGCGCATCCGCTTCGGTTGGGATATCCATGTCGTAGAAATAAAATATCTGATGATTGTTTGCGGGGATCGAATCCGGGCGCAGGTCGGAGACATCCGCACCCGGGTCTTGCAGGGAGAGAAGATAATCAGGTTCGAAGCGATTGGGATAACAGGAAATCCAGTACTTTGGACAGACGAAGATTTTCATAAGCGGCGGATAACGTTTGATGTCTGGAATCTGGCACATTCAGGCACGGATGGCGCTTACAGCGATACACTGGAATATCTTGACTTAACCATTTGATATTAATGGCTCCTCAGGTTGGCTTCGAACCAACGACCTAGTTCTTTTAAGTTGTTTAAATTCAGTTAAATGCGGTGTGTTTTTCATAGCTTGATGTTGACAGACGTCCTCGGCGCTGACAAATTCACTGACAATGGCATCGATCTACAAACGAAAGGGAAGCCCGTATTTTCAAGCTCAATTCCTGGGTGCTGATGGATCGCTGGTCCAAAAATCCACTGGCTGCAAACTGAAAAGGGAGGCGGAGGAAGTCGTCGCGGAATGGGAACGAGAGCAAAGGCAATTGCGGAGAGCATCGGAATCGCTGCAACCCCGGTTGGTTGAAATCATCACGAGGGCGGCTCGCGAAGCCAATACGGGTGTGTTGACGATCGACAAAGCACGAGGATACATCTCCCAACTCTA
>JBGSJM010000300.1:0-4945 GCA_041742015.1 Verrucomicrobiales bacterium | reverse complement strand
TACACACCGGCCCCGACTTACACACCGGCCCCGACCTACACTCCAGCCCCGACCTACACTCCGGCCCCGACCTACACTCCGGCCCCGACTTACACGCCGACGCAGACTTACACGCCGACGCAGACTTACACGCCGACGCAGACTTACACGCCGACGCAGACTTACACGCCGACGCCGGAGCCGAAGGAGTCAAAGCCCACGAAAGTCGCCGTAAGAGTTAGTATTGACGTGAAAATTGCACTCTCAGACGATCCCGCAAACAACACCCAAAAACTTGCGGATGCATATAACGCAGCACTGCAATCTATTCAAGGAATGACGACCAACCAAATCATGAATAGTGGTGCGCAGTCTTTTTCAGATTTTCAAATGATGGATTCGAGCAAGACAATTACTGGATATACGAAAACTGGGGGGCCGTCCGAAACAGGAACACGCCCAATGCGAGATGCAGGTGACGGAGATCCTACACATAAAATTATCAAATTTGAATTCACAATTGATTTTGATATCAACTACAACTAAGATGAAGAACCAAAATCAGAGCAGGCTCATGTTAATTACCGGTCTGGCCATAGTATCGGGCGCGGTTTTAACGGTCCAATTTTACCAAAACAAAAGCGGGTTATCCAGTGGTGCTAAGGATCAACCAAGCAATACTTCACCGAAGGTACCATCCAAAAAACTCCCGATTCCAATTGAAAAGGCGAGGGTGGTATCATCAACCGAACTTCAAGCGATGCTAGCCCAGAATCCGAACTCGGAGCTAGTATTAAATGACATCAGACGCAATTTAGCCGAATTGCCACCGGGTGCTGATGCGTATGGACTAGTTGACGACTTTATTACTTTTTCACCGGAAGAAGCTATTGAATGGGTTCTTTCACAATCTCCTGAAGGGATGTACGAAAGCTCTTATGTTCGTGTAGGTCGGTATGTCGGGGAACAAGGGCATGAGAAGGTTGCTGACATCTTGAAAAAACTTGGTCCGAAACAGGCATTCCCTATTACTCAAGGAGCGGTAGTTGGTTTAGGTCTTACTTCGCCATTGCGTGCTTTGGAGTTGAAATTACATACTGAAAGAGAGACGGGAAAGCAAGTCTTATGGAGTAATGATAATCTTTATGTAAATGCAATTAAAGGAAACAATATCGAAGAAGCTATCTTCGCTGCCCGGACGCTCTATTCCGGATACAGCCAAATACACGAACTTGGTTCCTTATATCGCATGTGGGCCGCGTGGGGCAAACCGGAAACAGCCGCGAGCGATTTGTTGGCGAGGGCGTTTCCCAAAGAGACAGAAAGCAAGATCCTTCAATTACTGTTGCTACAGTGGTCGAGTAACAAAGGGATTGGACGAGTTAAACAATGGATGAGAACCCTTAGTCCTGATCGCCTTGAACTTGTGCAGCAGGAATTGAGTAGGATTTCAGCCAACAAATGATGCCTTTTAACGCACGGCAAATTGGGAACGCGATTTTGCTCCCAATATTAGGACTGTGGAGCCTGGTGGCCATTCTACACGCCTGTGGAATGGCCCGCCATCTTCAGATAAAATTCACGAAGAGAGATGATCGTCGGGTTCAACAAGTGCTTTTGGTCCTTGATTTTATTTTTTACCATCGGCCTTTGGATCATAGGAGCTATATTAGGTTGTTTGGGTTTAGGCACTCACATTCCTCAAGCAATCCGCAACTACACCAATGTGTCTCACCTTTTTCCACGACGGGTTTCAACTTGGAGCTACTTTGTAGTTCAGGCGCGGTTTGCGGGCGGCCAAGGTCGGTGGGAGACCTTGAGGCTGGCGGACTACTCTGGAATGCATAACTATGGCTATTTGACCCGTCTGGATCGTGTGCTGGATGAGGCGGGGACTCCGGCACATGGCTCGCGGGCTCGGCTAGATTTGGCGGGTTACCTCGCGGCGAGCCATGCCCGTTTGTTTCCCTCCAGCCCGGCTGTAAGGGAAATACGGTTTTTACGGGTTTCCATGCCAGTTGGGTATAAAGGATGCGCACATCCACACGGCCCATGGGTACCCCCCAGTTTGATAGCGGTGCCGCCGGAATGGGTTCGGCAAATTCAGGTGATCAAAGATACGGAGTGGAGCACCACTAACAGGCAAGAATCCATGAGCCTTCAGAATGTCAAAAATAAGTAACATGCTGTGGGGAGAAACGGATCTGGCTCGGTTCCGACTCTTTGAAATCGTCTTTACCAGCACTTTTGCGATCTACATGTGTCGGAATTTGCTGGACGCCAGTGAATGGCTGACCAACGCAGGGTTTCACTTGTCTGCTGACTCGATTCACCCGAGCCGGATTCCACCTTTGCCGCTCCTTCCATCTTGGGCGGTGCCTTTTTACGCCAGCGGAATCTTGATGGCCCTGATCACGGTATGGTTCGCCCCAAAGTGGCGAAGACTGTGGTTCGTTTGCCTGATCGCCCTGGCCTGGTATGCAGAGGGCGTTGATTCTGCTTCCGCTTTCGCCCTTAATAAGTTGTATATTGTTGGATTCTTCCTGCTGGCGATCAGTCCCGGTTACGAAGCAGCTTATCGTGGGCCAGTGATCAATACCTGGGCCTTTCAGGCCATGCTTCTTACCCTCTATTTTGTAACCGGACTCGCCAAGGTTTATGGAGGGGGCGACTGGCTGGAGCATCATGATGTCGTTTGGACTCATGCCCAGGGCTATTACCGAACCACCATAGCGGCCTGGTTACTCCGCCATTTGCCGATGAGCGGATGGACCGTGATTCAATTCGCGGTGTTGAGTTTTGAATTAGGCGCTCCTTTGTTGTTCTCCTGGTCTAAAACTCGACCCATGGCCATTGCATTTGGCTTGTTGTTTCACTTGGGGATTGCCGTGTTGATGAAGGCGGTCTGGGTTTTTAGCATGCAAATGGCTGCTTTTTATGTGTTATTCCTTCGGGAAAATACGGCCCGCCGAATCATAAATCTGGCGACGGAAATCAGGCATCTTTTTCTCAAAAGAGAGCCAGACAAGCTATCAGTAGTTTTTCCTTAATAACCAGCACTTGCTTTCTATAATCTGCGGTTCAATTTGCGTTTTTAGGATGTTTGGTGCCGCTTTAAAAATCGCACCGTTGTTTTCGGGTGATTACGAATTAGAATCAGCCATGTCCAAAGGCTTTCAAAACCTGAAAGGGTTCCGCGATTTTTATCCCGATGAGTGTGATGCGAGAAACTACCTGTTTCACGTGTGGCGCAGCGTCGCGAGGCGCTACGGCTTTGTCGAATACGAAGGGCCGATCCTGGAACCAACCGATCTTTACAAAAAGAAAAGCGGCGCTGAAATCGTGACCCAATTGTTTTGTTTCACCGATAAAGGCGACCGCGAAGTCTCGATGCGGCCGGAACTCACCCCCACCCTGGCGCGAATGGCCGCCGCGAGGCAGCGGGACTTCAAAAAACCACTCCGCTGGTTTGCGATCGGGCAATTTTTCCGCTACGAAAAACACCAAAAAGGCCGGGGCCGGGAGTTTTACCAATTTAACTGCGATATCCTCGGCGAGAACAACGTGGCGGCGGATGCCGAGCTGGCCGCCCTGTCCATCGACATCATGAGGGATCTGGGCTTTTCCGCCAATGACTTTCGCCTGAGAATCAGTGATCGCAAAGCCTGGACCAACTTCGCGGAAAAATCTGGCGTTTCCGAGGAACAGACCGGCGACTTCCTCCAGGTGATCGACAAAATGGAGCGCACCAAGCCGGAAGATTTTGAAAAAGCGTTGAAGAATTTCAACCTGACCCCGGCGGATATCGAGCAATTCATCAAACAAGGGGCAGAGGCCTCCGACACCATGCGGGAAATGTCCGCAGATCTGGAGGCTCGGGGATTGGGTGAATTTCTGGAGGTCGACCTCAGGATTGTCCGGGGCCTGGCCTACTACACCGGAGCGGTTTTTGAGATCTTTGACATCGGCAAAGGGATGAGAGCCGTGGCCGGTGGGGGCCGCTACGATCAACTCATCAAATTGATCGGCGGAGTTGATATGCCCGCCTGTGGATTTGCGATGGGCGACATGGTCATCACCGATCTCGTCCGTGAAAGCGAGCGACCCAATCAACTGCTGCTGGCCGGACTCGCTGAATCGCGGAGTGTCGATGTGTTTGTGATCACGGCAGAGGATGCGCAGAAAACCGACGCAGCCCAGGTGGTCCAGCTCCTGCGGGATGCCGGGTATCGCACCGCCCACCCTCTGGCTCCGGCCAAAACCGGGAAACAATTCAAAGACGCCGAGCAGATCGGAGCCCGGTTTGCCGCCGTGGTCACCACGGAATATCCCGAGATCACCCTGAAAAACCTGGGTGACCGGACCGAGATCACTTGCTACATCGAAAAGCTGGTCGACGAGTTGCGCTTATTAAACGCCAGATAAAACCATCACTCCATCACTCCATCACTCCATCACTCCACTGAACTATGATTCTCTCGGACGCCGAAATTCTCAAGGCCATTGAAGACGGTCTCATCGTGCTGGAACCCTATGATCGCAACTGTCTCGGGACCAATAGTTACGATGTCCATCTCAGCAAACATCTGGCCACCTACAAAAACCGGGTGCTGGATGCCCGGGCCCACAATGAAATCGAGCATTTCGAAATCCCGGTCGATGGCTATGTTCTGGAGCCACAGATCAACTACCTTGGCTCCACAATCGAATATACCGAGACCCACCACACCGTCCCGTTTTTGGAAGGCAAATCGAGTGTCGGTCGCCTCGGCATCGATATCCATGCCACCGCCGGCAAGGGGGATGTGGGTTTCAGCAATCACTGGACCTTGGAAATATCTGTCAAACAGCCGGTTCGGGTTTATGCGGGCATGCCGATTGGGCAGTTAATCTACTTCCGGGTGGAGGGCGAAGTGCTCACCCACTATGGGGCCAAGGCATCCGCCAAATACAACGAGCGCAGCCC
>JBGSJM010000299.1:0-7404 GCA_041742015.1 Verrucomicrobiales bacterium | reverse complement strand
CATCGTCAAAAGCCCGCCGCGATGCGAGTCGGGCGGCAGTTTGACCTTTTGAAACTTCCAGCCGCTGACGCCGTCGATTCCGTAGTGCTTGGCGAGGCGGCCGTTGAGCATGGTGAAGTCGGAATGTATGAAATTCGCGATGCTGAGGTCGTCTTTGAGTAACTCATCGAAGAACAGCTCCGTCTCCCGCTGCATCGACTCCCGCAACATCTCGTCGAAATGCGGATAGACGATGTGATTCGGCATGGTGAAGTCGAGATCTCGCAGGTTGAGCCACTGACCAGTGAAATTCGTGGTAAAGTCGGCTGCTTTCGGGCTTTTAAGCATGCGCTCGACTTGCGCGCGCAGCGTCGTGGCATCGCTGAGTTTGCCTTGCTCGGCTAGCGTGAGCAGTTCCTCATCCGGCGTGCTGCTCCAGAGGAAATACGAGAGCCTGCAGGCGAGCGCGGAGGCGTCCAGCCTGCCTGGTTCTTCGCGCAGAAACAAAAACTCCGGTGCGATCAGGATGGCACCGAGTCCGACGCGGATGGCTTTTTCAAACGACTGTGGTTCAGCCAGTTTCGAGGCCACGAGGTCGAGATAGGGCTTCATGTCCGCATCCGTGACCGGGCGTCGGAACGCTCGGCGAGCGAACTTGCGCAGGATGCGATCCGCATCGGCCATCGGCGCGTCGGAGACGACCTCCACACGATCACTTTGATTGTAGATGGGCGATTTACCCTGCGGCATGTCGCCAAAGAGCCTACAGTGGCTTTCTGGCGGCCAGGTTTCGTTGAGCGGCCCTTCCATTTCAACCCAATCGACGGCCACGCCGGGGCCTCGCCACGCCTCCGAGCCGATTTTGCCGACGGTTTGCGCGTTCGGCAGATCGTAGGGCAAAATCGTGATGGATGTCCTCGGCTCCATGTGGTCGGTGAACTCGATGATTCGCGATTCGTCAGCCGGAGCATCGAAATAGCCGACCAGACGTGCCTTTGGCCCCGCCATGCCACCGCCGCCGCTTTTCACGCTAAAAGTCACCGGCTTGCCCGAGCTCTGCACACCGGACACGGACATGCGGAAACGATACGTGCCTCGCTCGGCCATATAGAAAAGCGTTGCCGCCACCCACTGCGAAGACGAGAACATCACCACGCGCTGCTCTTGTTTGCGAAAAACGTTTTCGCTGTTCGATCGCACCTGATACGCTTCCTTCAAGCCCACCCGCTTCTGTTCCAGTTTCGGCGGCTTCGGACGATTGGTGATCGCCTGATCCAGCGCCGTATCCGCAGCGATGAGATACTGATCCATCAGGAATGACGACGTGTGCAGCGCATCGCCGACGTTATCAAAGCCGTTTGCCGAAGTGTCCTGCGGTAGCATTGCCTGCAATTTCGCCGAGGTGCCGAGCAGATCATTCACCGTGTTCTCATACTCCAAGCGGTTCAGTCGCCTTAGCACCACTCGGCCTTCCTTCCCGGTAACTGCGGCGATTTGAACACCGATCCACCCGGTCAAAGCATGCGCCTCCTTCTCCGGCGGCCGTGGCTTCGACTTGGGGGGCATTTCGCCGCTCTCGATCTGCTCCAGCATCTTCTCCCAGCGCTCACGGTTCTTTGCATCCGCAAAGTCCTCTGACAGTTCATCCACTCGCCATTTCCCCTTCGGCTTCTCGCCGCTGTGGCACTTCGTACAGTGCGCGTCGAGGAATTCCGCATGTGGCGTCGCACACAGATGCTGCGCGACGATCACCACAATAAGAAGCTGGCGTTTCATGCGGATTGAAAGGAAATTGGTTTATCAAGCCTTTTTGTTGCTGTAATTAAAAGAAATTGGTTTTTTAAGCCGCTTTGTTTGAGCCGTTGGGATTGAAGGGGTTGACGCCCGCTGCGTGGAGTAAGGTTAAGGCGAGAAACGGGACTAAGAGCTGTCGTGAGCATATGCGCTTTATTTTTTGGGTGTCTTTTTGGCTTTGTCAGCAGCGGCTTTGGCACGGGCTTCGGCCTGTTTCTTCGTCTGCTCGGCAGCGGCGGCTTCGAGAGGTGCCCAGGCGACCTTGGCTTTGTCGAGTTCAGCATCGTTGAGGCCGAAAGCCTGAAGCACACCGATGGCCATGAGCTTGTTGCCCTCCGTATTCATGTGCACACCGTCGCTGGTGAGCACTTTGACGCCTGGCCTGTTCTCCGCCTTGAGGCGCTCTGAAAAAATCGCGAACAGATCGGCCATCGGCAGTTTCTTGTCTTTGGCGAGTTCGCGGAGGAAGTCGTTGTAGGGCTCAAGCAGGCCGTTCTGTTTGCTGGCGAGGTCCTCCTGAATCACAGTGGCCGTCAGCATCACGGGCTTCACGCCTGCGGCAGTCGCCTGGTCGATAATGGCAGTGATGTTTTTCTTGTAGGTGCCGCGAGAGGCCACCTTGTCATCGTAAGTGCCACTTTTTGCCATCGCGTCATCGAGCGGCACGCCACGCGGGCCGTGCCAGACATCGTTCACACCGCAGCTCAGCGTCATCCACTGCGGTTTTTTGCTCAGCACGTCCTTGTCGAGCCGGGCGAGCATTTGATCCGATTTGTGGCCGCTGATGCCCGCAGGCACCGGCTCCGCCTTGATGCCATTGGCCTCCAATCCCGCAATCACGAGCCGCACGTAGCCTGCCGGATTGCCCCAGCCGCCCGAAGTGATCGAATCGCCTAGGAAGGCGATCTTCTCACCGCTTTTTACGGCGATTTCAGCGCTGGCAAAGGCAGGCGCGAGGAGAGTCGCGGCGAGGATGGGAAGCAAACGAAGTAAGTGACTGTTCATGGTATTGACAGGAAATTGGTTTTTAAAGCCCATTTGTTTGAGCCGTCGGTCCGATTGGGATTGAACGGGTGAAGGCGGACAAACGTCTAAAAATGCTTTCATTGGTTGGCTTCGAGTTGCGTGATCATTCAATTTGAGCCGATTTTGTTTGAGAATTCAAGATTTTCCGATCCGTTTTTGACTTAAATTCATCAGAGTGCTATCGGCTAGCGTCGCCTTTTGGTTTTTTTGGAAAGCTGTTCGAAAAGGTCCATCAGAGATTGATGGCTCACCCCGGTGGATAGAACCCCAAGGTGCTGCCCCGGCACAGTAAAAAATGGTGGGAGTGGGGATTATTACGTCCACGAGTCCGAAAAATGGCTGAAAAACCACACAGGTTGACGCAAAACAGCTCTACCTAATCAAAACCAACTAATCACGTTAATCCTGCTTCTGTGATGAAATATTCGGGCTAGTGCCCCGGCTAAAGGATGATAGAAGCCGAGGAGCGTTTGGATCCCAGTGGCTGAGTTCCACTTGTTTCTTTCCTCCTTTAGATCTAAAGTTGTCTTCCACAAACATCCTACCTACCACCAGTTATAGTTATGAGCCATCAATTAACACGAGTCACCATGGAGCGAAATGGAATCCCCGAAACGAACTGTCACTTGGCAACCTGCGGCAGGCTCATCATAACTCGACTTTTCGCCCTGGGCTTGGTAGCGGTTGGTTTCCTCTGCTCGAGTCAGGGAGTGATGGCGCAGGTTGTGGAGGGCCAGTTTTACCGGATCAAGAATGTCGGCAGTAAGAAGTTTCTGGCGCTCGGGGATGACTCGAAAACCGTCGAGGGAGCGCAAATTGTGCAGAGAGCACAAGGCCAGGATGATCGCCAACAGTGGTCCTTCGTCAAGCAGGGGCCCTTTTTTAAAATCATCAACCGTCAGAACGGCCAGGCCCTCAATGTCCAAGGTGCCACGACCGAAGAAGGAGCCCCCATCATCCAATGGGACGCGAACGTCAAAGGAAAGAACCAGCGCTGGACGCTGGAGCCGCATGGAGCCTATTTTGCGCTCAAGGCGCGGCATAGCGACATGGTGGTCGATGTGGCCGATGGAGCCAAAGAACGCAAAGCAGCCATCGTCCAAAACACTTTCCGAAACACCGAGACCCAGCTCTTTGAGATAATTCCTGTCCAATAACCGGAGAGATATCCGGCTGGTCCGGAGCTTGGAAATCGCAACCAGGCAGCGATGTGAACCCAGTGGCCGATCGGGTTGCAAAGCACCACTTAGCCACGTTTACCGCTGTCCTTCCAGCGCAAGCAGATAGATGTGATCACCCTGCCGGGTGGCCCACAGTCTGCCGTGGAGGGCTGAGACTGCGCCTTCAAGGACTTGTGGATTCCAGGCCACCACCTCTCCGGTGGCGGCATCTGCGAAACTGGTCTCGGTGCCGTGCAGCGCCATCCGCCACTCATTTTCAGCCTGATTCCGGCCCGCTTTAATTGCTTCGCCATACTCTTCATCCGAAATAGAACTCAAATCTTGCCAGAATTTCAAATCCCACCCCGAGTTACCAAAGTAGCCCACTCCGACCACGGCGTTTCGCCACATCAGGATTGACCCGTCCGCAGAAAAAGTCAGTTCGACACCAATGGTGGGTGAACGAAGTCGGATGTTGTTGTCAGCGATTCCCTGTGCTGGAAACACTTGAATCGCCCCTGCCGTGACGATTCCGAGAAACTTTGAGGAGCGGGAGATCAGCAGCCTGATTACATCATTCTCTTCGGGGATTTGCCTGACTTCATGGTTCTCCAGCAGGTCATAGACCCGAACCGGTGCGGTGTAATATCCATAACTGTTGTGGCAGAGATGGGTCGAGGCGATCCGGCTATCGTTTTCAAAAAGGGCCAGGTCCGTGACGGGACCGAGCGCCCCTTCAAAGGAGCCGAGGGTTCTTTCCTCCCTGCCAGCCTCGATATCCCAGATTCGAATCGTTTCATCCTCCGAGCCCGAAAACAAGCGACCGCCATCCCTGGAAAAGACTAAAGCTTTCACGCTCTGGCGATGGCCGCGAAGGCACCACAACTCTTTGCCATCCTGGACATTCCAGAGGCGAATACTGCAATCAGGAACCACCACACCCAGAACATCCAGGGCCTTGCCTGATCCCGAAGCGATCCTAAATCCGTCTGGTGAAAAGCTGAGACAGTTCACGGGAGATGCATGCCCGGTGAGGTGAAAAAGCTGGCGTCCCGTGGGCAGGCTCCATAACATGACGGACCCATCGTCAGATCCCGCTGCCACCACCTGACCATCTGGCGAAATTGCCACGGCATTAATGGGAACTGCGTTCTCCCTAAAACGAAGGATCTGCAAACCTTCCCGGATATCCCAAAGAGCGAGCCGCCCATTTTTGCAGCCCAGAATCACGAGTTGGCCATCTTCCGAAATATCCAGGCTCGTGACGCTGGTCTTTGCCCCTTTGAGACGTTGAAGTTCGCGGGCTGCCCCAAGATCCCAGATCTGAACCGAGCCATCGGCACAGGCGGAAATGATTCGCTGATCATCCGGGGTAAAAACCGCGTCAATGACTGGCGACAGTGGAAACTCATACTTGGAAACGATCCCAAGCCCCAGCGGCAGGTTTGGTGGCCGCAGTGATCGGATCCAGACAAAACCGGGCATCCGGGCTTCCTTTTCTCTCCGCCAATCCTCCAACAACAGGTGTAGCCTGGGAGCATCGTGAGCAACGGATTCGCCCAACCAACCCGGCACAGAATCATAATGCCGGGCGGCCTCAGGACAGTCATACCACCAGGAGCTGTTCCACAGGCATTGAAAAAGGGTCGTGGGATGACGGGAGATGAAGTGACTCTCGCGCCGCAGGGCTTCTCCCAAAAGCTGCAGGGTCCGATGTTTAGGATGAGAAACTGGAAGTGCTCCTGTTGCTTCCCCAAAATCGGTGGCAAGGTCAAAAATCAGCCCGCCCTCAGCCTTGGATTCCATGAACTCAAGCTGGCATAAAGTCTCGACAAGCTTCTTCTGAAGGCGGGCAAGCTCCACCTGATCCCCGCTTTTATCCAAGTGTCGCGCCAGCGCGATCACATGCCAGGGTAATTCATCGGCCTTGCGAAGGTTCACGGGACGGGGCGTAGGAGGACGCTGCCTGGCCCGGGTGCGCTGTTCTTCCCGTGTCTCCAACCAACTTTTTTGGTTTTCAAAGTAATGCACCAGGGTTTGATGGTAAACAGGCCTTTCATCCTCACCCAGAAAACGATTGGTGATGCATTCACCCAACTGGCGATGATAGAAGTTCAAGAGCACTGCATTTCCCGATCTTCGCTCGGCCACAAACCCGCCCAGGTCTCCCAACAACCGGGCCAAAAAGATGACAGGAAGGCTTCTCTGGCCTTCAGGAAGGTCATGATAAGATTGTTCCAGAAAATCGCTCCAACATTCGTCATCCAGGGCCAATACGTCGAGCAACTCATCTTCAGACAGCCCCCGCCGAGCCGCTCCCAGGTAGCCAAGCGCCTTTTTTACCAGCATCGGACCATGATTTTCAGGCAGGCTCAAGCGGTCGAGGCGGGCGTTAATCAATTGAGGGATGCCCACTGGGAGTGCCACCGGCTCGTCAAAAGAGCGGTAGGTGCGCGCCTGGTCAAAGGCCAGGCGCAACCAAAGCGGCAGGCCGGATTCTGCAAACGCTGTGATCAGGCTCTGCCATTGTCGTTCCGTGATCTGCCTTCCCGCATCAGCCAGCCAGCCGGTAAGAAGCGCGGCCTCGTCGGCCGCAGTCAGCGGCAAGACTTCAAGGAACCTGGCTTCGGGGAAGACTCGCCGGGCCGACTCGGCCGCGAGGCCCGAAGCCTCACCATTCCGGTCGAGCACGGAAATGACCATCTTCACGTGAGCGGGAAGGGGCTGGGGCAGCCAAAACATAGTTTGCGGGTCAGGTATCCCGCCTAGTTGGTCCATGGCATCGAAAAACACAATCACCGGCTGATCGCTTCCGCTCGCCCTCAGTTGCTCATGGAACCATTCAACCAACAGGTGAATTTCGTCGGGCACTTCAGTATGCGCCCCCTCCCGAGCCCGTTGTAATTGCCGGCCCAAATCAGTCAAGAGAGATCGCAGGTTGGTCGATCCGGGAGTGGCACCGATCATCCGGGCCAGCACGATGCCCTGGGCCTTTTGCCTGGTGTCCAGGAAAGCCTTTGCCATAAGGGCTGTCTTGCCACTCCCCGAAACCCCATGAACGACCAAAGGAAATGGATCTGTAACAGCCAGATATTGCTCGATTCTTTCCAATTCGGCCCTCCGCCCCACAAAATGTCTGGCCCGCTCTTCAGCAAAAAGGTTGTGATCCAAATTTTCCCGATCAATCTCAGAAAGGGTGGCAAACTCTGCGATTTCCCGCCCGATGGCTTCGCTCAGGTCTTTTTCCACCTGGTCGCAGAAAGCGTCCAAATACTTCGGTCCAGGTTCGTAAATGGGCACGTTCCGCCGAATCCATGCCTGCCAGCGGGACCTGGCCCTTTCATTAAAGACTCGCATCTGCCCACCGGGGATCATCTGTTGCAGTTCTTTCGTCAGGGCCTGTTGGAGGAGCCAGCCCTCGGTATCCCAGGAGCCGTCGGCCTTG
>JBGSJM010000298.1:0-2721 GCA_041742015.1 Verrucomicrobiales bacterium | reverse complement strand
TGTCGGGCGGAGGAATATTTGTTATACTCCATCCCGGGAGTGAAATTCGAGCAGCTTGAACTTGGTAAATGGCACCTGAGTGCAGAGGCCATTCCCTTGCCTGCGAGGGAATTTCGGGCGGCCTGGGTGGCGACTGTTCACAATCTGGACTGGCCATCCCGACCGGGGCTTTCCGTTGTCGAAATGAAAAAGGAGGCGGTCGCGATCCTGGACCGAATAGCAGAACTAAATATGAATGCGGTGATCTTTCAGGTTCGCCCCCATGCTGATGCGATCTACCGCTCGACTTTGGAACCGATGTCCTATTACCTGAGCGGCAGGCAGGGAGCCGCACTGGAAGGGGACTTTGATCCCCTGGCCTACTGGATTGACCAGTCTCACCGCCGTGGTTTGCAATTACATGCCTGGTTTAATCCCTACCGGGTTTATCATCATCCCAGTTCAGGCCCAGTCAGCGATCAGTGGGTCGTAAAATCCCGTCCTGAATTGGTCGTAAAATTAAGGAAAGTGGGCTACTGGTGGATGGACCCATCTCTCCCGGAGGTCAGGGACTATACCGTGAATGTAGTCATGGATGTGGTGAAACGTTACGATATCGACGGCGTGCATTTTGATGACTATTTTTACCCCTATCCCGCCTATAATCAAAACAAGGATTTTCCCGATGCAGCCAGCTACAAACGATATCAAAATGCGGGCGGTAAACTGGAAATCAATGACTGGAGACGGGATTCTGTTAATCAATTGATTAGCCAGATTAACGATCTGATTAAAGCCACTAAAAAACATGTGGAATTTGGGATAAGTCCCTTTGGGATCTGGCGACCGGGTTATCCAACGGGCGTCTCCGGTCTGGATCAATACAATAAACTATATGCAGACGCCCGGCTCTGGATCAAAAGCGGATGGGTTGACTACCTCATGCCTCAACTATACTGGCCGATCAATGCCAAGAAACAGAGCTTTCCTTTATTACTCGACTGGTGGAACGAACAGAATGATCACAAACGTCATCTCTGGCCGGGATTGAAAATTGGTGATCCCGAGGAACTCATCAAACAGATCGGGGTGATCCGGGGTTTGGAATATACCAACTCCGGGGTGTGCTTCTTCAGTGTAAAAGGGCTGATGGGCGCCAATCGGAAGACCGCTCAGCTTCTGAGCGCCGGCCCGATGTCGGAGAAGGCAATTATTCCGTCCTCCCCATGGAAGGTAACGGAAAATCCCCTGCCACCGGAAATGAGGTGGGCCTGGGATGAGTTTGGCGATATGGTTGTGAACATAGACCCAAAGGACGGCGGCTATTTTCAGTTGATTATCAATGAAAAGAAGGATGGCATTTGGATGCCGCCGACTATTTTGCCAGGTAGCATCGGTATGTTCCGGGTCAACAAGGGAGTGGAAGCCATTTCGGTTCGGAGGGTGGACCGCTTCAGAAAAATCAGCGAACCAGTCGTCTTGGAGGTATTTGGTGCGAATTTATCCTCGTAGTATAGCAGTTACATAAATTCGACCCGCTCTACCAATTCCAGGTTCAAAAGAGCATTTCGTTGCAGGACCAGAAGTTCCGTGGTGATTTTCTCTTTGTGCTGAGCCCATTCCACCTGCACTTTTACCTTCATTGGCGAGACATCCATTTTGATGACGCGGAAGATCGGTTCATGGCCCATTCGGACAAAACAATGCAGGGGCATTTGTCGGTGACTGGCATTCCAAAGCAGATGTGCGGGCGGGAAATCGGCGATCCCTCCCATCGCCGAAAGCACTTCGCGCAACAAAGCCGGACTGTGTTTTCGACTTAGCTTTTTCACTGCGGCCTGATTGCGGCGACGCTCCATGTAGGCGAGCAGCGGATTTTTGCTGGTTTCCACCATTTCTTCAATCAAATCCCGGGCCAGCATCGCCATGGTAGCCTGCAATTCATCGCGCGAGATTTCGCCATTTTCAAACTGACGAAACAAGACTGGCGGCGTTGGAAGCGAGCTGAATTTCACGATGTCGCAGGGTAGCATAAGCGACACTATGCGGAAAATAAAAATCTCGCCGTGTCGAACTGAAGCTGAGTTATATTCCAACCATCTATGACACTGCCGAATGACTCCTCCAGCGTTGCGTTTGCCTTTCGGGGGTATGATGTCAAAAATTTGGGCCGCTCGCCGGAGTTCCTTGCCATCCCGGAGTACCGCCCGTTGATCCTGCCCCACCTCCAGGTGGCTTCGGAGGAATCCACCCGGACCCTGGGTTACCCGGTGGATCTGGTCGAGTGGATCGATGCTGGCAGGGAATTTGATCTGGAACACTATGGCGAGGCCCTCGCAGCGATTGTCGCCATCGAGCAGGCCCAACTCGCCGTGCTACACCACTGCCACGGGTTTGATCCCTCTCGCGCGGCCTTTAATTTTGGCTTCAGTCTTGGGGAGATTTCCGCCCTGGTGGCCGGGGGAACTTTCCAACTGGCTGATGCCCTGAGAATTCCCTTGTTGCTCACCCCCGACTGTATTGCCCTGGCTCAGGAAGTCACCCTCGGGATCGTGTTCTCCAGACAGGAAGCGCTTTCGGTGCCCAAAGTCACCCACACTCTGATCGAAATCAATGCTTTGGGAAAGGGCGTGATCGGACTCTCCGCCCACCTCAGCCCGAACTCAGTCCTCGTCATGGGTACCGGGGAGACCATCGAAACTCTCAAAAATCGTCTCACCGCTGATTTCCCCAAAGGCACCC
>JBGSJM010000297.1:0-6028 GCA_041742015.1 Verrucomicrobiales bacterium | reverse complement strand
GGCAGCAGACATCTTTTCGAAGTATGACGGGAGAACTTCCATCCCGTTTAAGGAAACTGGCATCGTCAGCTTGTCCTCTGGAACGATCGACCTGATCTCAAGCCCGGATCCTGAGTTGGTGGGCTTCGTCGGCGAGGTGGTTTCAGTCACTATATCTGGTTTCTTGGACACCTTTGCAGTAAAAACGCGGTCGGTGGGTTTTCCCGCAGCCTGAAGATAAGCCAGCAAATCCAGAACTTCATCCTTCGTCAAAACATTGATCTGGCCTGGAGGCATCGTGGAAAGATTTGGTGCCGCAGGATTTCGATACTTGTCGTTGATCGCCTGTGACGGATCAATAATCGATACCAGTAGATCTTTGATTCCGAAACGACCGCCCACCTGAGTCAAATCTGGTCCGAGTATCCCCTTGAGACTCTGCTGGTTGCCATCCATGCGGTGGCATCGTGCGCAGTTTGCTTTGCTATAGGCGTTTTTTCCGGATTCATAATTCCGGCCCGACAACTCACCGGTGAAGTGTGAAATGAAGTCATCCACAGTCCAGGCCTTGACAAATGCCGCAGGCTCAGCCAAAATGGCGTTTCCTGGCACCTCCAGCGGGGCGATCCACTTGGCCAGAGCGATTTGCTCGGGATTCGAAAGTTTGGCGACCGTTTCCGAGCGCAACAGGTCGACAATTTTCTGGTGAAATTTCCCACCAGGAAACGTCTCCAATCGCTGAATCCCTTTCAGAAAAGTTCGCTTGGATTCGATGTCCCAGCCATTTTGGAGATACCTGGCATAAACCAGATACTGGCTCAGATCCTCGGTTGACTCAGCCTTGTCGATCAACTCGGAAAGCTTGGGCAGGGCAGCGGGGTCTTCCAGAAACACCAGCAGTTCGGCCAGTTCGTGATTGACCGGATGAGAAGAGTGCGGAAAGAGAGGGGAAAGGTTCCCGATTGCCCCAGTGCGATCAGCGATTGATGGCATGCCGTTTCGGGCAAACTCAATCTGGTAGGCGCGCAGTATGCCCAAAAGCTCTTTTTCAGCCATGTTTTCGAGATCGATCTGGTTCATCCTCTGTACCAGCCGACCCTTCGGAACAGCGTCTCCCGCCCTGGCCAGGGCGACAAATGCTGCCGGGGAACTACCAGACAGGGCTTGATCGACCCATAGAGATGGATCTTGATTTTCCAAGGCAATTCTTGCAGCATGCCGGATGAAATCATCCGCATTATTAATGTGTTGCATCGCCAATTGCACTCCCTTGGGTGATTGGATTACTTGAAAAAACTCCAATTGGTAGCGCAGGTTTCTGAGTTGCGCTTCTTTGGAGGGCTCGCTTACAGTTACTGGGGCTGATTCCGGTTCGTTTTCACCCACCCATTTAATCCGATAAATTCCCGATTTTGTCTTCATCCCGCCGGTCACAAAATATAGGTTCCCATCTGGTCCGAAGGTTAGGTCAACCACATTCATCGGGCGTCCCGCCGCAAAGGTCTCAAACTCACCGCCAAAGGAGGAGCCTTTCTCATTTAGATGGACTGCAATGATCCTTCCGTAGGTCCAGTCCCCCGTGAACAGGGCGTTTCTCCATTTCTTGGGGAATTTAGAGGTGTATCCAAAATCTAGGCCCGTCGGTGAGCCCAGACCGACATCAACCGCCGCAGGCAGGCTGTCTTCGTAGTAAACCGGCAACTTGCCAGTGCCTCGCCGCCAGCCGTAGTCGGCTCCGCTCACCACATGCAGGATTCGGGTGGGCTTATACCAGGCCAGTGCTGCATCCCACTCCATGTCAGCATCATAGGTGAAAATTTCGCCAACTTCGTTAAAGGCGATGTCCATGGGATTGCGGAACCCACCAGCGATCAACTGGAAAAAGCTCCCGTTTGCGTCCATGCGCATGAGGTGTCCGCCCGGTGCCATCCCATGTTTGTTGAACCAATCATCGTCCCAAGGATTGGGAATCACTTGGTCTTCGGCAAAGTTTTTGAGAAATGACCTTTTATCGACCTTTTTGGTCAGAAAGACATCATAGCCACTCATGAAATAGATCAATCCATCCGGCCCTAGTCTAAGTTGATTTCGTCCGTGACCGGGGCTGCCCTGGCTGGTCTCCAGCAATTTGGTTTTCTTTTCGAAAATCCCGTCTCCGTTTTCATCCTGCAAACGGAACAGTCCGTCCGAGTTTTCCAACACCTTCATTGGAGGAGGATTCGGATTGTTGGAATTTACATACAATGAATTGTGAGCCCAAAGTAACCCCCGGGGTTGGGCCAAATCCTCATTCACGACCACCCGGTTGATCAGTTGACCATTGGAATCGAGGGTAAACTTTAAGATCCCCTGATCTTCTTTTGCCACATAGAGTTGGTTGCGATCATCAAACTCCAACGTGATCCAGGATCCCTCATCTTCGTGGGCAGATCGGACCAGTTCGACCATAAAGCCCTCAGGCACAGTGATCATGTCCGCAGTTGTGGCCTGATCTGTCGCCAATTTCCAGGACATTTGAGCCTCTTCAACCGGAACCGGGTTCTTGGCTTTTTCTTGACCTGTGACCCATCCGCCCAGCGAAAGCAGGGCGAACCAGATGAGCGAAGTGAAGTGATTAGGATTCATAAACTAAAATTACTACAATAATTATAAATTTCAAAAAATATTAGGATGAATTTAATATTTTCTTTATCGATACACAATTGGGCTGATTTTTTCACTAACATTTTATAAATAATCGTGGTTCGTTGACGGGTCCCTGGGTTCCTGCCATGTTCGCACCATGTCCTCTCCAAGTGAGATTCAAGAGCAGCAATTACTGAAGCTTCAAAAACTGATTAACGAATTGGTTGAGGGGAATCAATTTTATTCGCCTCGATTAAAAGAATCGGGGATCACTCCAGAATTGACCTCACTCGACGATTTTTCATGTAAAATGGGGTTTACCACGAAGATGGACTTGGTGTGGGATCGGGAAGAAAATCCACCGTACGGCTCGAACTTTACTTATCCACTGAAAACCTATTCACGGTTTTGTCAAAGTAGCGGCACCACCCAGGGGCCTCTCGCCTGGCTGGATACCCATGAAAGTTGGTCGGCAATGCTGGATTGTTGGGACGAGGTCTACGCAGCGGCCGACATCAAAAGTGATCAGAGCATTTTTTTTGCTTTTTCATTCGGCCCTTTTTTGGGCTTTTGGACCGCTTACGAATCCGCCACCCGCCGGGGAAATCTGAGCATCCCGGGCGGGGGACTCAGCAGCATGGCCCGGCTCAAGGCCATTTCCACTCACCGGTGCGATGTGCTTTGCTGCACTCCGACTTATGCTCTCCGCCTGGGTGAATTGCTGGAGGAAAATCGCCATGACGAAGAGTTGACTTCAGTCGAAATCAAAAAAATCATCGTCGCTGGGGAGCCCGGTGGCAGCATCCCCGAGGTCCGCAGCCGCCTCTCTCATCTCTGGCGGGGAGCCAAGATTTTTGATCACCACGGAATGACCGAGGTTGGTCCGATCACCTACGAATCCGTCGATAAACCCCTGAGCCTCTGTGTCATCGAATCAGCCTATTTCGCGGAAATCATCGACCGGGAAACCCAGCGGGAAGTGGCTGTCGGCGAGCGGGGCGAGCTGGTAGTCACCACCTTGACCCGCAACGCCTGTCCCCTCCTGCGCTATCGGACCGGTGATCTTGTACAGAAAGCTTATCACAATGGTATTTTGTGCCTGGAGGGGGGGATTCTCGGTCGTGTTGACGAAATGGTCGTGATTCGCGGAGTTAATATTTACCCCACGGCGGTGGAAAAAGTCATTCGTGGATTTTCGGGAGTCGCTGAATTTCAGGTGATTCAAACCACCCGCATGTCCATGGCGGAGCTGGAAATCACCCTTGAACCTCAGGAAAATGTGGCTGATCCCGACAAGCTGGCCAAAACCGTGGAAAAAGCCCTTCAGGATGCCTTTACCCTGCGGATTCCGGTTAAATGTACGAGTCACGGTGCCCTCCCCAGATTTCAATTCAAATCCAAACGTTGGATAAAAGCAGAATAACTATGAGTCAACCAGTCATCGAACTCAATCAGGTCTCGAAATGGTATCAATCGGATCCCAGTCGAAAAGTGCTTGACCACATCAACCTCAAAGTCAAAAAAGGGGAGCAATTCGCCATCGTCGGTTCCTCCGGGTGCGGGAAAAGCACGCTTCTCAATTTGATCGGGACCCTCGACAGTCCCAGCGAAGGTTCCATTTCCATCAATGGTCGCGCCATCACCGGGCTCCCCGAAAACGATCTTGCCGCGCTCCGCAGCCAGGAAATCGGCTTCATCTTTCAACTCCATCATCTCCTCCCGCAGTGTTCAGCGCTGGAAAACGTTCTCGTTCCCACCCTCGCGCTGCCCAACCGGCCGGATTCTGCTGCGGTCAACCAACGAGCCCGCGATCTTTTCAAGGAAGTTGGACTTCAAGACAAACTAGACAGCAAACCGAGCCAGCTCTCTGGTGGTGAGCGACAGCGGGTTGCGGTGATTCGCGCCCTGATTAATCAACCCAAAATTCTCCTCGCAGACGAGCCCACCGGAGCACTCGACGAGGAAAATGCGGAAAATCTCATCAATCTCCTCGTAAAATTAAACCAGGCTGAGGAACTCGCACTGATCGTCGTCACCCACAACCGCGATTTGGCAAAACTTCTCGGTGACGTGCGCACGCTCAAAGGTGGCAAACTGGAAGCTCTCCCCTGAGGGGTGAACCCGATTTCGGCCCACTCCGCGCCTTCACATGCTAAAAGTAGCTTGGCTTTAGCCCAATGCAAAGCCAGCGCAAAAACGCAGGATTTGCAAGGGAACATTCAGCACGCAACTAATACGCCATGGCCTTTGGCTGCTAGATTGAAAGATTTCGTGACAGTTTGGCTCGAATTTTGCGCTTGTATTCCTTTTTGGACTAAGCTTGCTTCGAGCAGAACCATACGCGAAAGATTCCAAACTATTTTTGTTCTATGAAAGACATGTATGCACCCATCGTCGACCCCGAAAAGGTGGCGAATCTAAAAACCGAGATCGTAAACAACCTGATTCGCAAACAGGCTCACGGTCCTGAAAACGCAACCCCACATGACTGGTGGACGGCCGTCTGCCTTACCACCCGGGATCGGATCCTCGAAAACGCATGCACCATGAGAGCAATCCACCGCAAGCGCAATGTGAAGCGGGTTTATTACTTTTCCCTGGAATACCTCATGGGAAAACTGCTCGAAAACAATCTCGTCAGCATTGGCGCGCTTCATGAAACCCGTGCTGCTTTAAAGGAATTGGGTCAGGATTTGGATGTCTTGATTGCCGAAGGCCCGGATCTCGGCCTTGGCAATGGCGGTCTGGGTCGCCTTGCCGCCTGTTTCATGGATTCGCTCTCCACTCTGGACCTGCCTGCGATTGGCTATGGCATTAACTATGAATTTGGGTTGTTTCGGCAGTCGTTTATTGACGGCAAACAAGTTGAGCTGCCCGACGAATGGCGTCGCTTTGGGAACCCCTGGGGAATTTGCCGACCCGACCATGCGTTTAATGTGCCCATTTACGGAAGGGTGGAACTGAAATTTGATGAGAACGGCAAAGGAAAATCAATTTGGAAAGACACTCGTTCCATCCTCGGGGTGCCATGGGATATTCCGGTGGCGGGATACGGCACCAAGACGGTAAATTTCCTCCGCCTCTGGGAAAGCCGCGCCTCTCAGGACTTTGATCTCGGGGTCTTTAACCGCGGTGGCTACATCGACGCCGTCCGTGAAAAGGTCGAAAGTGAAACCATCTCCAAGGTCCTCTACCCGAACGACTCCACCGAAGCCGGGAAGGAACTCCGCCTCGTCCAGCAATATTTCTTCGTAACCTGCTCCCTGCGCGATATTATGAAGCGCCATCTCCAATCGGGCAATTCTTGGGCCAGTCTTCCAGACAAGGCTGCCATCCAGTTGAATGACACCCACCCGGCCATCGCGGTGGCTGAGTTGATGCGACTGCTCACCGATGAGCAAAACCTTTCCTGGGATGATGCCTG
>JBGSJM010000296.1:0-3468 GCA_041742015.1 Verrucomicrobiales bacterium | reverse complement strand
CTCGAATTTTAGGCCCCGATCGTAGGCCTCAGTCCCCTCTGAAAGAACCTCAAACAGCGCTGCCGGATTGATCGCGGTGTGCTTGTTGATGTCCTCCTCATCGTAGATCATCGGCTTGCAAAAGACACTGGCATCCGGATAAATTCGCAGGCCGGTGTGCTCTGACTTGATCCGCTGGTCCTGATTAAATGGTTCGCAAGGTTTGCCTCTCAGAGCAACCCCAAGCATCACGGTTAGATTGGTTCCGATCCTCGCGTGCTCGGTGGTGCCCCCAGCCATGCAGAACATTTCGCCTTTGTAATAGTCACTGCGTTCCAAGGCAGTTTCTTCAATGCGATAATATTCTTCAACCGAAACGAATTCTTTCTTTTTTCCCGGAAGTGCCATGTGTGACGTTAAGTGATTTTCGGCGAAATGCCATGGGAGTCGACTTGAATGGCTAAATTTTCCATCCCTTGAATGGGCATCCCAGACTACCGAAAAATATCATCAGATTACACAGTTTATTGGGATTTATCAGAGGATATCGATCTCTTCCAAACTTGGTACGGGCATCAATTCTTCCAAGCCGTTCATCGCACGTGGTCAGGCACAGAGATGACTCCCTGCTCTTCAATCCACTGGTTGGGTAATGCTGATTGCGGGTCTGCCAGGCCCTTCTCAATCTTCTCCGCAAGCTCACCGCTCCACTCATCGATATTGTTTAGAGCGTAGTCGTTTTCGAATGGTCCTGATGTAATTTTTGAGGCGAACGTTTGAAGGGTAGGTAGGCGCGGAGTGCGCCATCTGATCTCACCGTAAACGGCCAAATCAACTTGAAAAACACAGCGTTTAGTGCCTTACCTCCCACTCTTGTTAGGTTTTTCGAAAGTGGGGATTCATGTGCTGTGATGAATGAACAATCCCAAAATCGAGAAGCTTATGAATATAAGAGGAAAGATCCGATTACCTCGACGCTTCAATAACCACAAAGATGAAATCATCGACGTTAAGAAGAGGGCGTACACAAAGAAAGAAGTAAAAAGCGCTCCATTCAGATTAAGTGCATAGGTTGAGACAGTGAACATACTCTTCTTTTGCTTCATTGCTATCCATGTTTTGATCCTATACTGAATGTCCATAATCAACATTTGGTGATCGTCTGTGATGACAGTCTCTAATTGATCTTTCACATCGTCCTTCATCGTAACAAGCACGATTCCAAAAAAGCATGAAATTAGAGAGAGAAGGATGTTCGCTATCATTTTCCTGACCTAACGTCAAAAGTGGTGTCGCGGCGGCGCAGGACTCACAGAGCGAAGCGAACGAAGGAGCTTGTCCGCCGTTGCCACCCACGACTTATGGGGTTCTGTTTTATTCTTTAGCATAATGCGTATTCGCCAAGGATTCGTTCTCCCATGAAATTCGGAATCGTATGGGAAAGCCGTTCGAATTCCACTTGGGATAGATTGGCATGATCCTCAGAAGACAAGTCCTTGCAGTTCCAGGCACGACAAAGGTGATCCATGATATGAGCCATCTGAACAGTTAGGACTGGGGTGTCGGACTCGGCGATCTTTCCGTCTCTCAACTCATCAAAAAACCCTTGGAGGTGAATCGAAGCCTCGTAAAGTTCAAACTGGATAACGTTCGTGTTCATATTAAGTTTCCCGCCCAACAATCGTATTGAGATCCAAAAACTCAAGATAAATCCGAACTCCTGATTGGAAGATGATGAACCGTTATTGGTATGAATTCACGCGCCAGGGTTGGGCGGGCCTGTTGAAAAACAAGTTTTAACTGGCCCGGGGCGCTCGGCCCTGCTAGGGTTGGCGGAGTGAATGTGCGGCTTATCGTATTCGTGTTCTTTTACTTGCTTGGGATATCCCCCGGCATCGGTAAAGAGTGGAAAACGAGGGAGGGCCCCTCTTTTTACGGCGACTTTGTATCATCGGAAAAAGGCGTGGTCCTGATCAAGACCAACCAGGGTAATCTGGTCGAAATCCGCCGGGAGCGCCTCATCGAGAGCGATTTGAAGTTTCTCGAAAAATTGGAACTCTACCGCTCCGAAATTGGGGTCACCACCTGGCCCCGGAAAATCCGGACCCGGTCCGAAGTTCAACTGACCGGCGGGCCAGCGACCTATCACACCGAGCATTTTCAGATCGATGCTGGAAACACCCCACGGGCCACCGTTGCCCAACTGGTCACAGTCATGGAAGACACCCTGGAGGCCATTTCCACCATCCCGACTGGTCTGGAGCTAAAACCACCCGCTCCCGCCACCTATTTCCAGACCCGCTTTATGGATCGTGCCTCTTTTAATCGGGAGTTTGCCAAAGTCGGGATGCACCTGGTCATTCCCACACAAAAGGTGCGGGGGGCCTACATCGCCGCAAAAAGAGAGCTATGGCTACCGGTCGAAGCCGACAGCCTCGTGACCGAGGAATTGATTCCCACCCTGGTTCACGAAGTCTGCCACCAGACCATGCACGACTGGCTGCCTCTTTTGCCGGTCTGGTTTCTGGAGGGTTTTGCCGAGTATATGGCAGCGATCCCCTATGAAAACCGCACCTTCCGATTTGATCAATCCGAGGAGGGTTTGCGAAAGGTGCTGGCGGCTCGTTACCAAACCGCCCCCTCCGCCGTCAATGTCATCCACCCCCTGAAGCTCTCCGCCGTCGGGGCGCCCTGGGGAAATACCATGATGGAGTATTCCTCCGCCCTGGTCCTGGTCTATTTTCTGATCCATCTCGATGGAAGCGGAAATGGCGATGCCTTGAATCGATTCGTTGGGGAAGTGGCCCGTTCCCGGGAAGATGCCTCCAATCTTTTATCCGACCTCCAAAACATCGCTGACAGCTACAATTCCAAAGTCGCCACCTATCGAAAAGAGATCGAAGAATACCAGAGAAAGGTTGCCGTCGCCGCAGCCCAAATGCGGAGCGGCCAGCGGGTCTTTGTGCACTCGGTCAGCGACGGGAAATTGATCATCGCCGGAACCCCGCCCCGTCCGCCCGTGCCCGTTGCCCCTGGCGAAGCGCCCATTCAGCAGATCTCATCCGGCCGGGAGAAAACCCTCGACTTTATCACCGGCATCAACCAAAGAGCCATGTCCGCCATGATCGGGAAGCGCTCGATTGAAGAGTTTTCCGGTCAAATGAAAGAAGCCTATCTGCGTCGAGGCTTCGTGGTGAACTTTTTCTGACTGATTCAATGTGGTGATTGTACCCTGTTGAATGCGTCATTTAACAGGGTCTAATCACCGACTGTCCCTTTGTCATCAACCCAAGATTCTCCCTATTTATCGGATCTGATTTGCTTGATCACATCCGCCAGGGCATCGCCTTGGGATTGATACTCAATCAGGTTGGCTCCATAAATGAACATCACGATTTCACTCAGCGCGTCATCGTCATCTGTCCACCTGAGGGTCAGTTGATAGACCATATCAGCCTGGAGATCTTGTTCGTACAAGCGGATCGGGAC
>JBGSJM010000295.1:0-17260 GCA_041742015.1 Verrucomicrobiales bacterium | reverse complement strand
TAAAGGCGTATCCTTGATAGCTCTCCAGGCTGACGCCTGTCTGGAGAGGTCCTCGCCAACTCGCCCAGTTGCCTTTTCCAAGAGGGGTTTCTTCGGCAAGAGAAACCGAAAACGAGAAAGCGACAATTGCCGCAAAAAATTGAAATGATTTCATAGAAAAAAAGTCAGGGACGCGATCCTAACACGCCCGTCTTGCCGCACAAGCAGAAATTCGCGAAGAAATGCGTATATTAGTTTTTCTTATTCGAAACCTCGTTTGAACTTAATTTCTTTAGTTTTTTCAAAAACACCCCCACCTTCTATTAGATATGCTAATCAACAGCCATTACTCCGGGTCGACTTCAAGAAAATCAAGGTAGATGGGTTTGAGGGCGAAGGGCGCTCCCGCGACAGTGGCCCTCCCAAATCCGAACTCTTCCTCGACCGCAACTGATATCGCCGGAGCATCGGAGCGGGGCTCACCCTCGTACCAAACCCGCCCCTCAAGACGAGTCCCGGTTTCCGGCGCATTAAGCATAAATTTTAGTTCCAACCACAAGGAGCGCTCGGGAGTTCCCGCCCACGGGGCGGACGCGATCACCTTCTCCTCTTTTCCGACGATCTGCAATTCGCGCTCCAGGGGGACGACGCGCAACCAATAGACCGTCTTGCCAGCGACCCCGACGGCGAAACGCGGGGCATTACGCCGAGTCCGTTCTCCCCACATCCTCGCTCGGATCGTTCCCGTCTTGCCAAGGAGACGCGTCCAGACCATCCGTCCTTCCGCCATAGGTTCATGCCCGAGTTCCAGGACAGTCTTTCCCTTGATCTTAACGAGTCGGAAATTGCCCTGGCTCGCGGTCCATTCAGGCACGGATCCATCGAGCGGCAACGATGAAATTTCGACTTTGGAAAACCGCTGCGGCGGTTTGGCTTGCTGCGCAGCTTTAGCCTGGGATGACACCTGCGCGCCCTTGTTCGAGCGCCAAATCATCGCGCCGAGCAGCAGGATTACAAAAAATGGCCCGAGAGCCGAAATCAACCATCTGGGTGGGGCTTTCATCACCCACTACTGCTTTCACTACTTTTCAAGATTGCAATAGCGCAAGCACTGGTAGCGGCAATGAATTAAAATGAAAAGTAGCAAAAACACGTTGGCTTTCAAACAGAGTCTTTGACTATCCATTGAATTTGGCCCAAAAAATGCTACTCAATTAATAAAACTTGAACGCAAAATGAATTTTTTTAGAAAAATTTTTGGATTTGGAAAAACCGTTGAACCGAAAATCACGGCACCATTGAACCCCGCCAGTACCGCTAAAATCTTGGCGGTCGAGCCAATTGCTCCGAATATCGAGGTGGATGAGCTGATTGTAGCCGATATCGAAGTGGACGAACCAATTGCAGCTACACCGATCTCCTCACCAGCCCCAACAAAAATAACCCCAGTTGTTGTTTCGGATTCCGTTTTTAAAGGGTTTGATCAGATTATTCAGTACCCAACTGCGTTTGATCTCCGCAGAAAACGCATCAAGCAGAAAATTAAGAATAATAAGAAAGCCCCCAAGGGCAAATTCAGGAAAATCCCAGTGCTGTGACGATCTTGTGTCATGGCGAATATCTTTCGACTTTGGGCAAAACGTGACCTTCAGTGAAACTATATGGCTGATTTTTACCGTCACACCAAGATTATCGCAACTCTGGGGCCCGCCACGGAGTCCGAAAAGATGCTCGCCAAATTGATTCTTTCGGGCGTGGACATTCTTCGTTTAAACATGGCTCATGGCTCCCACGAATGGGTCCGAGATACCATCACCCGAATCCGGAAAGTGGCAAAAGAGGTGGGGCGGCAGGCAGCGGTGATGATGGATGTCAAAGGGCCGGAAATCCGAACAGGTATTGTGGAAACTCCGGTGGATCTCGCGGTTGGAAGTCTGATCGAGTTTTACATGGATGGAGCCACACCAAGTGGTGACATCCCTGCAGTTACGGTCAACTATCCCGGTCTGCTTGATGAGCTTTCCCTTGAGGACACGGTGCTGGTCGATAGTGGATTGATCAAATTAAAAGTCGTCCGAAAAGGAGATGGCCGACTTCGTCTCGTGGCTTTGACCCCGGGGCAGCTGGTGTCTCGGCGACACATCAATCTCCCCGGAGTCCAGGTCAAGCTACCGGCTTTGACGGAGAAAGATTGTGGAGATCTGCGCACTGGGGTTGAGATGGGGATTGATTTTGTGGCACTCTCATTTGTCCGGGAAGCGGCCGACGTCGCAACCCTACGAAACTTTCTCAAAGAGTTGGGCTCGTCTGCCCGCATCATTGCAAAAATCGAAGACCAGGCGGGAGTTCGAAATATGAAGACCATCGTCCGCGAGGCTGATGGTATCATGGTGGCGCGGGGTGATCTCGGGGTTGAAATCGACTACTTTAAACTCCCGCTCATCCAGACCGAATTAATTCACGCCTGTCATGCTGATGGTAAACCCGTCATCATCGCCACCCACATGCTCGAATCCATGATCACATCCCCAATTCCGACTCGGGCTGAGGTGTCGGACGTATCCCAGGCGATTCGGGAACAGGCAGATGCCGTCATGTTATCTGGCGAAACCACCACCGGAGCTTACCCGCTCGAATCCGTGGAAGCTTTTAAGAGTATCATTCGAAGTATTGAACCAACCGTAAACCTTCCGATGAATCAGAAAATCGAGCTGAAGCAGCCCAAGGCCAAAATGCTGAGATCCGCTGCCGTGCTCGCCCAGGAGTTGGGGAATTCCGCCATCCTCGTCTTCACCCGCAGCGGCTTCCTGGCGTACGTGCTGGGTTCTTTGAGAGCAAAAGGTATCCCAATTTTTGCCTTTACCGACGACGAGGCAATTTTCCGTCAACTCCTTCTCCCTTGGGGAGTTGAGCCATTCCTAATGGAGTTTTCAGAAGATCCTGAACAGACGATCGAAAATGCGATGCGAGAATTAAAAACCAAAGGCTGGCTCAAGTCAGGCGCTTGGCTGCCAGTCATTACCAACGCCCTCGCCCATGGCAAAGTGATTGATTCCCTACAACTCCGGCAAATCCCGGAAGATTAGAGTCACTACCCGATTGTCCCCTGTAGGGTCGGGGATTGTACCCTGTTGGGTCAGGCTTTTGATTTTTTCAATTCTGAAAAAGTTAAAATAGATATTTGTCATTTTTAATAATCTGGAATAAAGAATAAAAAGCAATTCCTAATTATTAATCAAAATGGCAGGTTTCAAAACACATGTTTCAGTAAGTGCAGGGCTTGGAGTAGGGTATGGGCTGGTTGGCTATGCCTGTGGTTTACCAACCTCAACCGCCGTGGTGGCGGCGAGTCTGTGTGCAATCGGGGGGATGTTGCCAGATATGGATGGAGACACCGGAGTCCCCGTGCGGGAAATAGTCCCAATTACGGCGGCGGTGATTCCGGTTTTGATGCTGGATATCTTTAAACACCTGGGACTTAATCGCGAGCAGATCTTTATTGCGGTGATGTGTCTGTATTTTCTGATTCGTTTTGGAGTTGGAGTACCATTCAAAAGACTAACCCGCCATCGCGGCATGTGGCATAGTATCCCGGCGGCGATCAATGTGGGTCTGATCTGTTTTCTGGTCTGTTCGTATCAGGATTTGGGGCCCCGGCTCTTTAAATCCGTGGCCATCAGCCTGGGGTTTCTTTCCCACCTCCTGCTGGATGAAGTATGGAGCGTGAGTTGGTTCCGGCTCAAACAATCTGCCGGAACTGCCTTCAAGTTATTTTCCCGGGATCGGGTCTGGCCGAATCTTCTAACTTACGGAATCCTTATCGGTCTGGGGTATTTCAGCTTCTTTTTTGATTCTTCCTTCAAAGAAGACTACCAGGCTTGGAGGGCTGGCGAGTTGAAATTGAATCTCAAACCGGATTGGAAACGATTTCAGTTTACATCGTCGGAAGAGATTCCAACAGCAACTCTGCCTCAGCCCAGTTCTGCCATTGAAGCCGCTCTGGGCAGTGACCCCAATTAACTGGAAAACCAAAAATAAGAATAAGATTCGCCTTTTGGTGATTTTCCAAACAAAAAGTGGTTGATCAAGACGGGGAGTTCCACTACGGTCCGGCATGTTTTCCAAGTGGGAAATTAGGAATTTAATCAGGGGTATTAGCTCAGTTGGTAGAGCACTTGCATGGCATGCAAGGGGTCAGCGGTTCAAATCCGCTATGCTCCATTTTCCTTTAAAAGAGGGATGAAACTTTTCGAGAGGTTCATTCTTTACTTGTGACTCGCCTCTCCCACCACGATGTTGACAATGTGCAGCGGAAACGGTCTAAAAAACATCAACCCCAGGGTTGCGACATTCTTTACGAAGATCGCGACATTATTGTGATCAACAAGGCGGCTGGTCTGCTGTCGATTAGCACCGGTCGGGATGCGGGTCGAACGGCATACTCCGCCCTGATGGATTATGTAAGGAAGGGCAATCACAAGTCCCGGGCTCGAGTTTTTATTGTCCACCGGCTGGACAAAGATACTTCAGGGGTGCTGGTATTGGCACGGAGTGAGGAGGCAAAAAGGAAATTACAAGAGGGCTGGAAAGATACGGAAAAGACTTATCTGGCCATGGTCCACGGCCATCCCGAACCGGCAGAAGGGACGATTTCAAGTTACCTGGTCGAAAACAGCGCCTTAAATGTCTATTCAACTCAAGATCCTTCTTTAGGTAAATTTTCCGAAACCAAGTACAAGGTTGTGAAGACGGTGGCTGATCGCTCACTCGTTGAAATCGAACTACTCACAGGAAGAAAAAATCAAATCCGGGTACATTTGGCCGACAAGGGCTGGCCAATTGTGGGAGATGCCAAATATGGCAAAAAAGACCGCGAGGCAAAGCGACTGGCTTTGCACGCATACAAATTAAGTTTTAGTCATCCGTTTAGTGGAGAAAAGATCCATTTTATGGCTCCGATACCAGGAGCTTTCTACCGGGTGGCAGCCTCCCCCGCCCCCGATTCCCCTCGAAAAAAATCGTAAGCTCAACTAGCTAGGGCTTTCTAATCTCGATTTCGACCCGACGGTTGAGAGATTGCTCTTCGGCAGTTCCCGTGATTGGGACAAGAGGTTCAAGTTTTCCTTTTCCGACTATCTGAATGTTTGCGGGATTGATACGCAGCCGCGAAACCAACCAATCCCGGACGGCTTTGGCCCGTTTTTCACTGAGCGATAGGTTAAATTCATCCGTCCCAAAACTATCGGTATGGCCTTCGATAATGAAAGTTGCTCCCGGGTTGGTTTCGACCAGATATGCCAGCTTGATCATGGCCAACTGAGCTTCTTCCATCAGTTCAGCTTGATTGTAGCCGAAAAGTATGTCGGAGGGCATGACTGCCGTCACCCGGGTGCCACGCTGGATTCCACCCGTCCGTCCAATCAGATCATCCAATGTAGAATAGCCTTTCACAAATTCATCAGCCTGTTTGCCCATGACTTTCGCAGCGGCTTTTTTGAAAAACTCATCGGTATTAACGCCTTTGCTTTCATTGACCGCGTCGATTTTTAACACTGGCTGTTCTGCGGTGATTTGGTTTGAGGCATTGACCAATTTTTGGCGCATATCCTGAAGGTCGTTCGACAATTCCTGCGAACTGGCCAAATCAATGGTATTCGCCGCCATGTCCAATGCCTGCATGGGGACTTGTGCCATCGGGGCAGTTCGTCCCAGTGTCGCCATGTCGACGGGTGCCATTCGAATGGGCTCATCTTTAAGCATATCAGCGAGGTCAAAATCGTCGATTTTCTGAGTCATATCCAGATCTTTGACTTTTTCAGGCTCTTTGACATCGAGATTCTCGGGAGCTTTCTGATCCTGGGCCAACAACATCTCCAGCTTCGTGCGATCTATGGTTTCCTGTTTGGTGGCGAGCCTGAATTTCACTTCAGTAGCGACTTTGGCTTCGTGCTCCCATTTGGTGAGGATAAAATACAGCAGAATGTGCAGAACCACGGAGACGATTACTGCCAGAACGATCCACCACCCCAAATTGCGGGTTTCGACTTTAAAAACGGATCCCCCGCCACTGGTGTCGGGATGCCAATCATAATGTGTAGCCATAAATCAAACTTCCTTACTGGGCTGCAAACTAACGTCGTTTTTGAATAGTTCAAAAGGTTGTTGGTAAACGTATTCTAGCCTCTATTACGGCTAAAAACGACTTATAAGCAGGTTTTTCCTTCAAAAGATCGGTTAAGAGTTTGAAAAAATTTAATTTAATGCTCTTTTCCCAAGAATATTACGACTTTTTTCACTGAAAGACGTATAGTTCCCAAGTTTACAAACAATATCATACTCTATGGCAACTGTAACCAAACACGACCTCGTCGTTAGAATAAGTGACAAAGTAGGGATCACTCAGCGTGAAGCGTCTGAGGTGATTGAGCAATTGATGCTCGAAATAACCGATAGCCTGACCCATGGAAACGATGTGGTTTTCCGGAATTTCGGGACGTTTCATCCAGCAATCAACAAGGCGAAGGTAGGACGCAATCCGAAACGACCAGAGGTGGAAATTGAGATTCCTGCTCGCAAAGTGGTTCGGTTTAAGTCTGGTAAAGCTTTGAAAGAGCAGATTGCCAGTGCTCCGATTGAAAAAGCCAAGTCTCGTTAGTCGAGGTTTCAGGTAAAATTGGATTAATTTGGTGGTGACGCAGGTCACCACCTTTTTTTCGGGCCAGACCTGTCGAAAGGGTTTGGGCGACATGCCCTGGTTCACCGCAACGACTTTCGCTCAAACACGAGTCGCATTTATGATTTTGTGTTTGCGCTAGAAACCGGCATGAATTAGTTGTTTCGTCATGTCGAAAGTCACTATTTTTCACAATCCGCACTGAGGTTCCTCTATAAATGCTCTGGCGGTCGCCGACGAGTTGGGAGTTGAATATGATTTGGTGCTTTATATGAGGGATCCGCTGGATCGGAAAACCCTCAAAAAGATCGTTGATGGTCTGGATGGCCCGGTTGAGGATCTAATTCGAAAGGATTCGGTTTTTAAAAAGCTGAATTTGGATCCCGAAGACTATGTGGGAAATCCAGATGCCGTTGTGGATTTGCTAGTGGAGCGAAAAGCATTGCTGCAACGCCCCATAGTTTTGAAAGGGAAAAAAGCAATAATAGGTCGTCCCAAAGCGAAAATTGAGGAATTGCTAACTGAAAAATAAAAAGGGGAACCTTGTTGCCCCCCTCAATATCCGATTCCCTTTCTTTACTTGGAAAGCTTTTCGGCCAACTCTTGACTTGCTGGTGAAAGTTTGTTGAGAGGATATTTGATTTCTTCACCATCCTCTTTCCGCAGGGTTACCACAGATTCATCAGCTGAGACAAAGACAGCTTTCAAGCTCTTTCCCTCAATATTGGTCCACTCTTGAATTTGCTTGGCACTTTCCGTTGAAGTTGGAGTTTCCGTGACTGATGACGCTTCTGGGGTTGTGGCCTCAACAATTGCGCCTTCCTGTATCCATTTTCTGACAAGGGATAGTTCCGCCGTGTTCATCGGCGGAACTCCCCTCCGCGGAGGGGGCATGGCTTCATTTGATGTTTGAGGTAGGGAAGCCAGCTTTAAAAGTTTGCTCTTATCTGGACTCCCAGGCACCACAACTGCCTCAGGATGATGTCCGACAACCTCTTTGAAGAAACGGACATTGTCGTAACGAATTTTGGCTTTTGCATTTGGCCCACTGTGACATTTGAAGCAGTGATCCTTGAGAATTGGTTGAATATCCTTTTCAAAATCAACAGCTAGCGAAAGTTCAATGGGTAAACTAAGCGCAAGTGAAGTCAAGGTTAAGGATAGCGGGCTACGATATTTCATTTTCAAAGGTTGCAGGTTGACGTTTGGAACTGGAGAAGGTTTCAGCCAAATGGCCATCAGTCAAGAAAACTCAAATTTAATTCCTCTTTTGGACACTGATTAATTCATAAAATATTAAGGGTTCCAAAATTAGTTTTTTTGAAAAAACTCGGTATCCGCTTGCCATAAACAACCAGACACTGCTAGGTTGATGGCTACATCATTCGCTGTAAAATTGATCTTGTTGACCAAACGCAAAAGAATAAATCAGAAGTTCCCTTTTTTCAAAAATGGAGGGGGACTTGTGTGGTTTTTGTTGTTTTTTGTTTCTGTAACTTACAGTTGGATCAGTGCCTTGGACGACGCCACATCTCCTGCTGGTGTGGCCACGTCCGAGGTTTACCGTAGAAAGCAGATGTTGGATCAGGCACAAAAGTTGATTCAAGCTGGTTCAATGGCTCAATCTGATCAGGATTATGGTGGTGCACTTGATAATTTTCGTGCGGCTTTCGAACTCCTACCGGAGGCTCCTGCCGTAGAAGCGACCCGGAGGGTGGTTTTCAAACGATATCAATCAGCGGCGGTTCAGTACGCTCAACAGATGATTGATGAGGCACAATGGCCTCAGGCCAAACAAGTTTTGCAGGAAGTCCTCACCCTTGGTGATGAAGCGGGTTATGGCTCCTCTATGGACCCGGGTTTAAAGCGCATGCTGTCAAATTTGGAGGATCCAGATTATTACCCCACAGTGTTGAGCCCACAACACATTAAAAATGTTGAACGAGTTAAGCAACTCCTCTTACTGGGGCAGGGGTATTTGGATTACGGAAATTTTGATCAAGCCGCCAAAACATTTAACCAGGTTCTTTTAATTGATCGGTATAATAGCGCAGCCCGTCGCGGGATAGAAGATGTCGAGCGCCACAAAATGAATTATTACGCCGTGGCCAGAGATCAAACCAGAGCCACAATGCTTCGAAAGGTTGCTGAAGAATGGGAAATGCCTGTCCCCCGAGCCATCAACATCGATTCCGAGCTGGTTACCCAGGTGCCTACAACAAGCCGAAGGCAATCGTTGGAAGAAAAGTTGAAGACGATCATCCTGCCCAGTCTTGAATTTCAAGAAGTCCGCTTGAGTGAGGCCCTGGACCTCTTGCGCCAGCGTTCGGTTGAGTTGGATATTGCTGAAACGAATTTTTCCCTGAAGGGCATCAATTTGAATTTGGATTCGGGCAGCTTTGCTGCGGGGGAGAATCCCGGGGACAAAACGATCTCGTTTAAACTTAGCAATGTGCCGCTGGGAGATGCCTTAAAATACCTAACTCAGCAAACCGGTACCACCTTCCAGATTGACGATTTTGGGATTCGAGTGGTGTCACTCGCAGGCGGAAGCCAGCAAGTGTTGCAGAATCGAACCTGGACCGTTCCACCAGGATTTCTTGGCCGTTCAGGTTTGGGCAATGATGCTCAGATAAATGCCGATCCGTTTGCCAACGCCGATCAGGGAGTTGCCGGCAGTGTTTTGGTGAAGAGAAAGACGGCAAGGGAATTTTTGGAAGAAAATGGAATTGTATTTGGAGAAGGTGCCATCGCCAACTACAATCCTGCTTCCAGCACTCTACTGGTTCGGAATACCCCCGATCAACTGGCCATGATTGAAAATTTGGTTCAGTCTGCACGGGAAGGGATTAACAAGATGGTTGAAGTCAGTTTGAAAATGATTTCGATCACCCAAGACATGGTTAAACAATTGGGGGTGGATACATTACTTGGGCCAAGTAATGTCGGGTCTTCACCTCGAGTTTTTACCAGTGGTGGAACAAATGGGCCAAATACCCCTAACGATTTTACATTCGTCAATCCTGGAGGCACGCCTGTGGGTGTTTTTCCGATTTCATCATCACTTCGAACTGGAGACCTTCAATCTCGCACCTCAATTGATGATGTTCTTAACGCACAGCCAACAACCACCTTCGACAACGCACCTGCGGTATTTTCGGTGGGAGGAGTGTTTACCGACCCCCAGTTTCAAGCAACTTTGCGACTGTTTTCGCAAAGCAAGGGGACTGATTTCCTTTGTGACACTAAATTACTGATCAGACCTGGTCAGCGTGGCAAAGTTGAGGTAATTAGAGAATTTATCTATCCTACCGAATATGATCCACCTGAAATTCCCAATACATTCCCAGGGGGGACCATCAATTTTTTCCCGGTGACTCCCGCTACACCCACGGCATTTGAAATGCGCCCTGTCGGAAAAATCTTGGAAGTTGAGGCGACCGTGGCCGAGGATAATCACACGGTAGGTCTGGATGTATCGGTTGAGTTCACGGATTTTTTGGGATTCGTCAATTATGGAACACCAATTGTTGGTGAAGTTAATGTTCTTACCAATAGCCGGTCAGTTCTCACCGAAAACCTTATTCTTATGCCAGTTTTTGATGTGGTTCGTGAGACCACAAACATTTCCCTTTGGGATGGACAAACGGTTGCCATCGGTGGGCTGCATGGACATACCGTCACTGATACGCAGGATAAAATTCCTTTTATTGGCGATTTGCCGGTGTTGGGGAGAATGTTTCGGTCTGCAACTGAAAATCACCGAAAAACTGCCATCTTAATTTTCGCAACGGTGCGTTTGATTGATCCGGCAGGTATGGCAATTAACGCCCCGGCTGCAGAGGAATCTCCCAATGAATTTCCGCCCCGCTCGAATTTGCCCGCCGCTCCAGATGCCATCACTCCAAGCATGCCCTCGTTAAAGTAAAAGTTCGTTTTTACGAGGATACGTTTAAACGTAGTTGCGGCTATCGGAAAACCAAACATATTAGCCAACTTTTTTAGATCTAATGAGTTCATCTGCCAACCAGAGCGAAGTGATTAACCTTCATAATGCAGTTATTCGCTTTGCGGGTAACTCGCAAGACGGAATTCAAACGATTGGAGGCCTGCTCGCCAAACTTGCCGGGCGAAGTGCCCAAGAGGTTGTCACCTACATGACCATTCCCTCGACCATCTCTGGTGGTCCCTCAATTTTCCAGGTTCATCTCGGATCTGGAGAAGTGCTTTCAGCCGGGGATGAATCGGATTTCCTGGTGGCGTTTTATCAACACAGTTATGACAGCCATATTAGTTCCCTAAAAAAAGGCGGAATTTGTATTTATGATTCTGATCTGGTTGATTCTCCCCGTCTCGACAATAAGGATGTGGTTCATGTTCCGATACCAATAACAAGCGCCACCGTGGAGGCCATGGGTGGAAGCGCCCGGGATCGTGGAAAAAATCTTTTTGTGCTTGGACTGGTCACTGCGTTATTCAAACTAAACAAAGAAAAAATTGTCGAATTGGTGACTCGCCAGTTTGGCCGTAAGACTGATGACATTCTTCGCAATGCCATGGTAGCCTTTGACTCGGGATTTGCCTATCCGATCGGAGATGTTCTCAAGGTGGGATACGACTTGAAGAAAGGGGTGGACCGGGGCGAAAGCCGGATGACCACCGATGGCAATACCGCCCTGACCTTGGGGCTTCTTGCGGGCGGCGTTCGTTATGGAGCTGGATACCCGATCACACCTTGGTCGCCAGTGATGGAAATGCTCCGGGCTGAACTCCCCAAATATGGAGGGATGTTTGTGCAATGTGAAGATGAACTGGCTGCAGTTTCCATGGCCCTTGGATTTGCCTATTCAGGACATGTTTCAATCACCGGTAGCTCCGGTCCCGGGCTTTCTCTAAAAATGGAGGCTCTCAGCTACGCGACCATGGCCGAATTGCCAATCGTGGTCATCAATGTTCAAAGGGGAGGGCCCAGCACAGGTCTTCCCACCAGCGTGGAGCAAAGTGATTTGATGCAAGCCATTTACGGTAGTCATGGAGATTGCCCTAGAATTGTGGTTGCTCCAAAAAATGTTGAAGATTGTTATTATCTGGCAAAAGAAGCCTGTGAAATGGCCGTCGAATATAGTTGTCCGGTTATCGTTTTGTCAGATCAGGCCATTTCTTCCAGAATTGAAGCCTTTCGCACTCCTGATTTGAAAGATGTGGTTGAGCCCAAGTTAGACTTGAGTCCTCGCCCGGAAAGTTTCAAACCATACCCGCTGGATGCCCGGACCAAACACGCGCCTCCTGGAGCCAGTATGGAAGGTGGAAAATATCCCGTGGTAACAGGTCTGGAACACGATGAATGGGGACACCCCACTGGTAGCCCCGAGTTGCACTCGAAAATGAATGCAAAACGTCGCAATAAAATCAAGGCTCTGGGAGAGAAACTTGCGGCTCCAGAAGTTTTCGGCGATGCCAAGGGACGCTTTCTTTTGTTGGGTTGGGGTTCAACGTGGGGACCGATTCGCGAAGCCACGACACGACTTCGGGAACAACACGGAGAAAAAGTTGGCTGTCTCCACCTTCGACATTTGAACCCATTGCCGAAAGGGCTGGAAAAAATCTTCGCTAAATACGATCAGATTCTCTGTATCGAAATGAATGACGAGGGACTCTATGGATTTGGTCAGTTAGCCTCCTTGCTAAGAGCACGTTATGCCAATCCCAAAATCAAATCCATCTGCAAGACGGATGGACTCACTTTCAAGGTGAGTGAAGTTGTCGAAGGTGTTCAGCGGTTCATCCCCGCTTCCTGAAATGATCCAATTCCAAACCATTTAATCAAAAGCTAAATTATGTCAGCACCTGCCGAGCCCCAGAAACTTACCAAAAAAGCACTGACTGCCGATCACCCTACCTGGTGTCCGGGCTGTGGAGATTTTGCAGTTCTGGCTTCTTTTTACAAGGTCCTTGAGAAACTTCAGCTACCTCATGAGAAAATCTGCACCATCGCTGGGATTGGTTGTTCTTCACGGTTTCCTTATTTTGTGAATGGTCACGGAGTCCACTTTATCCACGGTCGAGCACTCCCGCTGGCTTCAGGAATCAGTCTATCTCGTCCCGATTTACATGTATTTGCCTTTGGTGGAGACGGAGATGGCTATTCGATTGGGGGAAATCACCTCGATCATGCGGCCCGAAAAAATATCAATTTAACGTATATCGTGATGGATAATTTTGTTTATGGGCTTACCAAAAAACAAACTTCTCCCACCAGCCCTGAAGGTTTTAAATCCAAGACCGACCCCACTGGTTCGATTGATCGACCGATTAATCCCATGAAAAAATTGGTCAACGGAGGAGCGACCTTCGTCGGAAGAACTCACGCTGTTCAGGTTAAGCATATGATGGAAATCTTTGAAAGAGCCATTTTGCACCCTGGATTCAGTGTCGTTGAGGTTCTTTCGGAGTGTGTCATTTTCTATCCTGGAATCTTCGATGATGGGAACCCCCGCAAAGGAGGTGAGTTTGATATCATCAATGAGGAAGAGCACGATGTTACTGACCAGAACGCTGCGTATCAGTTGGCCAGCCTTCAATACCCCGGAAAATTTGGCGTCTTTTATCAATCGGAGCGACCAACTAAAAATCAACTTGAGCAAAAATTGATTGATGACGCCCGTAAAAAAAGCAAGGGCGCTTCAGTTCAGGAGTTGTTGAAGCAGAGATTTACCACGCTTGAGTAACGTCACTGTTGGCCGACTGGGAGTGCCCATTCTCCGACTGGGCCAGGCTTTAGATTACGCGCGGTTGGTACAAGATCTTTGATGATCACACCAAAGATGTCTTTTACCACAACCATCTGGCTTCCATAATACGAGTGCCCCAGCAGGCTGGTATCAATTCCAGATGCATCAACCGTATCCATCTGCTTCATCACAAAGATTTCACTTCCCGAAAGGCCAAGTCGCGGGCTTCCGTTAAAGGAGCTGGAAACTCTCAGGGCGGCATCGTTGGACGACGAATACATCGTAAGGCGTTTTATATTTGGAGTAATCTTTGGCAGGATCTGTTCTCTAAAAATGTCGCGGTCCACATCGGGTGCAGCCAGGATGATGTTGTCCAGATTCAGCACAATTCCAGCGTCTTTGGCGTTGGCGATCGCATAAGTCAGCGCCCGGGTTCCCATACTGTGGGCGATGATATGAATTTTACCCACCTTTGCTTTGGTTTGGAGGTCTTCGAGAACTTTGGTCAGGTGAGGGATGGTCCATTCCGAGTTTTCTTTGTCGACCGGGTATTTTTCGAGGCTGCCCTGCGATGGCCAACTGTAACTGACGGTGACCCCTCCGAAACCGATATCGTAGGACAGTTGTCCAGTTCTTCTCATCGCATCACCCCATGCGACGTTGAAGCCGTGCACAAACATCAGCAGTTCATTGGCGGGCCGGTCGGCCGCCGAGTCATGAATTGAGCTGTAAAATTTGGTCGCATCCATTAATTCCGGCTCCAACAGGACAATGTGCTTTTCCTGATTTTCCTTGAACTCAAGTTTCCACCACTTGGGACGCTCGACTTGACCGGCAACATGGACATGCGGAATGGTGACAATCGCTTTCCCATATTCCAGATTGCTACCTTCAATATTTCGGCTGGTTCCATATCGCTGATCAGCAGCCGGGAGCGTGGTCCGCTGTCGGTCGGTGGCAAAATAGACATCCACTTCGGAAAATTTTTCGTTTGAATCACCCGGGGGCATCGACTCAGAGGCGGCAGCTGCGCCCTCTTCAGGTTCAGGCGGCGGGGCTGACATAGCAGCCATGCGAGGCTTCTTCAGGGAATAAAAATAGGTCAACCCCAAGGCACCCATGGCACCAAAAAAAATAAAGAGAAAGAGTATCAACCAGCTTCTTGATTTCATTATTCACTCATATACCAAGGAAACCGAAAGTCGAAAAAATCTTTGGCCACAGATAATTGCTCGCAATTGCCTTAAAGTTCCTTTTCCATCAGGAAATGAATCAAGCCCACCTCAACAAAAGGCTCTCCAAGCGATTGATAACCAAGTTTTTCGTAAAATGGTCGCGCCCCGATTCGGGAATGAAGTGTGAGACGAGTGCCGCCCCAACCACGAACAAAATCTTCACAAAAGAGTACCAGTTGAGTGCCTATCCCCTGTCCCTGAAAATCCGGATCAACCGCGACTTGGCGCATTTTGAAAACTCCATCGGACTCCGGCTCAACCGGATGGATGATCAAGCCACCCAGAATTTTGTCCTCACGAAAAAAACAGAAATGGAATTGGTCGAATTCTTTGGCGATGTCCTCTTCGGAATAAGAAAGGCCCAAAGGCTCCCGAAGCACCAGGAAACGCAATTGCAACCAACCCTTGAACTCTGGTCCCTGGAATTCAATTTTTCGAATCTCGCCATTCATCCTACTCCATTAGCAGAATCCCTATCCCACCAAACGAAGCAGAAGTGAGGGATTCAGACCTACTGCAATAATCATGATGATGAGGATTACCATCGCCATTCGCGTAACTGGATTGATTCGAATCACCGAAGAATTTTGAACTGATGTTTCACTGAGGAACATTGACGCTGCAATCTTCAAATAGTAATAGAATCCAGCAAAAGCACCTAGCACGCCCGCAGAAAGCAAGAGCCACTTGTGTTGTTCCACCGCCAGCTTGAAAACAAATACTTTCCCAAAGAAACCAGCGGTCAATGGGATCCCAGCCAGCGAGGCCATCGCAACCAACATGGCGAACGCCAGGAAGGGAGCGCGGCGTGCCAGTCCGGCGTAGGAAGAGACATTTTCACCGTTGATGCTGGATCGAACCGCCGACATGACCAAAAAAGCCAGCATCGTCATCAGCAGGTAAGTTCCGAGGTAAAAAGCCACCACATCAAATACCGACATTGAGCCCGTTTTTAGTGATTCGCGGGGCGCGCAGGCCATCGCCATGAGCAAAAAGCCAGCGTGGGCAATACTGGAATAGGCAAGGAGTCGCTTGAAGTTGTTCTGCGGCAGGGCGACCAGATTTCCGAGCAAAAGAGTCAGAATCGCCAGCACGGTCAAAATCATGGTAACCTTTCCGACAAAAGCCGAACCGTTCAAATACATCGAAGTGAAGCGAACAAAAACAATGAAACCAGCCGCTTTGGAACCGACTGACAGAAAGGCCGTAATGGGAGTCGGCGCACCTTGATAAACATCAGGAATCCAGTTGTGAAACGGCACTGCCCCGACTTTGAAGGCCATGGCGGTGAGAATGAGCGCAAATCCGAAAAGCGCTCCCGTTTGATTGATTTTTTCTGACGCCAGGGCAGCACGGATTTCAGAAAGCTCCATGCTTCCGGTCATTCCGTAAAGCCAGGTCATCCCGTAGACGAGAAAGCCCGTGGATAGAGCACCAAGAATGAGGTATTTTACCCCAGCCTCCAAAGAACCAACATTTCTGCGCAGGTAAGCGACCATGATGTAAAACGTAATCGTGACCGTCTCCAAGGAAACAAAAATACTGACGAGATTGTTCGCGGACGCCATCCACATCAACCCGGCACAAGCAAACATGGGCAGGGTAAAAAACTCACCCAGACCTGCCTGGGGATGAGCCCCATTTTCGGGTTTGGCGGTTTGCGCGATCACTGTCGGAGTGTAATCAATCGACATGATCAACACGAGAATGGTTGATACCACCGCGATCCCCTTAAAAAACAAAGACTTGGAATCACCCGCAGCGTAAAATTTCCAGAGCACGGATTTGGCGGCCTCTCCGTCGGGCCACTTGACAAAAAAGAGCAGCACCAAAACCACCAGCAAACCCAGTATTCCAATGTAGGCGATGGATCGTTTGTCGTTGAGTGGGGCAAAGGCATCGATCATAAGCATCAGTAAACCGATACAGACCACGATGATTTCCAGTGAATAGACGGGCATGATTTGGGTAAAATCCGGGTTAACAGGGTACAACAAGTGACCCAACAGGGTACAATGTGAGACTTAACAGGGTACAATCAGCGATTAAACAGGGTACAGTTAGATGATGTGATTTCATAATTTACCCTCCCGCAGCGACCATGAGGCCTTCGAGGGCTGGTCGCAAATACTTGATTAAGATCTCAGGAACGAACCCTGTAAACAAAAGGGTCCCCAACAAAAACAGAATTGGCAGTCGCTCATTCCAGGTAAGATCTTTGATGGAGCCAAAATTCCCGACCAGTTCGCCTTTAAAGATATTGCGAAAGGCCCTTAGCATGTAGACGGCGGAAATAACCACGCCCCAGAGTGCCAGAATCGTTGCCCATTGCAGAGGGGTAAATTTTTCGGAAAAATCTTTGAATCCACCGAAGAAAATCATGACTTCACCCGCAAAGTTGGTGAATCCAGGAAGCCCGATTGAGGCGAAAGCGGCAAAACCAAAAAGCAGGCCGACGGCAGGAATGACCTTGGCAAGACCTCCAAGTTTGGCAAATTCAAGAGTTCCAAAACGTTCCCGAAGGACCCCGGTCAGCGCAAAGAGCATGGCGATAGAAATTCCGTGGGCAAACATGAGCAAAACCGCGCCAACCGTGCCGATATAGGTACCCGAGGCTATCCCCAAAAAGATGTATCCCATGT
>JBGSJM010000294.1:0-4289 GCA_041742015.1 Verrucomicrobiales bacterium | reverse complement strand
ATAAATAACAAAATCGCTCGGATTCGGGCTAAGATCTGCCTGATCGACCGAAATCGAATATTCCCCGGCTTCCTTGGCTTTGAAGTTCCAGGAAAAATAAGTCTCCGCTGACGTCCAATTGGTGATGGCTTCCAAAAATTTATCCACCGCAGCGCCGTCCCCCTCGACTTGGGCCATGGAGCCCTTCAGGGGCTTCCCAGATTCCATAACCGTCATACTACTCAGCGTTTTGTTCATGGAATCGGATACGGCTTTGACGAGAGTCCCGTATTTGGGATGCTCTTTCCATCCTTCCAACATACCGACGGTGCGGGGATGTGGCATCCCGACAATAACCCGCTGGATCAGGCGAATCGCTTCACCTTGATCGGTGTCTTTCATCATATCAAATCCCTTCTGCCAGTCTTCAATATATTGACCGATTGTAAATGGGCCGGGTTTCCCAGAAACAATGCCGTACGCCCTTAACGCAGGACTGCGGATCGTTTTGTCTTGAGAAGCTGCGAGAACAGCGATTTTAGGCAACGGAGTGCGGTCCGGCCAGGAAAAATAAGCGGAGATGGCATCGGATTTTAGAGCTGCATCTGTCCCTTTCATAATTTGATCGAGCAAATCTTCAGTTTTCTTGCCGCCCATCTGCCCGAGAACCCGAAAGAGACTGCGGCGCTCCCCACTGCCTGCTCCTTTAATCGCCTGCCGCAGTTGATTAAGAATAGCTTCTGTGTTTCCGGTTTTATGCAGTACTACGAGGAGCATATCCTCATAAAGCCGCCTCAATTTCGGACTTTCGGTGCTTTTTAATCCCTCCAGAATTACATCCATGTTGTCCGAAGAAGCGAGCGCTTTTGCCGATGACAAAAAGGCAACTTTATCTTCTTCCTTTGGGGATAACTTGGCCAGATTGAGTATTGGACCAATGGCCCGAAGGTAGCCCCGGGTAGCCAGCACGATCGAAAGCTGCTTTTGGACCGCTGAACTGGTGGCCGTGGTGAGAGCTTTCAGGATCGCTTCGTCCACTCCGTTGCCAGTCACCTTTTTTAGTGCCTCGTAAGCGTCTTTCTTTAACTCAAAATCTGGAGATTCAACCATAAAATCAAGGAGCAAGTCGACATCTTTGAGAGACACCTCCGCGGCGTCCTGCTCAGAGAGAAACTCAAGACGTGCGGCATTCGCCTTCACTTTGTCGCTTTTTAACTTCAGCATTCCCGCAACAATCCCAATCGCAATGGCTCCAACCACGCTGACAATAAGAGTCGGGCTAAGTTTTTTCTTTTTCGGAGCAGTCCCAGGTTGGGGCTGCCGGGTCGAAACGGTGGCAGATTTCGGATTCGCCTTCGCTCCAGGCTGGGATGCCGTGGCCTTCCGGGGAGCGGAACCACTCTCGGTCTGGGATCCGGTCAATTTTTTGGTCGAGGAGCCAGCCACAATGAGATTGGGAGGAGCGCTGGCATTGGCAACCGGCGTGGCGATCCTCACGCTTGGTGAGGCGGTGCTCACCGGAGTTGATATTCTTTTGACCGGCTGAGCCGGGAGAGCGGGAGCAGAATCGGCATTTCTCGGGAAATATCTGAGGGCTTCTTTGGCGTTGCTCGGGCGGCTCTGGATATCCCGATTGATTAGCCACATGACCCACTGCGCTATTGGGGGCGGTAGGTCCGGACGCAGTTGCTCAAGCGGCACAACCTTGTGCTGCAGGTGAGCGTTCATCACCTGGGGTGCGGTTTCGCCGTTAAAGGGATACTGGCCGGTGAGAGCATTGTAGTAAACGCAGCCCATCTGGTAAAGGTCAGTCCGGGCATCCAGTTCGCCTCGTTCGAATTGCTCTGGAGCCATAAAGAAGATCGACCCCATCACCGCTTCGTCCTGATCCATGGTCTGAACTGAAGGGTTTTTGCTGAATTTGGCCAATCCAAAATCGAGGATCTTCAACTGGAATCTGCCACTGGCCTGCCAAATCAGCATGATATTGGTTGGCTTGATATCTCGATGGATGACGTTTTTATCCTGGGCCGCGATGAGACCCTCCATCGTCTGAAAAACCACTTCCTTGAAATCATCAGCCGTCAGGACGCCACGTTCCACCGTTTCATCAAGGGTTTCGCCTTTCAGCAATTCCATCACCACAAATCCGCCAGCTTCATCCTGACCAACATCAAAGACGGTAACGATGTTGGGGTGATTGAGAGTCGAAAGAGTCTGCGCCTCCGAGATCAATTTGTTGCCTGCTGCCTTGATTTCTTCAGGAGTGCCCTGTCCCGTGGTCAACACCCGTTTCATGGCCACTTCACGCTGTAGCTGAGTGTCGAAAGCTTTGTAAACAGAACCGAGACCTCCCTGGCCGATGGTTTCACGTATTTCGTAACGAGAGTTCATATTTCAGAGAACGGAGAAAAAACAGGTTCATTTTAGGGAAAAACAGGAGGCCACTATGAACGGTGCCTAAATTAATTGCCACATTTTTCCTCAAAAAAACGATTCATCTGGAAGAAAATGTTTCGAACGCTATTTTCAGCCTGTCATGACAAGAGAAGACCTCGCTGATACCCTGGAGCAAATCGCCCTGTTGCTGGAATTAAAAGGCGAAAACCCTTTTAAAATCAAAGCTTACCGAAGCGGTTCCGACATTGTACAGCAATTTCCTGGCGATATTCTTGAACTCGCCCGGAATGATGAATTGAAGGGCATCAAGGGAATCGGTGATGCACTACAACAGAAACTTCACGAACTCGCCACCACCGGAAAACTCGATTTTTACGAAAAATTAAGAGGGGAGTTTCCCGATTCACTCTTCGAACTCTTCAAAGTTCAGGGTCTTGGCCCCAAGAAAATCAAAGCGGTTTACGAGCATCTCGGGGTTGATTCCATCGAAAAATTAAAGGCGTCCTGCCTTTCCGGCGAACTGGCCAATCTCAGCGGGTTTGGGAAAAAAACAGCGGAAAAGCTCCTCGAATCAATCGATTTTCGGGAAGGCAATGCGGAGTATTTTCGACTGGGCGATGTCGCCGCTTCAGTTCAGATGATTCTCGATACCCTCAGATCACATCCCGAATGCCATCAAGTGGAGGCTGCAGGTAGTTTCCGCCGGGGCAAGGAAATCGTTCACGATTTGGATTTCCTCGTCTCCACCAGTCAGCCCGAAGTGGTTATGGATTTTTTTGTCTCCCAACCCTGGGTTGAAAAAGTGATCGCCCACGGAGCTACCAAATCCAGCGTCTATCTCGAACACGGGCTGCAATGTGATCTCCGCGCGGTAAAAAACGATGAGTTTTCCTGTGCCCTCGCTTATTTCACCGGTAGCAAAGAGCACAATGTGGCGATGCGAAGCCGGGCCCTCGAACACGGCTACACGTTAAATGAGTACCGGCTCGCTCCCAAAGAAGGGAGCAAAGCTGAGCTGCCACCAGTCTTCCATACTGAAGCGGAACTTTACGAATATCTTGGGATGGCCTTTGTTGAGCCTGAACTCCGGGAAAACACGGGTGAGGTCGAAGCCGCTGCAGAAAATAATCTCCCCAGACTCATCCAACTCGAAAACCTAAAAGGCACTTTCCACAATCACACCACTGCGAGCGACGGGAAAAACACTCTACCTGAAATGGCCGAAGCAGCGATTGAACTCGGGCTCCAATACATCGGGATCGCTGACCACTCCAAAAGCTCGTTCCAGGCCAACGGCCTCAGCGTCGAACGCCTCCTCGCTCAAGTTGACGAAATTAAAGCACTCAACGCTGCATTTGCCAAAGCAGGAACCCATTTCCGAATTTTTGCTGGCAGTGAAGTGGATATTCTCAAAGATGGCGATCTCGATTTTGAAGACGAAGTGCTCGCCCAGCTAGACTACACCGTAGCCAGCGTCCACAATGCCATGACCCAAACGGAAGAAGTCATGACCAGGCGGATCATCAAAGCGGTCGAAAATCCCCACATCACCATGCTGGGCCATGTCACCGGTCGACTTCTCCTTCAGCGGGAAGCCTATCAGGTAAACATCCCTAAAATCATTGATGCCTGCGCGGCCACTGGCACCATCATTGAGTTAAACGCCAATCCTTGGCGACTGGATATGGATTGGCGCTGGTGGAAATTGGCCGTGGAAAAAGGCGTAAAATGCTCCATCAATCCAGATGCCCATAGTGTAAGCCAGCTCGAATATCTCTGGTATGGCATCAAACAAGCTCGCAAAGGCTGGCTGCAGCGGGAGGATGTCGTCAATTGCCTGCCACTCGGCGAAATCGAGAAAGTCATTAGAAAATAAAGACTTAACAGGGTACAATCGGCGATTGAACAGG
>JBGSJM010000293.1:0-23316 GCA_041742015.1 Verrucomicrobiales bacterium | reverse complement strand
GGCGTGAAGAACCACGACCCGCCCCGCAGCACACGCGCCGGGTCTTCGCGATTCGCAGTGGCTTCAATTGAGTTTTGGAAAACGGGAAGAGTTCCTTGGGCAACTCCCTGTGCGGATGTAGGCCAAATCCCGATTTGCTGGGCTGCTTTACATGCTTGCACATCTGTTTCCCACTGTTTATTTCCGTTGGCCGTGAACGTTTCAGCATACCCGCGATACGCTTCCAATGCTGAGCGATCCACCTCCCGCACCGTAAAATCGCCGACAGCAAATCGCCGCAACATTTCTGCAATTGACACCAAAGTGGGATCCGCTTCGTCAAACTCAACTTTTGCGGAATCGGAAAGATCAGTGGCAATTTCGCCTTCAACCATCTTGCGATACCTGCGGGGATCATAGTAATCCAAGCACCATTCCTGGACATTTCCGTGCATGTCGAATAAACCAAAGGGATTGTGATCCTTTTCCCCGACAGGGTGGGTTTCCCCTTCTGCATTGCCACCAAACCAACCAACCCGTTTGAGATCCGCTTCCAAATCACCACTCCAGTACTGCGTTTGAGTTCCGGCCCGGCAGGCGTATTCCCACTGCGCTTCGGAGGGCAGGGTGGCTTTCCACCCGGCGGGAAGCAGACCGGACCGGCTCAACCACGCGGCCACACAATTGGCATCGTCCCAACTGATCTGCTCCACGGGGCGGTCTTCTCCTTTAAAATGGGAGGGATCAATGCCGAGATTTCCCTCAATTTTTTGCAAATCCGGGAGACATTCTTTGGCCAATGCTCGGTACTGGCTCTGGGTCAGCGGATAAATCCCGAGGTAAAATGGCTGATCAATGGTCACCCGGTGAACCGGTTCTTCGTCAGGCTGCCCCCGCTGGCCCATGAGAAAAGAGCCCGCCGGGATGAGCCGGAACTCCAGCGGAATCGCCCCCGGCAAAGGGACAACGAGATCGGAAGGAATATCGGTCTGGCTCAAAGCGTGGCAATCGGTAAAAGACATGATCTGATGATGAACGACGCCCCCGAAAAAGTGAAGAGAAAAAATCGCAGCGAAGATCCGGCGATTGGCGATTCATGTGAAGCTTGAAATTTATCTTCCGATTCTTTAAGCTTGGTTCATGTCCCAATTTATTCTCGCTTTGGATCAGGGAACCACCAGTTCCCGGTCGATCATATTTGATTCGTCGGGCGCGGAGGTGATGGTCGTGCAGGAGGAGTTTACCCAGATTTTCCCAAAAGCTGGATGGGTCGAGCACGATCCCTGCGAAATCTGGGCAACGCAACTGCGGACCGCGCAATTGGCGCTGCAGAAATCAGGTCTCGCCGCGCATGATATCGCGGCCATTGGCGTTACCAACCAGCGCGAAACCACTGTAATCTGGGATCGCAAAACCGGAGCCCCGGTCGCAAGCGCCATTGTCTGGCAGGACCGCCGGACGGCCGATTTCTGCAACCAGTTGAAAAGTGATCCGCAGATTGCCGCTCATATTCAAACGAGAACGGGGCTGATTGTCGACGCCTATTTCTCCGCCTCCAAAATCCGCTGGCTCTTGGACAATGTGCCCGGAGTCCGCGCGAGAGCCGAAGGCGGGGAGCTGGCCTTTGGGACCATCGATTCGTGGCTGGTGTGGAAACTGACTGGCGGCAAGCTGCATATCACCGATCCCAGCAATGCCAGCCGGACCATGCTTTGCCGGATCGACACACAGGAGTGGGATGAATCTCTGCTCCAAATCTTCGATATCCCCAGATCTCTCTTGCCTGAAATCCGCCAGAGCAGTGAAATTTACGGGGCGACTGAGCCGGGTTTGTTTGGCGGGGCGATTCCCATCGGTGGCATGGCGGGTGATCAGCAGGCTGCTCTTTTCGGCCAGGGCTGCCATGCTCAGGGCATGGCAAAAAACACCTACGGAACCGGCTGTTTTCTCCTCATGAACACCGGTGCGGAAAGGGTGATTTCCCAACACCAGCTTCTGACCACGGTGGGCTGGAAAATCGGCGGAAAGACCGAATTCGCGCTGGAGGGCAGCGTCTTCATCGGTGGGGCGGTGGTCCAGTGGCTTCGCGATCAACTGGGCATCATCACCTCGGTTGCGGATATCGAGCCGCTCGCCGCCTCCGTGCCGGATTCGGATGGGGTGTATTTTATACCTGCCTTCGCCGGGCTCGGGGCACCGCACTGGGATGGATTTGCGAGGGGCACCATCATCGGCCTGACCAGGGGGAGCAACAAGGCCCACCTCGCCCGGGCCGCTCTGGAAGCGATCGCCTTTCAGTCGATGGAATTGCTCGAGGCGATGGAAAAAGACTCGGGTATTCAGCTCAAGGAGCTTCGTGTTGACGGCGGGGCTTCGCAAAACGCGCTCTTGATGCAGATCCAGGCGGATTTGCTGGGAGTTCCCGTGGTTCGCTCCCGGATTGCGGAAACCACCGCCCTTGGTGCGGCCTATCTCGCGGGACTAGCTGCCGGGGTGTGGTCTGGCCGGGAGGAAATCGCCGCCAATTGGTCTGAGGCGCATCGCTATCTTCCCTCCGAATCTGGAGAAACTATTCAGTTATCCATCAAGGGATGGCGAAAAGCTGTGGAGCGCGCCAAGGGATGGATCGAGTCGGAAGCAACGTGAATTTTTTTATACTGCCATCATCTCTCGCGTCTTGTCGATCAATTGGGCCAGGGAGCGATTTCGGCCACCCCGCTGCAGGATGTGCGTCACCAGGGCAGCTTCGGTTCGGGGCGGGTAGGGGAGCCAGTCCTCGGTACTTTGCCCGGTGGCTCCGTCGGTGATTAGCGTCCTCAAAAAATGGCGATCCGGGCAGCGGGTCACCTCAATCAGATGATTTCCGACTTTGATCGCGCAGGAAAAATCGCCGCTCTCGATCATCTCCATTTTCACCCGGATTTCTGCTGGGAATTCGCGGGCGGTTGACCGGAAAAAATATTGTCCCTCAGACGAGCGGGATTTATCCAACTCTCCACGAATCCGGCTGGCCAGCCAGGCACCCAGATACATGGCGCTCATTTTCTGGTTCTTCGGGTAGCGAATTAACAGACTTTCGATCTGGTCCACCCGATGGCGCAGCGTGGGCTGGTCAAAAGCATTGGCAATCGATTGCCGGATCAGATTTAATCTCGTAAAAGCCAGGTCGTGAAACCGAAAACTCCCCTGACCGGAGCGAATTGCAGTCAACAAACGCAGAAACTGATTGCGCGGGGTGGTCCAGCCTTCACTGTCAAAAATTAAACGATCAATTCTCGAATAAAGCTGGGCTTCAAAGACATCGGAAAACTCCCCCCGCCACCAGAATACCAGCGGGAGATCGGAGTCCAGATGGCTAAACACCGTATTTCGTACCAGGCTGGGTGAATTTCCCGATAAAACAAAGCTAATCTGCTCGCTGCAAACAGCTTTTTTCCCATTTTTGTCTGATAAGCAGTGGGCCTGGACAAAGGCTTGAGGGGCCGTTTTTCGTTCCGCTGGATCGACACAAATCAGGATTGTGCGGCAGGCTGCTTCCCTGGTTACCTCCGCGATGGTCTCGGCATCCTGGGGGAGATTTCCGGGCCGCTCACTGTAAAGCGCCAGATTCAAAACCGAAGCCCGCGTCACCCCGGATTCGGAATCATCCCCACCCCCGATCACCTCGGTGAGGCGGCGCTCCACCTCATTGATGGAAACAGGAAATCCCAGAAGTTCAGTTCCGGCCAAAATGGGTTCAGCAGTCATATCTCCGAAGATAGCTCGAAATTTAGCAGTGGAAAACGGTTTCAATCAAGCGATGATGCGGACTAATGGAAGTTGATACCAAGATCCATCGTTTATCGAACCAAATTCGTCTGGCCACCGTGGAGATGCCACAGATGGAAAGCGTGGCCATCGGCATCTGGACGGAGGCGGGGAGCCGTCACGAAGCCCTTTCCGAGCACGGTATGGCCCACCTCGTCGAGCATTTGCTCTTTAAAGGCACCCCCAGCCGTTCCGCCATGGATATTTCGCGACAGGTCGAGCGACTCGGGGGTAGTATCGACGCCTACACGGTGGAAGATCACACCTGCTACCACGCCCGCTGCCCGGCTGAGTCCACCATGACTTTGCTGGATGTGATGAGCGATTTTTATCAAAATCCCGTCTTTGATCCCAAGGAACTAGAATCCGAAAAGCGGGTCATCCGCGAGGAAATCGCCATGGTCGCGGATCAACCCGCCCAATTGCTGGAAGATCTGATCAGCGAAGCCGTGTGGGGGAAAAAACATCCCCTCGGACGCACTATTACCGGAACGGAGGAAAGCCTCGCGGCTATTTCCCGAGACGCCGTTTTCGATTTTTTTAACCGCGCTTATGGTGGTCGGCAGACGGTGATTTCGGTGGCCGGAAAGATCGACCACAACCAGATCGCCGATTTGGTTTCCGAAAAATTCAGGAAACTCCGCTCCGGCAAACCTCTCGAAATGATCCCAGCTCCGGGCATTCAGGCTGGTCAGAGTTTCCTGGAAATGGATGACCGCGAACAGAGTCATCTCGCCATTGCTTTCCGCAGCGGCAACCGTTATGATCGTGATCGCTTCTCCCAGAAAATCCTCAACGTTATTCTTGGGGAAAACATGAGTTCGCGCCTCTATCAAAATATCCGCGAACAACTCGGACTCTGTTACGAAATCCAGAGCGATGCCGTTTCCTTTTCTGATGCCGGTATGCTTCAAATCTATCTCGCGCTTGATCCTGACAACCTTGATCAGGCTCTCTCCGCCCTTTCCAAAACCCTCTCCAGCCTCTGCAAAAAAGCACCCCGCCGCGAAGAAATCAACGAGGCCATCAGTTATTGCATCGGCCAGACCCGCATTCACCTCGAGTCTGTTCCCGCCCAGATGATGTGGGCCGGTGAATGTCTGCTTTCATTCGACAAATGGATTGATCCCAATTTTGTCTACGAAAATCTTCGCGCCGTGACTCCAAAAGCTGTCCAGACCTCAGCCGAGAAACTTTTCACGACTGAAGGCTGTTCCGTTGCTCTCACCGGCCCGGCTGAAGCCATCGCCCTCGCCCGCGAATGGGCCAGTTCCGGCGGTATGAAATACTAGTGAGAGTGTTTGACTCGCCAGATGTCCAGTGTTAACGCACACCTCAGTCAGAACCAATGAATGCTACTCAAATTTTTTCGGCCATGGATGATGCCACTGCTAGCGGCGTCTTCCAATACCTGCGCAATCAGGAGCGCAAAATCTATATCGCGGCCCTCTCCTCACTCTGCACCCATCGCAAACTTCGCACGGTGGTTGTTCAGAAAAAACCGGTTCCCGAACAAATTGACTGGATGCTGAAAAGCGTCCGGCAGAAAAGCGCCAATGAAATCGCTGAAAACGTGCTCCAGCTCTGGCTGCTCAAAGGGAATACCGATCTTCTCGTCGCCTTTCTTGACGGTCTCGGCATCGCGCATGATGGGGCAGGTGCGGCTGAAGATATTCCCGAAAACATCGACCCTGATAAACTCAAGGCTACCGTGGATCAATTGCTGACGAAATTCGATCCCGGTCTGGTGAGAGTCTATCTCCACACGTTTCAAATGCAGCGCAAAGGTGGCTGGCAGGAAATCGCCGATTTAATTGCATCCAACCCGGTTCTTCAATACCAAGTCGAAGACTCCGGCAATAACCAAAAACAATGAAAAGTGCCTACGAAAGAGCCATGGAACGCTTTGGCGGAGACCAGTCCGTCCCCAGCTTGAGCAAGGAACAGAAAGTCGCGCTGGCCGAAATTGACGATAAATTCAACGCCAAAGTCGCTGAAAAAGAGCTTTTCCTGGGAGACCTGATCAATAAAGCTGCCGCAGTCCACAATTACTATGAGATCGAGCAGCTCAAGGAACAGAAGCGTCGCGAAATCGCCCGACTCGAAAAAGCTCGCGACGAAGAAAAGGAAATCGTTCGCCAAGCTGTTTAGAACCGGATAGAAGGTGGTCCGAATCTGCCATTAAACAGGGTATGATCACCGATCCAACAGGGTACAATGGAGTGTTGGACGGAGATCATCATTCCATCACGCCATGATCGGTGAGGCAACCAGGCGGCGACAGACTTCCTGAACGTTGGCCCGGCTGTTGAAGGCGGAGATTCGGAAATATCCCTCACCTGCGGCACCAAAACCCGCTCCTGGAGTGATCACCACATTAATCTCGTTCAACATACGATCAAACATTCCCCAGGAATCAACTCCCTTGGGGCAGCCTACCCAGACGTAGGGGGCGTTGACTCCACCAAAAACTCGGAGCCCTATTTTTTCGCAGGTTTCGCGAAGCAATTTGGCGTTGCCCATGTAATGCTCGATCAGGGCGGCGACTTCTTTTTTTCCCTCTTCGGTGAAAATCGCGGCGGCTCCGCGCTGCACGGGATAGCTGGCTCCGTTGAACTTGGTGCTGTGGCGGCGTGACCAAAGTTTGTGAATCGAAACTTCGCTTTCGTCCTGAGCGAATCCCATCAGGGTTTTCGGAATCACGATGTAGGCGCAACGCACTCCGGTAAATCCTCCGTTTTTTGAGAAACTGCGAAATTCCATGGCGCATTCTCTGGCCCCTTCGATTTCAAAGATGGATTTCGGAATCTCGGGATCCTGAATAAATGCCTCGTAAGCCGCATCGTAAAAAATGATGGCTTTGTTTTTCCGGGCGTAAGCGACCCAATCTTCGAGTTGTTTCCTGGTGGCGGTGGCTCCGGTTGGGTTGTTTGGGTAACAGAGGTAGATCAAATCCACTTTTTCATCTGGTATGGCGGGCACAAAAAGATTGTCCGCATTGCAGGGCAGGTAGACCAGACCGGCGTAGGCACCGGTGGCGTCGGCATCACCCGTATTTCCAATCATGACATTGGTGTCGACATAAACGGGATAAACCGGATCTGTGATCGCGATTTTATTGCCTCGACCGAAGATGTCGAGAATGTTTCCGGTGTCGCACTTGGAACCATCGGAAATAAATACTTCATCGGGATCAATGCCCATTCCCTCAAATTGATTTTTTACAATCGCTTCGCGGAGGAAGGCATATCCCTGTTCGGGACCGTAGCCGTGGAACGTTTCGCGATTGCCGAGTTCATCCACCGCATCATGCATGGCTTGGCGGACCGCAGCGGGAATCGGCTCGGTGACGTCTCCAATACCGCAGCGGATCACTCGTTTGGCGGCTTCTGGATTGGCAGTGGTAAAGGCAGTTACGCGACGGGCGATTTCCGGAAACAGGTAGCCTGCCTTGAGTTTGAGAAAATTGTCGTTGATTCGAGCCATGTGCTTGGTTGGATAAAAAATACTAGCTCTAAAAAGAGGTAAGATCCCAAGTCGGCAACCTTTTTTTTCAAGGTTTGGGAGAATCTCGCCGTAAAATTCGCTTGATAACCCACCAGATTCCGGCGAGAGCCATCATAATTAACGCGGGAACCACCACCCAATTAAAGATCAAAAGCCAATCAGAGGAATCTGCCTTGATCCCAGACTGATCCCCTGTGCTCGTTTGGGGATATCCGTTGATCAAATCCAGTTCGAAGCTGGTTTCGCCGGGGAAGAGGACCGAGTATCGCGCGGCTTGAACGCCGTTAAGGAAATTTACGAAAACGACATTTAAAGGGATTCCGTAGGATTTTTCGTTCAAGTTTAGAGATTTCACCTGGTAGGTCTTTTCATCACTCAGCTTGAATTTCCAGGAACCGACCAGGACAGTTTTTGCGTCGGGGGTTTCCCAGGGGAGGTCGCCGATTTGCCGATATTCCCAGATGAATTCCGGTTTTTTTTCACCGCCTGGGTTGAAGAAAAATTTCAATCGTTGATCAGTAAATTCGGCCACTTTGGATCTTATTTCCTGCTGGGAGGCTTCGGCGAGCGTTTCGATCTGATTTTTTAGGAGATATTCCAGCGCTTCGGGATCCTCCGCATAACACCGTGGATCCACTTCCACCCGAATCTCGGCCTTTCCATCGCTGTTAAAATACCCACGAACTGTCACATCGGGAATCGGGTGGCCCAATGTGATAGTGGCCTGAAGCAAAACCAATAAAAAAATTCCAACAAAAAAAAGAGACCGAAGTAAAACCATAAGCGATTAAAATGCACTCAAAAAAGACCACCATCTCACCGTTAATACGTCCTTTCTTTTAAGTTGAAAGTAGCCCGAATCAAAGCCACAATGAATGGTTAGAAATTAACCATTTCTTGATTACTATTAAAACATGAAAAAGATTACTATCCTAGCTCTCGCGTTTTGCCTTGCTGGTGCTGCGTATGCAGGTTGCGGCGTTAAAATTGATGTCAGCGGTAAGTTGACCAATTACGACGCCGAAAAGAAGGAGTTGACCGTTGTCGGTGGTAAAAAAGATGCTCCTGAAGAGAAAAAGATCACACTTGAAGCAACCGTTGCCGTCAAAGATGACAAGGGTGCTGAAGCTAAGATCGAAGATCTCGTCGGTAAGCGTGTCACGGTATCAACAGACAAACACACCCAGAAGGGTGAAACTGTTACTCTGGCTGCCAAAAAAGCAAAAGAGCCCAAAGCTTAATTTTGCTGATTTGAGTTCCTAAACGATTTGGCCCGATGGTTTTGCCCATCGGGCTTTTTTTGTCCATCGCTTTAACAGCCCTTTATCCAATCGCCCGGTCGAGCAGGTTTTTGGTGATTCTTTGCACCCGTGAGTCGGGACCATGAGGACGCGACCAATGTGACCAAGGAAGCATGTGACCGGGAGGGGAACTTAATCCCTGGCACCAAAATATGGTCGAGGCGTTAAAGACAAAATTTCCCTTTGGGCCGGGGTAGATGGTGGCAGTCCACTGCTGAGGGTTTACCCCTCCCTGCAGGGCGGTCCCAGCGGCAACGATCTCCAGACCGGGAATGTCTCCAGGTGGATCTCCGTGGTATTCCCAGCCGATCAAGCCGGGGATGGCGTCGCCTTTTTTCATGCCTGTGCCCGCAAAGATCCAGTGGTCCGGTAGCTCGCAAACCCAGTCGCCGCCGCCGTTAACGGGATCCACATTTCGGGCCCCCATGAGGTAGCCTTCATCCGGGCCCCGATGGGGGAATGGGCCCTCGTCGCGCTCGCGGGCGGTGGCAAATTTGTAGTTTCCGCCATAGGGGCCACCGCGAAACATGATGCGATTGGCTCGTCCGTCGCTGGCGGGTGTCATTGGAGTGACCCAGCAGACGGAATTTCCCGAGAAAAAGAGGAGATTAGTGCCGGTGTCGCGGAGTTTGACGACATTTTCGTATTGGCGGAGGTCCCAGTATTCGTCGTGCCCGTTGCTGATGAATGCTTTGAAACGACCCGGGCGGGCGTAGGCCGGATCAATCATGTCTGAATTGGAACAATACGTGACATCGTAGCCTTGCTCCTCGAGCCAGTAGGCCATCGGGAATTCAAAGCAGAGCCACTCGCCTGAACCGACTGAAAGCGGGTGTTCGTAAATCTGCGAGTATTTGCCGTAGGGGCGATCAAAACTGACGTCGGCCCAGGGGCCCTGATTCCCCTTGGGATGGGTGTAGACAGAAAATTTGTCAGGCCACTGGTTATAGGCCTGCCAGGTGTTGTCGGAGCATTGCAGGCAAATGTCGGCTGGTCGATCATCCCGGACGATAAAGACCACATAACTCTGCCAGTAGCCATGACCGGTCTGGTCCGGGGTGGTGAGGCGGCCGAGATAGACGCCGCTCCGCCAGTCTGCTGGGATGTTGAGGGAAACGGATGATTTCCAGAGACACTCGTGCAAATGCCGCTCTCCCCGGGTTGATTCCGGCACGGGCTGCGGCTTCACAGGGGTCGGGCCGATGGTTTTCATCAATCGGGCGCCTTTCCCGCCGTAGTAGCCGGTCCGGAAAATATCGATGGTAAATTGCCCCTCCAGCCTGGTGCTCACAAAAATATCGAGGGTGTCACCAGCCGCAACCGACTGCCGCGAGCAGTAGCCCTCGATGTCCGAGGCGCGAATGCCGTCTTTTTTATCCAATCGCACCCGGGTCAACTGCCAGTCAGTGGAGCCGGTCAGGGCATTTTCCTCTCGGATCAGACTGGCCGCCTGACCCTGACCCTGAAGCGGAACCATTACCAACGGCAACGCGACGGAGGATTTTAAAAAACGACGACGCCCGGCACTTGTTTTCATGATGGCATGCTAAGTGCAAACCGCGATCAATGATAGTCCGGGGAGGCACGGCTTGACGCCATCCTGACTAATCACTCCGCCGCTGGGTCCGGGGCTGCGGCTAGGGTGCGCTGGCCCAGTTTATCGTTAAGGTAAAGCAAACCGGCGGTGTCATTCCCGATCCGTTCCAGGAGTGCGATAACGTCTTCAACGCTTTTTTCTTCCTCAACCTGCTCATCGAGATACCATTGGAGATGGCTTTTGGTGGCGTGGTCGTTGAGCTTGGTGGCTAATTCATAAAGGTTGTTGATGGATGCGGTGTTGCTCACTTCCTGTTTCAAGGCGATTTGAAAAGCCTCCAGTGGGATTTTAAAATCGCACTTCGGGATCTTGATATCAGCCAGGACAACGCGGCCCCCCCGGTCCTGCAGATAGCGAAGCAGCCGCATGCCGTGAGCTTGTTCCTCAACATGTTGTAACTGCATCCAGTTGGCAAATCCGTCGAGTTTTTGGGCATCGAAATGAATCGCCATACCCAGGTAGTTGTAGGAAGCGGAGAACTCCTGATTGATTTGGTCGTTTAAAGCATCTTGCAATTCCTGATGTATCATATTTTGGTGAAATTTTGTTGGTTTATTGAGTTACGTTCTTGGCAATGAATCCGGCACCGGTGGGGTGCCATTCATGATCGTTTGCCAACTGGCTCGCTCGGCGGCTTTTTGAGCTGAGATGATGGAAATCACCAGATAAGCGAAAAACGTGAGCGGCCATGTGATAAAGCCAATGAGGACAAACAAAAGAAAAAAGTTCACCACGCAAGAAGCCCAGTAGGTGAGCATCAAAATCAAACCCGTGGCGATGTTTCCGGAGTAGAGATTCCCGATTCCAAAGGTCTGAAAAAAAATGCCGGGCAGGATTTCGAGCAAAACGGCCGTACCGGGTGACTTGGTCTGATAATAATTGTTTGTCACCCGGATCGGAGCACCTGATCGTTCCTGCAATTCGGTGAAGGGTGTCTCGAGTGGCAGCTGCTTTTGGGGCAGAGGTGCCAGATCCATTTTTTTCCCGGTGAGTACTGAAATGGGCTGCCAGTAATCGCTGCCAACCTCGCAAATGGTTGCTTCTGAAGAGATAATTCCGTATTTCAGGGAATCGACTAACTCCTCTTTTTCGTAAGGGCCGGTCACATGGTCGCTGGCTGACAGGTAATAATTCACGTTGAGATGCTGCTACCAAAACCGTAACGTTAGAGGTGGAAATTTCCACCATAATTGTAATCCTGTTTTTGAGGGAATCGCCCGGAAAAAAGTGTGAAAAACTACCGCTTTGGATCTATCCATGATGATGCTAACCATTATCAAACTGATTGTTTCCGCTGGGTTGATTGTTTTTGTGAATGAGGTTGTCGTGGCCCGGAGTCGCCCCATGATTGGGAGCCTGATTGCCTCCCTGCCGTTGGTGACCTTGATCACGTTTTTCTGGATCTATTTTGATTTGAAGGTGGATCCGGCCGTGCGGATTGAAAAGCTGGCGACCCATTCAACGGGGGTATTTTGGTTTGTGCTGCCGAGCCTTCCGATGTTTCTGGCTTTTTCCTGGCTGCTCCGGAAGGGTGTTTCCTTCTGGGCAACGTTGGGAATCTGCTGTGTTTTGACGATGGTGCTCTACGCTATCACCGTGATAATCCTGAAACGATTCGGAATGACGTTGTAGAAACGTCCGCGACCCAACAGCGGCCTCAGACGGTTGAGCCGAAAAGAACCACTCTTCGAACCGCAGGGATCTCGGCCAGATGCCGGGTCAGCGCCCGGGCATCTTTGCGGAAGTCTTCCTGTCGCATGAGCATTTCACGGTCTTCTTCATTGATTTCACCATAACTAACCGGGGTCTCGCGTTGATGGCGTTCAATGATTTTTGCCGGCCCAACCAAAATCATCATGAAACGCATCCTCACCCTGCTCATCGTCGTCCCGTCGCTGGCTCTCAGTCTCGAAGTGCAAAACAACGCAGGTGCCCCCGGCCAGTTCGCCGCCGATGAAATCCATCGCGCAGCCGCAGCCAAAGGCACCTCCCTTTAAATCAACCTCACCGTCAATCCGGCCAATAAAGTCGTCCCTCAAAGTTACCGCATCCGCCGCGACGGCCAGAACCTAACCGTCATCGGCGCAGATTCCGCCGGTGCCTTGTATTGCGGCCTCGACATCGCCGAAGCCATCTGCCATGGCACGCTCGATTCACTCAAAGACTCCGAACACAGCCCGCACATCGAGAAGCGCGGTATTAAGTTCAACATCCCGTTCGATTTGCGCACACCAAGTTCCTCTGACTGCGCCGATGCCGCACAAGCCAACGTGCCGGAAATGTGGGAGAAGGAATTTCGGACATCATTTCTCGATTCCATGGCTCGGAATCGCTACAATGTGCTTTCGCTTTGGAGTCTGCATCCCTTTCCCTCCATGGTAAAAGTTCCGGAGTTTCCGGAGGTGGCTTTGAATGACGTTTGGCGCACCAAAGCCAGGCTGGACGACTCATTCAGCTTCTCCGGACGCGACATGGTCCGCCCCGAAATGCTCGCAAATCACGAGGTCGTGAAAAAACTGAGCATGAACGAGAAAATCGAGTTCTGGCGCTGGATGATGCAGCAGGCGGCAGATCGCGGCATCCAGGTCTATGTCTTCACCTGGAACGTCTTCACTTTCGGTGCCGATGGCAAGCACGGCATCACGAACGACCTGGGCAACGACATCACGAAGACGTATTTCCGAGCCAGTGTCCGCGAGATGGTCAAAATCTATCCTCTTCTCTCCGGCATGAGCATCACCGCAGAGGAAGGAATGCCGCATGACATGGACTCCAAATTCAAAGAAGCCTGGCTGGCAGCCACCTACGGCGAAGGCGTGCTCGATGCGCTCAAGGACGATCCCAAACGCGAGTTCCGCATGATCCACCGCTTTCACTGGACCGCGCAGAGCGACATCCTCGATGCCTTCAAAGACTACCCGGAGCCGTTTGACTTCAGCTTCAAATACTCCGTGGCACACATGTATTCGATCACGAAGCCCACCTTTATCCAGTCGCTGCTCGAAAACATCGCCCCCGGCATGAAGACCTGGCTCACGGGGCGCATTGATGACATCTACACCTTCCGATTTGGCGATCCCGGCTACGCCCGCGACTACATCACGAACTTCCCGCCTGCGGACAAAATCGCTGGCTTCTACATGGGGCCGGATGGGAACGCCTGGGGTCGCGATTTCCTCGAAAGAAACCCCGCACCCAGCCCACGGCCGCTGGTGATGGAGAAGCAGTGGTATTCCTTCATGCAGTGGGGCCGCCTCGCCTACGATCCCTCGCTGCCGGACTCGCATTTCGAGAAAGCCCTCGCCGCACGGCATCCCACCGCATCTTCGCATGATCTCTTCCGCGCTCTGCAAAGTGCCTCTCAAGTCATGCCCAACATCACTCGCTTCTTCTGGGGATATATCGATCTGAAATGGTTCCCCGAAGCCTGCTGGAGCCACCCGAAGAAAAAGAACGGCGGCGGCTTCTACACCGTGCGCCACTTTATGGAAGGCCGCACCATGCCCGGAGCCAACGTGCTTAACATCCGCGACTGGCGCAACCGCCTCACCTCGCCCCAGCCGATGGAGCAAACCACGCCGATCGAAATCGCCACCGCCCTCGAAGGCGCAGCGTTACAAACCTTCACATCTTTCATAAACCTCCGCGAAACAGCCCAAAACGACGCTGAACTCCAAAAGAACCTCCATGACTGCGAAGCTCTCACCCACCTCGGGAACTACTACGCCGCCAAGATTCGCGGAGCCTGCGCTTTGGCCCTTTTCGATGCCCGCAGCGATCAAGACGAGCACGCCGCCGCACTACGGCACCTTTCTTCTGAAGCTCTCACCCATTGGAAGAACTACGCCTCCATCCGCGATGCCCACTACGTCCCCGCACTCTACAATCGTCTGGGCTATGTGTACATAACTGCTATTACCGAAAAAGTCGCGGCCGACATTGAGATCGCCAATGCGTGGAAACCCGGCACCCTCAAAGACGACGGCAAACGCTCTGGCAGCGAGAAGGGGTTTCGCAAATAACGGAACGTATATGTGTTAAGTTAATAGGCGCGGGGCGCACGGGGGCTAGTAATGCCAATTACGGGCGCATGCCAGCGAGCGCGGTGCGGGCATCCGGCTGGAGATCGAAGCGGTAGCGAAACTTGCCCAGCAGGGTGCCCGGTTCGACCCCATCGCATTTCGCGCGGCACCCCTTTATTCCCAATCGGACCGACGGCTTAAACAAAAAGGCTTGAAAAAGCGAATTCCTATCATTTCATTCATTCAGCTTGATTATCGCTTTTAATACCCCGGAATCAGCACGGGTAAATACCTCAAACTCATCCACCGCATTTTCAAAATCACAGCGGTGGGTGATCCACGGATCGGTATTGATTTCTCCACTTTCGATCAGGGAAATACATGTCCGAAAATCTCCGGGCAGGGCGTTTCGGGATCCTTTAATGGTTAGTTCGGGACGATGCAACATGGCATGCGGAAAACTCAGGTTCTGTGAGGTCACTCCAAGATATATCAGGGTGCCGGTCGGAGCGAGATATTGAAGCGCAGCGGACATGGATAGATGGTTCCCAGTTACATCGATTACGGTGGCAAAACGATCCCCCTGAGAGATAGAGAGAATCTGCTCCATTTCCGATCCGTCGCCACGGGACAAAATCGTGTTTTCGATGCCATACTGGCGGCGGCAAAACTCCAGCCGGGTGGCCGAGATATCCATAACCGAAAGATGGGCTCCGGTGAGTTTGACAAATTCCAGAGCCGAAAGGCCGATCGGCCCGGCCCCGATGATTAAGAGATGCTCTCCCGGAGCGGTCTCGGTGCGCTGGGCAGCGTGGCAGCCAATCGCCAGAGTCTCCACCAGGGCCAGTTGCTCGAAAGACAACTTTTCAGAGCGGTGCAATTTGGTGGCGGGAAGCACAAGTTGATCGCAGAGCCCGCCATTTGACATGACCCCGATGACATTTAGCGAAGCACAGCAATTGGTCGCACCTTTCCGGCAGGCGTAGCAGGTTCCGCAGTGCAGGTAGGGCTCAACGCTACAGCGGTCGCCGGGTTTGACATTTTCCACCCCGCTGCCCACCGACAGAACTTCCACACCCAGCTCGTGCCCGGGAATTCTCGGGTAATCGAAAAAAGGAAATTTTCCGAGGTAACTGCTTACATCGGTTCCGCAAACGCCCATGCAATGAGTCTTCACCAGGACCTCTCCGCGACCGGGGCGGGGTGGTTCGGGAATTTCGATTCGCTCCAGCCGCTTCGGCTCGGATATTTGAATGGCTCTCATATGTGTGCCCGGGCTGGGGCTAACCTCTCGCACCGGTGAGATAACTTGTCGCATCGGGATCGGTAGGGGAACAAAAAGTTTGGCTATATCACTGTTAATTGCGGGGAAGCGAACGGAGCGGTATTTTTGATTCGTCAATTGTCGATGAAGGTTAGCCACGATGTCCCCTACAAGGACCACTGGAGTGGATGGATGGTCAGTGGCACGGGCCACGAATCACTGGGGCACATGGCAAACGCCATCGCTGAGCGTCAACCAACCGGGCTGAGTCTCTAGAAAAAAAACCACCGCTGCCAACCCGGGAGATCTTTCGGTTTTTTACCTGATTGACGCGCATCTGTCTCAGGGCAGTGACATCCTTGCCATGCAGGTTCACGATCATCAGATTACGGCTCATTATAAGATGAATGAAGCCCAGTTTCGAGTTCGCCAGGCCGCCAGGCAAAGCTCGATCTCAAATCAGGTCGAGATGCTCTTGATTTAATTAATCCAGCCGACCGGACAGATGTCTCCCAGTCGATCGACAGATTACTGCAATATTTTTTGTTTGCCAAAGAACCCAGCCTCGGGGGTGTGAAACTGGCTGGACACGGGCAATACCAAATTGATTTTCAGGCCAATAAACGAATCAGCAGCAGGCATTTGATGGAAATCCTCGTTGATACCCGGGAAAGTCTTCCCGGGTTCTCGAATTCTTTGTAGTTTGAGTCTCACAGTACTATTTTTCTTGACGGAAGCTTTCACAGACTTAAAGTAAATCCACTTACTATAAATAAACTCATTAACGCAATCGCTTAAATCTGATGACTCGCACCAGTTCCAGCCCTGGAAACCAAACGATACCAACCCTGCGGGGTGGGATGGTGGGGATGGGGATGATTTTCGAGGAAACCTATTCACCTTTCTTCGATTCTTCAAAAAAAGGTGTTTTTGATCCGGCCGCTGGTGTTTTCCAGGTCGCTCTGACTGGAGCAGCAACCCGTACCGGAACCAGAACTCAGGCCTGGTGTCAGTCTCACGGCATCGCACCGGATTCCTTTGGAAATTTTACCGGTGAGGAAGCTGTCAAAGACTTGATCGCCAGCGGGGTCGATTTTGTCTGTGTCGCTTCTCCGGACGATCAGCATTTTGAGGCCGCCCGCCAGGCCTTGCAGGCTGGAAAACACGTCATCATTGAAAAGCCCTCGGTTCTGTCCTTGGCTGAGCTGGACCAGCTCACGGACCTGGCCCGGGAAAAGCAAGTTCTCGCCAAGGTCGTTTATCACAAGCTCCTTGATCCTGATCACAAAAGACTGCGCACTCTCGTCCACGACGGCCTGCTGTCGCATGTGAACAATGGCTACTGCACCCTGCTTGAGCCAAAGTCGATTTCGGGCAGTCAGTTTGCCAGTTGGATCACGGGTAGAAATCCGGGCACTTATGTTGCGGTTCACTACTTGAAATTGATCGACTTCACCTTCGGTGGGAAGCTAAAAAGCGTCTCCTGCACCGGGCAGCGCGGACTGGTTGGTCCGCTGGATGGACCGACCTGGGACTCGACCCAGCTCCGCCTCGTTTACGAATATGCCAGCGGTCGGGAGGCGGCTTTTGATATCCATACCAGTTGGGTGACTCCAGATAATTTCCCCGGCTATGTGGAGCAGGAGGTTCAGTTTCGCTTCGACAATGGCGTCTGGAACGGCCACAGCCGCAAGCGCGGCGTAGAATGTACGATTGAGGGCCGGACCCCGGAGCAAATGAAAATCACGATCAACAACCACTACAATGCCCGGTTTATCGAGCCCTGGGGGGAGCGCTCCCAGCGCGGCTATGGCATCGAAGTGATCGAGCGCTTCACCCGCGAAGTCGCCTACGTCGAGTTTGGCGGTAGTGAAGCCGGGCGTCCCGACCGACTCCGCGAAATGGCGGCTCGTGACTACAACGATCTTTCTGCAGATCGTCAGGTCGTCGCCGCCGTGCAGGCGATGGAGGCGATTCTAGCCCGGCACGCCGCTGGCCAGCCCAATGCCCTGGTCGAGGTCAATGGATCAGCAGGCGGACTTATTCTATATACTCCTGGTGTCGCTGAACCTGACATTCTCTATTCCGGCATGGTTTAAAATCTTTATCTATCCCACTCTAGCATGACCACTATCCATATCGAAAAACCGGCTAATCTCATCGAACATCATAATGAGCCGACCTCAAATCATCTGCGCCACGATCTCGTTGAGACGGAGCCCCTCAGCTTGCGGACCCGTACGCCCAGCATGGCGGTTGTGCACCGCAGTGCGGGTTCTTATCACTACACCCCGGAGGGTCGGAAACTGGCTGATTTCACCTCGGGCGTGCTCGTTTCAAATCTCGGTCACAACCCAAAACGCTGGTGGAAACGAGTCATGAAATATATGGCGCTGGAGAATGCCGCTGGTGAGAGCGGCTACCACATGGGAGTCACCCTAACCTCGTACAACGCCGTCACCAGTGTCGAGATGGAGGCCAATCGCCGACTGCTCGCCAGTCTCCAGCGGGAACCGGGCGGCGCTCGCCTCGAACAAATCCTGTGGGCCGCAAGTGGGAGCGAGGCGGTGCAAAAGGGCCTCTGGGCCGCCCTCGCCAAACGCCCCAAGGGCGATGGCATCATCCTCGCCACGCGGAGCGGTTTTCATGGGAAAAAGGGGCTCGCAGGCGCGGTTACGGGCAGTGAACTTGACCGGGAACGCGATCCCCGGGTCCGATTCATCAGCTTTCCCAAGGAGGAATGCAGCAGCTTGGATCGACGGCGCGAGCCCATTGACCTGCAACCTTATCGGGACGAATTGGACCGGCACAAGAAAGAGTTTGGTGACCGCCTCTGTTGCCTGATTACCGAGCCCTACCTGGGCGGCGGGGGATCGTATCACCCACAAAGGGAGTATCTTCAGATGCTGGCTCAATTTTGCCAGGAAAACAACATCCTCTTTTTTCTCGATGAAATTCAGTCGAATTTCGGTCGCACTGGATCGATGTATGCCTACACCGAATATGGTGTTGAACCCGATCTCGTGGCGCTCGGAAAAGGCATGGGCAACGGCATACCGGTTGATGCCGTGGTGGGTCGGGCTGATGTCTTTGCCCGAATGACCTTTGGCGAAGGTTCCGATACCTGGAGCGCCCATCCGCTCGGCTGTGCCGCCGTGCTCGCCACCCTCGATGAGTTTGAGCAGAGTGATGTCCTCGTCCAGGGGAAAAAGCTGGCCATCGCGATTGAGGAATGCCTCATTAAATTAACCGAACTTCCCGCGATTGATTTGGTGCGGGGCGAGGGAACGGTGTGGGGTATTGAATGCCAGGCGGTGGGAGATCGCTCTGCCGAGGAGGTGGCCAATGAGATTGTCCGCCTCTGTTACCTTGGCGATGCCCAGGGCAGGGCCATTCACCTGCTCGGACCACTCGCTGGCAAAGTGATTCGGATCGCCCCCCCGCTGACCATGGCAGTGGAGGAACTGCACGAGTATTTCCAAGTCATGCACCAGCTTGTCGCATCGATTTCCTGATTCAAAGCGGAATGAAAAATCTCCTCATCCGGTTGTTCAGAACAGACAAGAGTGTCTGTGTCACGATACCAATCCTGCTCGCGATCACCTTCTTCTTTCAGAGCCCCGCCGGGCAGGCGGCTGAGGTAATCAAATCCAAAACCACCTATTCCCAGGCCTACGGTACCACCAAAAACCCAGTGACTCTGGACCCGACCAAAGACCTGCCCCATTACCCGGCAGTGGAGCCTGTTGATGCCATCAAAACTTGGAAGGTGAAACCCGGATTTAAACTCCAGCTCGCTGCCCACGAGCCCCAGGTGCGCGACCCGATCGCAATTTGTTTCGATGAACGCGGCCGCATGTTTGCCTGCGAAATGATCGATTACTCGGAGATGCGCGATTCCTCCCCGCATCTCGGCCGTGTCTCGGTGCTGGAGGACCGGGACGGCGATGGTTACTACGAAACCAGCCAGGTCTTTGCCGACAACCTCCCCTGGCCCACCGGACTGATTTGGGCCAATGGCGGGCTTTACGTTGGTGCCACCCCGGACATCTGGCGCTTTGAAGATCGCGATGCGGACGGCCGCGCCGAAGTCCGCGAAAAAATTTACTCGGGTTTTGGGTCCGGATTAAAAATGCTCAATGTCCAGGGTCTCTTAAACAGTTTTCAGTGGGGACAGGATAATCGCGTCCACGTCCTCGCCGGGGGCGGAAATCGCGGCATCGTCACCTGCCTGAAGCGCCCGGAACTACCTGGACAGGAACTTAGTGGCCGGGATTTCTGGTTTGATCCCCTGACCCACGAATTTGGCATGGAAACCGGCGGTGCCCAGTATGGGATGAGCTTCGACAACTACGGACGGAAATTCGGCTGTTCAAACTCCGACCATCTTCAGCACTGGGTTTATGAGGGCGATTCCGGTGGTCACCTTCCCCCGGCCCGCAAAAGTATCGCGGTGGATGGTGGCGCGGCCGAAGTTTTCCGCCGCAGCCCGGATGAACCCTGGCGCATCGTCCGGACCCGCTGGCGCATCGCCGGGACCGTCCCGGGCATGGTCGAGGGCGGCGGACGGGTCAGCGGCTATTTCACCGGAGCCACCGGGACTACGATCTTTCGGGGTGATGCCTACGGTCCCGATTTTGTGAATAACAGCTTCACCGGAGATGCCGGTGGCCAGCTTGTCCATCGAAAAATCATCCGCTCCGCCGCTGACGGGGTAAACCGCGCCGGGGAGCGCCCCGCAGATGAGCAGGGTTTTGAGTTTGCAGCCAGTAACGACACCTGGGTGCGCATCGTCAATTTCGCCAATGCCCCGGACGGCTGCCTCCACATCATCGACATGTATCGCGAAGTCATCGAGCATCCCTGGTCCATTCCCGATGAAATCAAAAAGCATCTCGACCTCAACCACGGCAATGATCGCGGTCGCATCTATCGCCTCGTTCCCGATGTGACACAGACACTCCTGTCTGTGAACCGAATCGGACAAAAGATCGATCTCAGCGGGGTCGATGTTCCCGGCCTCGTCAAACTGCTTTCTCACCCAAACGGCTGGCATCGCGACACCGCCCAGCGACTCCTCCACGAGCGACAGGACAAAACCGCCATCCCTCTACTCGAAGTGGTCATTTCCGGGAATGATCCCCTCGCCAAAATTCATGCCCTCGGTGCCCTGGCCAGTCAAAAAGCCATCAGCGAACCAATTCTCATCGCGGCCCTGGGAGATGCTGACGCCCATGTCCGGGAGCGAGCCCTTGTCCTGTCCCTCAACTCTCCACTTTCAACTCTCAACCCCAAAATCGCGGCTCTCTCGGCTGACAGCAGCCCGCGGGTCCGCTTTCAACTGGCCCGGACCATCAGCTCGCTTCTCAAAAAGAATTCGTCGCCGGAGTTGGAGGCCGCCCTGACCCACCTCGCCGAACAGGACCATGACCACCCCTGGATCAGCCCCGCTTTGCTCACCGCTCCGCCCGCCCTGCTTTCGAGCCGCATCTTTTCTGCCCTCACCGGAGAACGGGTTTTCGAACCCGTTAGCGAAGCCGATCCGTTCATCGCCAGGCTGATCGAAATTCGCGCCGCCACGTCATCATCGGAAGATCGTGTGGAACTAATCGATTGGATTGCTTCCCGCCCCAATCCCCTCTGGATCGGTGCCCTCGGCGAGGGGCTGCGCCAGGGTAAATCCAGTATTGAAAAGGCCGACAAAAATCAAAAACTCACCGCACTCTTTAAACAGTCCGCCACTACCGTGCTTAATAACTCTCAACTCTCAACCATCAACTCTCAACTAACCACGATAGAGCTGCTTCGCTTTGCCTCCCTCGATATTTCCCAGCCCGCCCTGCTCGCCTGTCTCGCCGAAAATCAGCCCGAGGCCCTCCAGACCGCCGCGCTGAAAATTCTGGCTCAACACGTGTCACCCCAGGTGGACCAATTGATCCTCCAAAATTGGCCCCACTACACCGCCCAGGCCCGCACCACCGCCCTGGAGCAAATGCTTGCCCGGCAGGATCGGCAGATTACCCTGCTCGCTGCCATCAAATCCGGCACCATTCCCGCCGCCGCCTTGAGCGCCGCGCAGGTCCAGTCCCTCGTCCAGCACAAGGAAACACAAATCGCGTCGCTCGCCAAAGAGGCGCTGGCAGCGGTCATCCCGCCCTCCCGGGCCGAGGTCGCCGCCAAGTTTCGCGATGCCGTCACCACCCCGGGTGATGCCCTTCGCGGTCAAACCCAGTTTATGCAGCGCTGCCTCATCTGCCACCGGGCCGCTGGAATGGGTCTGGAAGTGGGTCCCGACCTCGTCACCGTAAAAGCCAAAGGCCGCGAAGCCCTGCTTTCCGCCATTCTCGAGCCCGGTAAAGAGGTTGCCGCCCAGTATATCCTCTACACCGTAAACACCCGGGACGGTGGCACCTACGCCGGAGTGATCGCCGAGGACAACGCCACCGCCATGACCCTGAAAATGGCCGGTGGAGCCACCCACAAAATCGAGCGCCCCAACATCAAGGGCAGCTCCTCCAGCGGCCAAAGCCTCATGCCAGACGGCCTCGAAGCAGGCATGACCGTGCAGGACATGGCTGACCTGCTGACCTTTATCGAGGAGTTAAAGTGAACGTAGCACGGGTTTTCATACCCGTGATCGCCGGAAAGAAGGCCATCACATCCGCGACTCGTCTTCGCGGGGATGGGCTCAGGGTTGTGGGTCAGGTCTCCGACTGACGGTTGCGGCCTCCTCTGGAGGCCAGTCTTCGTTTCATTTCGGGAGAACATAGATTTTTCTTCCCACGTGTCAGGCGAACGGAATCGGGCCAGTCATCTGGATCGCTCTACTAACTTCTGATGCGTAGATGCTGTCCTGTTGTCCACCCCTTCCGGCTTGACTCTCCTCCCGCCATGAGCTTGAATCTTTATCGCAGGATCAAATCCGCAGTATCATGTTACGTCTCTTCGCCCGTCTCTTTATTTCCTACAACCGCAAGGAGTCACCCTACGCCTGGGCGATCCGACAGTGGCTGATGTCAAAAGAAGGCGGGGGCTGGTCCAGCGAGGAGATCTTCTTCGATGCCAGCCATCTCCACGCCGGGGTGGATTGGGAAAAGAAATTGCTCGCCCAGGCCGAAGCGGCCGAGGTTATGCTCTTTCTCGCCTCGGAAAATTCCCTGAACATCAACTCCTTCTGTTACCGGGAACTCAAGCATGCCAAAGGCACCGTTCTCGCCGTCACCCTCGGCGGAGTTCGGTTTGATGACGAGCGGCTCGACCGCGCCCTGTCGCACTCCGCCAAGACCCGGCAGGTCACCCAGCTCGACAAAAGCCCCGGCGCACCCTTTCCCTACACCTCGCCGGTTGATGGCGTGACCACCGGCACGGTCGATCTCCATCCCGATTGTCTCGCCGGCATCGGCGCTGCCCTGCGCGAGTTGGGCGTGGCTCCGAACAGCTACTCCTGGAAACCGAAGTCGCCTGAGGACAGCCCCTATCCCGGCCTCCGCCCCCTCGGGGAAGGGGATGAGGCGCTCTTCTGCGGACGGGATTTGGAGATTCGGGACGGGATCAAGGCGCTGGAGGATCTGCTTCCCTCTGTCTTGAACCGGGCCCTCGTCATCCAGGCTCCCAGCGGCGCGGGCAAGTCCTCCTTTCTCCGCGCTGGGCTCTGGCAGCGCCTCCGCCGCAACCCGGGGTTCACGCCCCTGGCCATCATCCGCACCCCGAACAACCCCCTGCGCAACCCGGACTGGGGCCTGGTCCGCGGGCTCTTCCACACCACGGAGCAGAGTCGGCAAAAAAACATCGCCCTGGATTACGATGAAATCGCCCGGCGCGCCGCCGACGATCTGCCCG
>JBGSJM010000292.1:0-13846 GCA_041742015.1 Verrucomicrobiales bacterium | reverse complement strand
AGGGAAGATGGAAAACCCGAAATGGCCATCCTCGTCGCGGTGATGAGAAAGCTGGTCCACTGCATTTTCGGCATCCTCAAAAATAATCAGCCTTTTAACCCAAATATTCCTTGCCAAATTTAACACCACATCTGTTGTGTCAGTGGTGTCCGCCGAAATGGGAGGAATGGGACTCATGGGAGAAATGGGGCTACCCACCTTTGCCTTGGCCTACTCGCCTGACTCCCATCTGTCGCATGGCTCCCATGAGTCCCATTTGTTTGCCCAGCTCCACGCAACCGGACAAAAACAAGCTTGTATCCTGCGTACTACAAGCTTGTATCATGCCCACTACAAGCTTGTACCCTGCTAACTACAAGCTTGTATCCTGCCACCTACAAGCTTGTATCCTGTCAACTACAAGCTTGTACACTGCCAACTATAAGCTTGTATCCTGCCAACTACAAGCTTGTATCCTGCCAACTACAAGCTTGTATCCTGCCAACTACAAGCTTGTACCCTGCCAACTACAAGCTTGTACCCTACCACCTACAAGCTTGTACCCTGCCACCTACAAGCTTGTATCCTGCCACCTACAAGCTTGTATCATGCGTACTACAAGCTGGTATCCTGCCACCTACAAGCTTGTATCCTGCCAACTACAAGCTGGTACCCTGCCACCTACAAGCTTGTATCCTGCGTACTACAAGCTGGTACCCTGCCAACTACAAGCTTGTACCCTGCCAACTACAAGCTTGTAACCAGCCTGTTACAAACTTGTAACAAGCTTATTAAAAGCTTGTAACCAGCCTGTTACAAGCTGGTGGCAACCACCACCCCGACAGAATCATTTAAGAAGAGCTAAATAAAGTTGCACCCCGGTACGGGGCATGCCAAGGTTTTTCCCACCGATACGGTTATTCTTGCATGGCAAACTGGGATTCTGGCATCACTTGGGACTCCGGGGCTATTGTGGGATGGGCTACCGGTTTAACCATCACTTCAAAACAACAGTTTATATCTATGGCCAAAGTTAAATTAGAACTCCGCGACAAAACCAATGAACAACTCCGCGATTTCGCTGAAGCTCACCAGACGCAGATCACCGGAAATCCCAACTTTCCCACCCCACAGCCAACCGCAGCGGTGTACGATCCCAAGCTGGCCGACTATACCGCCAAGCTGGATGCGATTGAAACGGCTGAAACAGCCCTCCAAACCCTGCGGACCCAGCGGGACACCCTGCGTGGCGAACTGGAACTGCTACTCAACGGGCGGGGCAGTTATGTGGAGTCTGCTGCGGAGGAGGATGCTGCCAAGATCCTGAGTGCAGGGTTCGAGATCGTCTCTGCACCCACCACCACGAGCAGCCTGCCTGCCCCTACCAATGTGCTGGCCACCATGGGTGCCAAACCGGGTGAGATCGTCATCTCGGGCAGCGCCGTGCCGAAAGCGAAGTCCTACATTTACGAATGTCGGGAGCATGCCGAGGACGCTGCTCCAGGAGCCTGGACCCAGATAAAAGTTGGCACCCGCATTACCTACAAGGCAACCGGCCTGACCTCCGGGAAGCGCTACGCCTTCCGGATCATGGCGCTGGGTCCCAAGGATCTGGAATCACCCTGGAGTGATGAGTCGGTCTGCATGGCACCGTAGTTTTGAGGGCTTCACTCGACGTAGCGGTGGCGTCCCGCCGCCGTTTATTTCACGGCATTTTCAAACCAGGGGTCGAATGACCCCTGGAAGTCATAAGGGGGGCGAAAGTCCTAACGCGGCGCGCCCACCAATACACAACGAAAACCGTAGAAGCTGCTCCGAGAAGTAGGCTCATTAATGACGCGGCACGAAGACAATGCGCGCTCACGAAAGCTGCCGTCCCAAGAACCTCCCCGCAAGACAAAAGCAGACGAAGAGGGAGAATACTTGTCCGAAACCCATTCCCAGACGTTACCCCCGAGGTCGTACAGGCCAAATTGATTTGGCTTGAAACTCATGACCGGAGCGGTTGTGGGGAATCCATCATCGTAGCCGTCGAGGTAAGTAGTTGCTCTGGCGGCTTTTGCCTTGGCTTTCCGGCTCTGGTCACTGTAATTACCTGCTCCCTGCGGTGGCGGCCACTCGGAACCCCAAGGGTATTCGTCAACCATTTTCCGGGCTTTTTCCTCGGGAGTCGCCTTTTCATCTTCTTTTTTCCCAATGCCCACCGCCAGGCTCCATTCGTGATCGGTAGGCAGGCGGTACTCCTTTTTCTCCTCATTGCAAAGCCAGGCACAGAAGGCTTTGGCGTCCTCCAAATTCACGCGGGTCACCGGATGATCATCCGCTTTTTCCTTGATCACAAAGCCATCGTGGATCTGGTTCTTCCAGTCACCTGCGATGTCCGGGTTCGCTTTGGCAAAGGCCGCGTATTGTTGGTAAGTCACCTCGCTGATGCCGAAGAGCACATCGGTGCCGCGCACGGGCACAAATTTCATGCCCAAGCTGTTGGTGAACTCTTTGGCATCTTTGGCTCCTTCCGGCGCTGCCGCCGGGGTGGCCTTGGGCTGGACCACCGCCAGGGCGGGATCTTTGCTCATCGCCTCAAACCGCTCCGCCTCAGCGAGAGCCAGTTGCGCTTCCTCGATTTTTCCTTCCTTGGTCAGCTTGGCGGCGAGATCAGCGGCATTTTTCTGAAAACTCTGGATGATGGATAGCTTGGTTTTTACTCCATTTGCCTGGACGGTGCTGCGCTGGGCTCGGTAAATTTCCTGGAGCCGCTTCAGATCGGGGTAGGTTGAGAGTGGTTCATCACTCCCGCTCTCCAGGGACTTTAGTTCAGCAACCACCGCCAGCATCGCCTTCAGTTGGCCATCTGCCTGATAAGCGTCTTTCTGTTTGTTTAGGGCTCCCCGGTATTTGTCCTGGAGCATGGTCAGCGGCTTGTTCAGGTTTAGGAGTTCCGCCTCAAACTGCTCCTGGATTTTCTTCACCTCGGCGGCGGCAGTTACCTCCTGCGCGGGAACCCAGACTGGCCCTCCGACCACAGCAATCACCAGCAGAACCGAAAACCAACCTTTGACAGACATTTGCATACCCGGAGAAATTGACTAAAAACGGGCGGGATGTCAAGAACTCGCGGCGCTTGAATCAGGGCTGGGATTTACCTCTCAAACTCAATTTTTTCGTAAATTTCCGTCAGGGTCAAATTCACGCCAATTGATTCCAACTCGATTTGGTCCGTGATCTCCGTATAGGTCTGGGCAGTCCATATCCCGTTGTCTCCTTTGCGATGCAGATCCACCTCCATTTTATCCTGCTCGATAATCAGGTATTCGGTGAACGTATCGATGAACCGATATTCCGCGAATTTTTCATTTCGATCTGTCCGGCTGGTGCTGGGGGAGATGACTTCGCAGATAAACTGTGGGTTGCTGTAGATATCCTGTTTGTCGCAATAAAAATTGATGGGCCCGCACAAAGCCGAAACATCGGGGTACCGGAAAACATTCGCTTTTTCAACGCGGACTTTCATATCGGAACCGAAGACGATGCAGGGGCGCTTCCTGAAGGCTTCTCGAATCGCCCCGAGCACATTCACTGCGATCACATTATGGCGGAAAGTCGCCCCACACATGCCCACCATGATGCCATTGAGGTAGTCACTCTTGGTTTCTGCCAATCTCTCGGCATGCAAGTAGTCTTCAGGAGACAGATAACTGATTCTTGGCAGGGAACTCATACTCCCCGAAACTATCACAGGAAATGGCGGGTGTAAATTTCGCGGCCAGGTGGGACGGAGCGGCGGCTGGAAGCCACCACTACATCAGGCAGCGCCCTTCTTAAATGCCTTTTGCACTCGCACTATACCCTGTTGACTCGTCGATTGTACCCTGTTGGTGTGCAAGTATGAGTTGATTGCGTGATACCCCGGCCCGGAAAAAGCTTTGACTCTCCGGGAACGCTATCGAAAGATGGCGTCTATGAATACTTCACGCCGTCACTTTCTCAAAACCGCTTCCGCCACAGCCTTTGCCGCGCCCTGGATTGGCTGGCAAACCACTGCCTCGGGTGCTCCAAGTGGGAACCTGCGTTTTGCCAACTTTGGGGCTGCCGGGCGGGCCTGGGGAGACCTTAACGAAATGCTCCAGGCACCAAACACGACACTGGTGGCGGTGGCTGAGATCGATCTGGGAAGGACCAAACAACTCAACGAGGCGCATCCGGGCACCAAGGTGTTCCAGGACTGGCGCGAACTCCTCGACAAAATGCACAAGGAGATCGACGCGGTGGTGATCGGCACACCTGACCACATGCACGCGCCCATCGCGATGGCGGCAATGCAACTCGGCAAACACGTTTATTGCGAAAAGCCGCTCACCCGGACCCTGCACGAATCGCGCCGCCTCCGTGAAGTGGCGGCTGAAAAAGGGCTGATGACGCAAATGGGAATACAGGTCGCATCGAGTTCTGGAAACCAGACGGCAGTGAAGCTGCTCCAATCCGGCATTGTGGGAAAGGTAAAGGCGGTCCATAGCTCCTGTCCGAAATCCTGGGGGGCAATGGCTCCCCTGCCCGACAGCAACGAGGCTCCGCCCGAAACCCTCGACTGGGACAAGTGGATCGGGGTTGGGAAAATGCGGAAGTTTATCCCCCGTGAATTCCACCCCAGCAACTGGCGAAAGCGGATCGGCTTCGGCACCGGAACACTTGGTGACATGGGCTGCCATATTTATCATCCCTGGTTTATGGGGCTCGGGAAGCCAAGTACTCTGGAGGTGACCTCGCATGGGCCTGCCCCGGTAGATGGTGACAGTTGGCCTCTGGACGGCAAGGTGCACCATCGTGTGAAGGGGAATTCTCTCACCGACGGTGACTTTGATTTCACCTGGTATGATGGAACCCAGCGACCACCCGCAGAGGTCTTTGCCCTGCTCGGACCAGAGGAGAAAAACGCCGAGGGCAAGGTGATCGAAAAAGCGCCATCGAGCGGCACAATCGTGATCGGCACCACTGGCGTGCTCCTCATCCCCCACGGCGGAATGCCATATGTCTATCGCGACGGCAAAAGATCAGACGAGAAGATCGAGGCAGTGGAGGGCGGGCACCACCATAAGAATTTTGCCGACGCAATACGGGGCGAGATCTCCGGCAAGCCACTCACCAATTTCGACTATTCGGGACCGATGACCGAAGCCGTCCTCCTCGGCACGGTGGCGATGCGCCTGCCTGGCCAGACTCTGAAATGGAACGAAGCAAGTGGCAAGTTCTCCGACTCCGCCGCCAACGCGCTGATCCACGATAAATATCGTGAAGGTTGGGAGGTAACGGGGCTTTAAGGCATATTGGATTAACTTATGAAAAACATCGCTATTTGCATTTTCGCTTTGGTTCTTTCGTGCAGCCTCTTGATTTTTGCCCAGCAGGGTGAAAAACCGCCCGGTACAAAGCTGCAATGGAGGATTCAGCAGCTTCATAAAGATAATAATGAGGGAATCGCGGTGGGTGATATCGATGGTGATGGGAAACTGGACATCACCTCTGGGGAATTTTGGTACCAAAATCCCAATTTTAAGCCACGCAAGGTGAGAACGATCCTGCCTTTCGGGAAGGACTATATGCAAAACAACTCGGAGCATCTCTACGATGTGGACGGGGATGGTGATTTGGACATCGTGTCGGGGGCCTTTACTCTGCCAATCGTAAACTGGTTTGAGAACCCGGGGAAAGACTACGACGCGGTTCCAAATTGGCCGATTCATGAGCTGACTGATACGGGAACCCAGCACAATGAGGCCACTTTTTTGGAAGACATCGATGGGGATGGGAAACCGGATTGGTTTCAAAACCAGTGGAATGCGAAAAACCCAATGGCAGTCTACCAGTTCACCAAAGATGCCAACGGCAAACCAGCCATGCAGCGCCACACCATCCACGAAGGGCTAAACGGACATGGCCAGGGTTTCGGAGACATCAATGGAGACGGGCGCAAAGACATTGTTTTTATGCAGGGTTGGTTTGAGCAACCAGAGGCCGGGGCATTTTCCGGTCCCTGGGTTTACCATAACGATTTTAATCTGCCCCATGCGAGCTGTCCGATACTGGTCCTGGACATCAATAAAGATGGAAAAAATGATTTGCTTTGGGGAAGTGGCCATAATTACGGACTGTATTGGGAAGAACAAATCCCCGGAGCCACCGGCAAAGACCGCTGGCGGCAGCATCTCATCGACAAAGAATTTTCCCAAGCCCATGCCCTGGCTTGGGAGGACATCGATAATGATGGGGCTCCGGAGTTAATCACCGGAAAGCGATACTACGCACACTCTGGGAGCGATCCCGGGGCAAATGACGCCACGGTGGTCCACTATTATGACTTAAATCCTGACACTCTGGCGTGGACCAAAAGCGTGATCTCCTCAACGCCCGCTGGTCAGGGCCCCGGAATCGGCCTGCAAATCCGTGTCGCTGATCTCGATGGAAACGGCTGGAAGGACGTGATCGTTCCCGGCAAAAGCGGCACTAACATTTTGTGGAACGAAGGTCCGAAAAATTAAACTGGTTGAATTATGTTTTCGATTTTTTCTGTTATCGCCCTGACCATCCTGAGTTCCTTAACGGCGGAGGAATTTGAAACGCTCCATCAACAATTGCAACCGGACGCAGGCGAGGTCTGGCGATCGATCCCCTGGAAAACGTCTTTGCTCGACGCGCAGGCGGCAGCGGTACGGGAGAAGAAATTGATCTTCATCTGGGCGATGGATGGGCATCCCCTGGGGTGCACGTGAAACAATGGGGTGCTCGACCGTGCGTCGACCTTCAGTGATCCAGCGGTGGTCGATTTGTTGAAATCGAAGTTTATTCCGGTGGCGATTGATCAGGCATATCAGCGCCGACAGAAGGACGCCGAAGGTCATTTTTATCAGAAGATCGCCAACCAGGGACCGCGCCCGACTGATCAGGGAACCACCCAGGGACGTTACGTCGCAACGGCTGACGTGCTCCTTTTGGGGTTTAATAACAATCGCGATCCGGCGCGTCTTTTAAAACTCATGCAGGAGGGGGTAAAGGTTACCCCATCAACAACGGCGGCCCCCATCACCCCCGGCCCACCCGATCCAAAATATGTTTACGGACCACCCAAGGGAGGACTGGTCGTCCGGGTAAACAGTCTTGTTCTCGGTGGCTACGAAGAAACCACCGACCCATCGAAGAAAATCTTTCAGGAAGCCATGGGGCGGGACAATCTGTGGATTCGAAAGGATGAGCATGTCGCGCTTGCCAAAGGCGAGGTCCCGGAGAGCCTCATCATTCGGCTGGCTCGATTCCACCTGGTGGACAATACTCGGGGAGAACCGCCGATGTGGGAAGCTTCGGAAATTATGGAGAATAAGATCGAGCTTAATTCGGGTAAATTGAGCGGCAACATCCATCTCAAAACGCCATCCGGTGATCGGGAGTTTAAAGTTGCGCTAATGGGTTTTGTAGAGGTGAGAGGTGGTGTGGTGACCCGGTTTGACCTCGTTGCAAAAGGGCTTTTCCGGGGGGATGGCCCCTACACTGGCGGTGCTCCAAAGGGAGATTTCCCCCTGGCCATCGCTTTTCGCCTTGCGGATAATCTGGACCCGGCTGACGGCATCCCACCGCAAGGGTCCCGTGGGTGGCTAGACGGTTATTTGAAGTAGCCAAAGCTGGCCTTGCCCATCGTCAATGTGACTGGAAATTTGTGAAAAATAAGCAAGAGTTGACGCTCCACCACCAAGCGGACTTCTCCGGGGTGGTGCCAACAAAGCTTATTTATTTATCACCATGGCCACAGACCGCAAGACCCTTGAAGAACGCGAGCAAATGTCAGACCTCGAACGGCTCCGCCACTCGACGGCCCACGTCATGGCAACTGCGATTCTCAAAATCTGGCCAGAAGCTCAGTTCGCTTACGGACCACCCATTGATCACGAGGTGTATGGTTTCTACTACGATGTCGATTTGAAACACCGGATCACCCCGGATTATTTCGAGAAAATCGAGGGGGAGATGGCAAAAATCGTCAAAGAAAACCAGCCTTTTGAGAAAATGACCGTCTCCCGGGATGAAGCGCTGAATCTGGCCAAAACCGGACGGCTTGGCGGTTTGAGTGAGCGGAACACGGAAAGCGTTTTCAAGGTGGATCTGCTCAACGACATCCCGGAAGACGAGGAGATTTCGATTTACAAAAACGGTGATTTCTGGGATCTCTGCGCCGGTCCCCACGTTGGTAGAACCGGGAACTGCAAGGCCTTCAAAATCCAAACCGTTGCCAGTGCCTTTTACAAGGGGGATGCCAGCAATCAACAGCTCCAGCGCTTATACGGCACGGCATTCAAGAACAAGGCCCTGCTAATCGAGCATCTCGAAAGGGTCGAGCAGGCCAAATTACGGGATCACCGCAAGCTCGGCAAAGAGCTGGAGCTTTTTAAAATCGATGAACAGGTCGGACAGGGATTGGTGCTCTGGCTTCCCAACGGCGCGATCATCCGCCAGCAATTGCAGAACTTTATCGGTGAACAACTGGAGCGGCAGGGGTATTCCCAGGTCTTCACTCCCCACATCGGGAAACTGGATCTTTACCGGACCTCGGGCCATTTCCCTTACTACGAAGACTCGCAGTTTGTGCCAATCATCGAACGAGATGCTCTCAAAAAACTCTCGGATGAGGGTTGCAGTTGTGCGGAACTCAATAATGCGCTGGCCAGTGGTGAAGCGGAGGGTTTTCTCCTCAAACCGATGAACTGCCCGCATCACATTCGTATTTTCGATGCCACACCACATTCTTACCGCGATCTGCCGGTCCGCCTCGCCGAATTTGGCACGGTTTATCGCTGGGAGCAGTCCGGCGAGCTTGGTGGGATGACCAGGGTCCGTTGCTTCACTCAGGACGATGCCCACCTTTTTGTAACCCCCGATCAGTTGGATGAAGAAATTCAGGGCTGTCTGGAGTTGGTCAAAATTGTACTCGGCACGCTGAATATGAATGACTACCGGGTTCGAGTGAGCCTTCGCGATCCCGACTCCGACAAATACGTGGGCGACCCCAAAAATTGGGATAAAGCGGAAGAGGCATTGCGCAAAGCAGCGAAATCACTCGGCAAACCTTTCACTGAAGAAAAGGGGGAGGCCGCATTTTACGGTCCCAAAATCGACTTCGTGGTCAAGGACGTCATCGGTCGGGAATGGCAGCTTGGCACCGTGCAGGTGGACTACAATCTGCCGGAGCGATTCGATCTCCACTACACCGGGGCTGACAATGAAAAACACCGTCCAGTGATGATTCACCGGGCACCTTTTGGATCAATGGAGCGCTTTGTCGGGGTTTTGATTGAACATTTTGCCGGTCATTTCCCAACCTGGCTGTCTCCCGAGCAAGTGCGAATTCTTCCGATCTCCGAAAAATTCTGTGATTATGCTCATGAAATTGAGACCAAACTAAAAGCCAGAGGCGTGCGGGTCAAAACGGACCTCAGTTCGGACAAAGTCGGGGCAAAGATTCGTCTCGCCCAGATCGCCAAGGTTCCCTACATGCTGGTAGCCGGGGCTCGGGAAATGGAAACCGGTGAAGTTTCGGTGCGCCATCGCAATCGGGGAGATGAAGGGTCAAAAAACGTCGATGAATTTGTCGAAACAATCGTCGCCGAAATCAAGAATCGCGTCATCTAGCGGTTGACCCCGCCTCCAAAGAAGGTGGAGAATCACTTTTATCTTTTCCACGGGGCAGTCATGGCCTAAAACATGGGATATGAGCGCCCTGATTATTTGCCTGATAGGAATGGTGGTTGTTTTGGCAACTATCATTTTCCTGCGTCTCCACGCTTTTTTGTCACTCCTCCTCGGAGCGGTGGTAGTCTCGATTCTTTCGGCAACCTGCGGCCCGGGCTCCGCGAAAGCCTCCATCGCGGAAGCAATGGATGCGGTGACCAAGGGATTCGGCAGCACCTGCGGGCAGGTCGGAGTCATCATCGCGCTTGCGGCCATCATCGGGCAAAGCCTGCTCGCTTCAGGGGCAGCGGAGCGAATCATTCGGGCGATTTTGGGGGTGTTTGGTGAAAAGCGGGCCCCGCTGGCTTTTTTGACCAGCGGATTTGCCCTGGGGATTCCGGTGTTTTTCGACACGGTGTTTTACCTGATGTTCCCACTGCTGCGCTCCTACGCCCGTAAGGTTCCGGGGACATATGTGCTTTGCGTGATGGCTATGATCTCCGGAGCCACGATGGCTCACTCCCTGGTCCCACCGACTCCGGGGCCGTTGATGGTCGCGAATCTCCTTGGAGTCAGCTTCGGGATCATGATTCCGGCCGGAATCATGCTCGGGCTGGTGTGTGCCGTAATTGGATATATCTATGCGAAATGGGCCAACCAAAACTTTGCAATCCCCTTTCGGGATGACGAAGATTGCAGTGCTGCGGCAGAACGCCCGCTCCCGCCTCTTTTTTTGTCGCTGCTCCCCGTGGCGGGACCACTCATCATGATCGCTGCGACCAGTTTCCCGATGATACCTTTCCAGGATGGCGGTGCCAGCGACGGACAGGACCCCGGCTGGCTCGGCTTCTGGGCAGATAAAAATCTGGCTCTGGGTCTCGGTGCGGTGGTTGCACTTTGGGTTGCAGCAAAATACAGGAGCGAAAGCGAAGGCAGTCTTCGCGATCTGATTCAATCCAGCCTTTCCAGCGCAGGGGTCATCATCCTGATTACATCCGCAGGAGGTGCGCTGGGGCAGGTCTTAAACAAAAGCGGGGTGGCCGCTGAATTGGTGGCTCTGTTTCCAAACGCGGGCAACGCCCTGCTTCCGATCGCATTTCTGGTGACAGCTCTAGTTCGAATTGCCCAGGGCTCTGCCACTGTCGCGATGATTACCGGAGTGGGAATTGTGGCCCCCCTTCTCGAATCGATGACACTGAGTTTTCACCCGGTTTATCTGGCTCTCGCCATTGGTTGCGGGTCAAAACCCATTCCCTGGATGAACGACAGTGGTTTCTGGATCGTCGGTCGCATGGCAAAATTTACGGAAACGGAGACCCTCAAAACTTTCTCCGTCATGCTTACCCTCATGGGCATCGCCGGATTTTTTGTCTGCTGGCTGGCGTCGATCATTTTTCCGATGATCTAACTAAAAGCTAAAAACTAAATTTGGTTAGGTTCAACAAATGGAAGCACCATTTTCAACCCACTGGGAACGGATTCTGGAATGGTGTGGTCCAGATTCCGGGCTGAGGGGCTGGTTAGCGACTTGAGAAACTCAAGAAGGGAACCCACTTCCCCGTCAGTCAGAAAAAGGGGCACTTTTAGCTCGTCAGGCATGGTCGATTTGACGTCTTTGATGGTGCGACTGTCGTTGTGCACAGCTCCCCGGAACTCGGGTGCAAGCTGGCTGACATCATAGTTTTCCAGGGCATGGACGGGATTAAGATGATGACGCACCGCAGCTTCCAGCGTGTGGTAGGCACCATTGTGCATGTAGGGACCGGTCAGCTCCACATTTCTGAGAGGAGGGGTACGAAAGGCATATTTTTCATCGAGATCCGCGTTGCTACGATGAGCAACTCCGTAGTCAGCGTCCTCCTCACTATCCGGGCCTGGACCAATCGGGATGATGCCTATATTATGCATCTTTTGGTCGGTCAAAAGCCGACCAGTATGACAGGTCGCACACTTGGCTCGACCATAAAACAGGGTTGCTCCATCGATTTGACTCACATTGAGAGCATGGTCATCACCCTCCAAAAATTTGTCCCAGGGGCTGTCGCGGAGCGTGAAGGCGGAGGTTTCAAAAGCGGCAATGGCATTACCGACATGGGCAAAATTCAAAGAGTCCAGTGCCTTTTCGGGGTAAGCCTTCGCAAACAAATCGCGATATCCTTCGATAGCGAGAAGCCGCTTCATCAGGGCATCCCAGATTTTAGGTTCATTTTGACGTAGAATCTGACCAACTTCATTATTCGAGCCGATCGCGTCGATCTGGCCTTGGTCCCCACGCATTTCATCGCTGGAGAGAACCGGTACCATTGCCTGTGCCGCCAACAGACTCTCAGCATTTTCCGGCATCCGGATTTGGTAAAGACCAGGGGATTTGGTAAGTCGCATGGAATTAAGAGCAAACTTTCCAGGTTCGTATTCATGGACCCGACCGTCCCAGAACATGTTTTTCCAGGCGGAGTCGCCACGGTTAAAGATCTCTGGAGAATTCCTCGGGGTGAAAGGGTGAGCCGCTTTGTTCAAATCAAAACCGACCAGCACAGGCTCCCGCCCATTCACTTCCATGAGTCGAAGGCCCTCCGGCATCCGTTTGCCATTGTTAACATAAGCCTTGGTACCAACCGCCCGGGAGCGACCATCACCCGTGGCCGTTGTCGGATGGTGACAGGTCGCACAAGAGACGTCGCGATTGCCCCCAAGAACGGGGTCAAAGAACAAGGCCTGCCCAAGCGCAATTTTTTCTTTTGAAAAAACGGGTGGTTCCTCCAGTGGCGTCACATCGAGATCAGCAAGCGTTTTTCGAAGGGCTGAAACTTCACTGGCCCCGGCGAGAGTCGCAATCAAAAACAACAGACTCAACAGGGTACAATGCCGGACCCAACAGGGTGCAATCGGTGACTTGACAGGGTACAATGGCAAATGGTTTGGTTTCATATGGCTCTTGGGGAACTGCCCTTCGGCTTTTGAACTAAGGTTTACGTTTTAATTGAAGGAATGAGATCTCGGATTTGATGTTCTCGGTACTTACTTTGCCGTCAGGCCAGCGAACTGTGACATTCGTCGCTGATTTCGCGTTTTTCGGCACGGCGAAAATTGCATCGCTACCCGATTGGGAGAGGTACCCGCCGCCAGCACTTACTTCCGACATTTGCGGAGCCAACCCATCAGCCACAACCACAACGCGTGATCCGATGGCAGTGGGATTTCCGGGCCCAAAATCGAGCCTGATCCTTAGCGGATGAGTTTCGCGGAGATCATCCGTGTCATTCACGAAGATTTGCGGAGCAGCGTTGTTGACCCCGACCACAAAGTCTTCGCGTCCATCGTTGTTTAGGTCCACAGCGGACAGGCTTTTGGCATCCCCCGGTACTTCCAGGCCGCTTTCCCGTGGCCAGACCGATATGAAGGGCTCTTTGGTGTTGCCAGTCCCCCGGAGCAAGACACTTAATCCACTGCCCATAATCCCGATTTCTTTCGAGGGGGTAAAATGGTTTTGAACGAGGTAACAATCAAGGATTCCATCGAGATCAAGATCCCGCAGCACTACTCCAAAGGCCGGTGATATCTGAGCCAATTGTGGAAGGGGTAACAAATCAAAAACTCCGCCACCTTTGTTGATCAGCACACTGCTTTCCATGTTGTTGACCTTGAACTGCTGGGATTTGGCAATTTTATCGACTGGATAAATCTCGGTGAGGTTTGAGATCGCGTATTCGTGAAAGGTTTGTTTCTCCCTGAGAATGAATCGCATGGCTCCACCAGCGGTCATAAACCCGGCTCTGGGGTAGCAAACTTGCCGCCCGTTTTCCATTTTGAAATAGCCTTCGACGGTATGTTTTTTCCCAGAGTTGTCAAAATCACCGTAAAAAAGAAGCTCAGGAGTGGTCAAAGTGGCCCTCCGATAGGTATTGGTCCCCATGTTGGTGGCGACGTAGTCGATATCACCGTCGTTATCGATGTCGCCAGCCGCCAGACCCGTCCACCATCCTTCCCGTGCGATTCCTTCACCTACGAGCCCGGCTTCTCGGGTGGCCTCGACAAAAGTGCCCTGGTTGTTTAGGAACAGTCGTATCGGACCCCAATCGGTGGTTACGAGCAGATCCAACCAGCCGTCATTGTTGGCATCACTCCAAATGGCACTGCTAACCATTCCTGCTTTTTCAAG
>JBGSJM010000291.1:0-18278 GCA_041742015.1 Verrucomicrobiales bacterium | reverse complement strand
CGGCGATCATGTTCGCCATTTATGCCATTCTGGCTACTAAAGGAAATATGAAAAACGGACTGTAGAAGCTATGCAGGATTTGATTGATAAATTAGTGCAACCTCACTTTAACTATTGGGTCTATGTCATCCTGATGATGATTGGGCTCTGGGCGATCATAGCCAAGCGAAACCTGATCAAGAAGCTCATTGGCGTTTCCATTTTTCAAACGGCAATCATTCTTTTCTATATTTCTCTCGGTGTAAAGAGCGGTGCCACCATACCGATTGTGGAGCACGACGCCCCGACTGCGCATGGTTCTGCTGACGGCCCCGGTCATGGGTCTGGTCACGCCAAAACGATGGCCAGCAAATATGATAATCCTCTGCCTCACGTCCTCATGCTGACCGCGATTGTTGTTGGGGTCGCCACTCTCGGGGTCGGGCTGGCGGTTGCCCAGTCGATTTTCAAAACTTTTGGGACTTTGGAAGAAAACGAAATCATCGATAAAATCACTTCCGGAAACTATCATGACTGATTCATTGCCTGTCATAATTCTGGTAGCCCCACTTTTTGGTGCCTTGTTGGTGGGTTTGTTTGGGGTGAAAAACCCGAACACCTGTTTTCCCATCGCGTTGATTTCCCTGACGATTTCGTTGGTTTCAGCAATTTTTTGTGCCCAGCAGGTTTTTACCTCTGGACCAATTAACTACTTTGTCGGCGGTTGGGAAACCGGAAAGATCATCAACGGGGTAACCATTCCCGAGGGCTTTGGCATTCAGTTACGGATTGACTATTTGAATGCATTCTTTCTGGTGGTCATCGCCATTGCACTGCTCTGCGTCTCATTTTTTTCAATTCGTTACGAAGGGGAAAAAGATACCGAAAAAACTCACTATTTTTATCTCCTGTTTCTCATGCTCAGTGTTGGGCTTTTTGGAATGACGGTGACGGACGACGCTTTCAACCTGTTTGTTTTGATTGAGGTGTCATCCATCGCCAGCTATGGACTTATAGCCATGGGTAATTCTCCGCGTGGCACGCTGGCAGCGTTTAATTACATTATCATGGGGACCATCGGTGCTTCATTTTATCTGCTCGGGGTGGGTTACCTCTATATGCAGACTGGAACCCTAAACATGGATGCGATCCACCAGATCATGCAACTACCAAATGTCGATGGCACCGCCATTTTTGCTTCACGATCCATCCTGGTGGCTTTTATTTTAATCCTTGTGGGCACCTGGGTGAAGATGGCTTTTTTCCCTTTGCACGGCTGGTTGCCAAATGCCTATAGCTTCGGACCAAGTTCCACCTCCTGTGCCCTCGCCCCGCTCATGACCAAGGTTTTTATCTATGTCATGATTCGGATTATGATAACCGTTTTCGGGTTGGACTGGGCATTTCAAGTTTTCCAGGGCGGAAATCTCATTGTCTGGTTGTCGGTGATCGCCATTGTGGCGGGATCACTCTTTGCGCTGGCTCAGGGGAACCTGCGGAAGATGCTTTGCTACTTGATTGTGGCAGAGGTGGGCTACATGGTGGGGGGTGCCTGGCTGGCTGATTCTGAAAGGTGGGGGATGACCGGCTCGATTTTTCATATTCTGGCTGATGCGCTGATGACTCTTTGTCTATTTCTTGCGGCAGGGATCTTTAACAAACGCGCCGGGCTGACTGAAATCAAAGATCTGGAGGGACTTTTCAAAAAGATGCCGCTTACCATGGCGGCATTTGTCATTGGAGCCCTCAGCATGATAGGGATTCCGCCTACCTGTGGATTTTTCAGCAAATTTTACCTGATCCGGGGAGCGATGGAAAGCGGGCATTGGGAGTATGTGGTTGCCCTGCTGTTTTCCAGTCTGGTTAACGCCGTCTTGTTTTTTAGGATTATCGAAGTTGCCTACTTCGGAAAAGAACCCGCCACCGGGCATGGTCACGATCACGAAGAGCAGGCCCATGATGAAATCCATCCGCAACCATCTGGCGAACCCCCGTTAACCCAGTTGGCCCCGATTTGGGTGGCTGCCATCTTGATCATTACTTTGGGTTTGATGAGTGGCAAGGTGGTGGAGTTTATCCGCAAAACCCCGGCCCTGCTTCCCGAAGTGGCGGCAAAGGTAGAGTGACCAAACAAGGTACAATCGGCGACTGTACCCTGTTGAATCGCAAGTTTTTCTGCTCACTTGACCCGTTGACCGGGCACCGCTCCCTCATCGGGGCTGAGCACAAAGATGTCTTCGCCTCCGGGGCCGGCAGCGATGATCATGCCTTCACTGACTCCAAATTTCATCTTTCTGGGAGCCAGGTTGGCGACCATGACAACGAGCCTGCCAATGAGTTCCTCGGGCGTGTAAGCGGATTTGATGCCCGCAAAAACCTGACGGGTTTCTTCCCCGCCTAAAGAGAGCTTCAACTGAACCAGCTTGTCAGCTCCTTTTACCTGGCTGGCCTCAATAATCCGGGCGACCCGGAGATCGATCTTGGCGAAGTCTTCGAAGGAAATCTGTTCACTGATGGGATCTGCTTTCAGGACATCACCCGAATCCTGACAGTTGGGGGCGGCGGCTCCTGGTAGCTTGATCTCGGGCACCTCTTCACAGCTTTCTGCAATCATGTTCTGGACCCGGGCGGGATCAACCCGCTGCATCATGTGCTGGAATTTGGCGATTTTCCGAGCGGTGAGAGGGGTCTTGGATTTTTCCCAGGAACCGGGGCCAACGAGGTCTTCACCAAACAGTTCACCAGTTTTCCGGGCGACATCGGGAAGGATGGGGGCAAGATAGATAACCAGTTGGCGGAACACGTTCAGGCTAACGGTGCATACGTCCTGGAGCCGGGTTGCCTGGTCTGCCTGCTTTTTTAGTTCCCAGGGTGCGTTGTTTTCGACGTAGGGATTGGCCTTGTCAGCGAGATCTATGATAAGCCGGGTTGCCTTGCTGTAATCACAGGCTTCATAAAGGCGGGCGATTTCATCTCCTGCTTTGGCAAATTCGGCAAACAACCCACCGTCATCAGGGTAAGTTTGTGAAAGACCAGTCTCACTCACAAACTTGGCAGTTCGGCTGGCCAGATTAATCACTTTGCCAACCAGGTCGCTGTTGACCCGGTTTTCGAATTCCTCGAAATTCAAATCAATGTCCTCCACCCGCGAGTTGAGTTTCGAGGCGTAATAATAGCGCAGATATGATGGATTGAGGTGTTCCAGGTATTTTGATGCGCGAATAAAAGTTCCCTTTGATTTGGACATTTTTTCTCCACCGACGGTGAGAAAGCCGTGAATATGAACTTTTGTCGGGAGGTTAAACCCGGCGCTCTTTAACATGGCTGGCCAGAAAAGAGTGTGGAAATATTGGATGTCTTTCCCGATAAAGTGGTGGATTTCACAGTCTTTGTTTTTCCACCAGTTGTTGAGTTTTTCGCCATTAGCCTGGCACCATTGGCTGGTGGAGCCGATGTAGCCGATCGGAGCGTCATACCAGACATACCAGTAGTTTCCCGGCGAATCAGGAATTTCAAACCCAAAGTAGGGACCGGGTCTGGAGATGTCCCAGTCTTTGAGGGGCTGGTTCAAAAAGAAATTCTTGAGGTAGTTGGCGCTTTCCTTCGGCAGAGTGCCCGACTGGGTCCATTCTTCAAGAAATCCGTGGAGTTTTTCGATCTCGACAAAAAGATGGATGGCTTCGCGAATCTCGGGCTTGGAGCCGTTGGCGATGCTGATTGGGTTGATCAATTCGATCGGGCTGTACACCGCATTACAACTGGAACAGTTGTCCCCCGGCTGATCCTGGCTGCTGCACTTGGGGCAGGTCCCGCGCACAAACCGATCCGCGAGAAAGGTCCCCTGCACCACATCGTAGAGCTGCTCAATTGATTTTTCGACAATGATGCCGGAGTCCCGAAGCGATTTCCAAATCTCTCCGCATAAAACCCGGCACTCTTCACTGTTGGTGCTGCCGTAGTTGTCGAATTCGATCCCAAATCCGGCAAAATCCTTCTGGTGGGCGGCACTCATCTCCGCAATGAGAGACTCTTCGCTGCGTCCCTCCTGCCGAGCCCGAAGCATGATCGCGGCCCCGTGGGTGTCGTCGGCACAAATGTAGATGCACCGATTTCCGAGCATTTTCTGAAACCGGACCCAGATATCCGTCTGCAAATACTCCACCAAGTGACCGATATGGATATGGCCATTGGCATAGGGGAGGGCTGAGGTGACGAGAATTTGTCTCATAAAAGTTCAAAATCGGACCTGCAGCTTCGCGCTCAATTGTTTTTTTTCAAGACTTGGCTTAACCCTGGAAGTGAACTTTCCGGCTTGTAGCTACAAACTTGTGTTAAACTCTTGGTTTTTGTAGGAATTATTCGCATTTTATGAACCACCTTCAAATTGCCGATTTCCAAATTGAACCGTCGCCATTGGGTGTCGGGTGCACCGGCGAGGTTTTCCGGGCCAGGCATGTCAGGGAAAACAAGGATTACGTCGTAAAGCGATACAATTCGATGGCGGTGGATCACCATTTGATGGCCTACATGTTTGAGCGCTTTAAGGAGATGCCGCTGCATGATGGCATTATCCCGGTGAAAGCTTTTCAGCTACACAAGACGCCCTATTACTCCGTGGCGGAGTTTGATTCTGGAAAAAAGCTCCTCTACTGCGGAGCTTTTAAAGAAAGTGAAGCCTGGGCCTTGATTCAGCTTCTGGCTGATGCACTCGGACATGCCCACAAATACGGAGTTGCGCACGGAAATCTCCACCCCGGGAATGTGTTTTTCCTGGTCGATAAAGACAGCGAAGCTCGGCTGCGAATTGGGGATTTCGGAGCCGGAATGCTCGGAAAAGTCCACCACGTTGATCTGGGAGAAAGCGCCTATTTTGCAGCACCGGAGCAATTGTTGTGTCTGGGCCAGGACTTTGGAGACGGCAAGGCTGAAAAATGGGATGTGTATCACTTTGGATCGGTGGCATTCTGGCTCCTCAATCAGGTCACCCCCCGGGGAGGTTTTTATCAGAAACTCCGCGCTCAGGAAATAGCCAAAGCCGGAGGCCGCCCCGTGCCGGTGGATCCCATCGCTCTGGCCACAACCATGGAGAAAGAAGGCAAACTCCCATGGAAAAAGCGAATCGGCAGCGGTCGGAGGGAAGCACGCTATGTGGAATTAATCGAAAGTTGCCTTTCCCTCGATCCCGCGAAGCGCCCGGTTGACATGAGGGAGGTTAGCCAAAGGTTTCTGGACATTGAATCGGAGTTTACCCTCCTGGAGACTCAGGAAAAGGCGGCGCAGGATCTGGCTGATGCGGAAAACCGGGTCATCCGCGAAAAGTTGAAGCAGAAGATGAAACTCTTCACCGCCCGGGCGCTGGTGACGATTTTGACGGCTTCCTGTATCATCGCGATTCTGTTTTTTCTGGAGTATCTGAACCTGTTCAAGGAAACGTCGATGAAAAATAGCGAACTGGATCAGGTCATGACCAACCAGCAGGCTCACATTAGCATCCTTCGCAATCAGGTGGAGAACAAAGCAGGGGATTTGAAACAATCCCGGGCCGCTGCGGATGCCTCCTTTTACAGCATGACCCAGCTCTCCGTCGGCAATCAGGGTGAGGAGACTTTAATCAAGGATCTGGAAAGATCCCGAACCTACTACGTGAGGATCTTGAAAGAAGCTCTCGAAGGGGATGCTGAACCGGAACGCGGGCGGGCTCTCCACAGTCTGGCGCATATCGAAAAGAAGTTGCACCGTGATGCGGAGTCGCTCGATCACTTTCAGAAAGCAATCGATTCGTTTGAAACCCAATTGCGCAAAAACGACGCCGAGCTTGAGGAGGAGCCGCGCCATAACATCGTGGTTCGCCTCGCGGATTGTTATGAGCACGTCGGGATGATGAATCAGATTCCGGGCAGTAGTGAAGCACTGGCCAGTCTGACCAAAGCAGTCTGGTATCTGAAGCAAGTCCTCGTCCACGATCCCGAGGACACCGCCGCCGCCACCAAGCTCGCTGAGAGCAGTTTTTTTCTGGGCCAGACTTTGGAGCGGCAGACGCGATTTGAGGAGGCCATCTCCTTTTACTCGGAGGCGGCGGAAAAAGCCGTACAACTTCGCAGCCTCTCGGATTCCGGCGAAAAGAACAAGGAACTGGAAACGATGATCTCAAAGCTCCAGTTTCACGCGGCGGAATCCCTTCGCAAAACCGGCCGCGAGAAGGAAAGTGTCGATGCCTATATCGCCACGATCGAATCGGTGGAGCGTCTCCGCAGCCTGCATGGCTACACCCGCGACGAAACCCTCATAATGGCCCGCAGCTACCTCTCCCTTGGGGATATTTTCGGCAATTCAAAGGACATCACCAACGAGGATAAAGACCAGGTCTATAACGAAGCCCTGCGGCTCCTTGTCCCGCTCAACCGGCAAACGCCTGACCACGTCGAGATTGCTGCATTGCTCTGCCACAGTCTCTCCCGGCTGGCCCGGATCGAGCTGGCCGCTGATCATCGGCGGGATGGCTACAATCTATCTCTTCGCGGAATCGAAGTTCTGGATACGGCCCTGAAAAAAAATCCGGAAAATCTCAACGGATTTTTGGAGTTGGCTGAAGCCCGCCTTGGCCACCTCGATTTTTTGAGTGATGACAAAGCCTCCGCTCAAAAGGTATCGCAGCGCGGCGTGGAAAGCGCGACAATGGCCCATGACCTACTGCTCCAAACCGCCCGGAAATTAAGCGAGATAGAACGGGAATTGACCAATCAGAAACTGCGCCGCATTTTTGCCGACTATGGCACAATCTGCTCCGAACTGGGCCAGGATCAACTCGCCACGAAGTGCCTCAGCTACGCTTCATTTAAGTTGAGCTACCAGGATTAGCCTTTAATCAGGCTGTCAAAAAACCGCCGGAATTCGCTCTCGATTGCCTGAACTTTCGACTCATCCATCGGGGATTTGATGCCATAAAATGCTTCGATTCTCTGGATAATTTCCGGGGCTATTTCTTTAAAGATCGGGTGGCGGGCGAGAGCGTAGGCGACGAAATCCGAACGGTGCGCCTCCAGGTATTCGATATCTACCAGCGGGGAAAGATTCCCGTAAAGCCAGCGATTGACAGGCTCAAATAGCGTCCGAAAGGCAAACAGATAGGCGTAGTGGTAAAAATTCTCCAGATTCACCACAATTGCATTGTAGTGCGGCTTGGACTGAAACGAGGCACTGCGTTTCAGGGAATTGGTGTCACGAAAAGTATAAAAATACAATCCGAGGGCAGATTCCTTGAGGTCGTTCTTTCTGGCGGGATACTTTGAGATATAACCATCGGTAGTGGTGAAGCGGGAAAGGCGGAAGATCTGTTCCTCACCCGACCGTACCCTGTACGATGGGTGACTGTACCCTGTACAATCGCCGCCCAAAAGTCGGAAGGGGAATTCCTGAATCGTCTTAAATTCCATTCCCGCTTTTGTTTTTTCGTAGAGCCCTATGATGATGGGGAATTTCCCCGTGCCCGTGCCCGGGAAGCAACTGCTGGAAAAAATGACCGCATCCCGCAGGGTGTAGTTTTCCCGAAATCCCCTTAGCCGCTTAAAATTAGCCTCTTTCACCAGGTAGGCGAGGGGATGGAGCACACAAACCAGATCTGACTTCAATTTGTCATAACTCTTCAGAAAGGAGACCCCGAGATCGCGATCAAAAAGATCTTTATCGCAGAAATTAGCCCCCTTTTCGCCTTTTTTATAGGCAGAGGTGGTGTCATTGTAGGGAGGATTACCGACTTGCACCAGATAGGCATTTTCGGGGATGTTGTACTTTTCCCGAGACACTTCCAAAAGGGAATTGGAATGAAAGACTCGTTCAGGATCAGTAAAAGCAGCGAGTAAATCGCAGCAGGTTTTGTCGGTATCTGCGAGGCGATAGTCGTAACCGTCCATGATTTGGGTAAAGGCTCCGCCCCCGACGGAATTGTCGAAAAGGATCACGCTGCGCTTCCCGGCGAGGAAAGGTTTGATCATGCTCGCCACTTCATCGATCAAATACCGGGGAGTGTAAAAAGATCCCGTCTCGATAATCCCCTGGCGGTCGAGATGAATCGGTTCTTTGATGTCCAGAATACTCATGACTTACACAAAAACGCCACCTTTTCACCTGAAAATGGGCTTGTCGAAGCCAAACTTTTAAAATATCCCGATGAACTTTTATCGAAATACTTTGCAAAAGCGATCATCCTGATTAAATTCCGCCCCTTATGGCTCGAGTAGCAGGAAAAGCTAAAACAAGAAAAGCCGTCGCCAAGAGATTCAAGGTGACAGGCAGTGGACGGGTTTTACGTCGCAAACAGGGCAAACGCCACTTGATGCGTCGTAAATCTTCGAAGCGGAGGCGTAGTCTGGGACATGCTGCCCTCGTTTCCCCTGCGGATGAGAGAAATGTAAAGGCAGACATGCCTTTCGGTTAAACTCAAAAGCAATCCACTCGAATTCTATCCGAATTCAACAGTCGTCTGTCTGAGGGCGCGGTTCAAAAAAAGAACCTACCGCCTTCTAAATGAACCGATGAGGCAAGTCGACTGAAACAATAAAAACAACAGTCTGTTCAACGAGGAAATAATAAAATGCCACGTGCCACTAACGCACCAGCCAGTCGGAAACGCCGCAAGCGTATCATCAAAAAAGCGAAAGGGTTCCGCGGAGCCCGCTCCAAACTGTATCGTTACGCCAAAGACGCCGTTTTCAAGGCGCAAACCTGGGCTTATCGTGACCGGAAAAAGCGGAAAGGTAATTTCCGCCGCCTCTGGATTCAGCGGATTAGCGCAGCTGCCCGGATCAACGAGATCACTTACTCACGATTTATGGAAGGCCTCAAAGCTTCCGGAATCGAAGTAGACCGCAAGGTTCTCTCTGATATCGCGATCAACGACCCAGCTGCCTTCACCGCTTTTACGAAACGCGCCAAAGACGCTCTCGAAAATAAAGCGAAAGATCTGCAAAAGGTCGCTTGATGTCACCGTGGAACGAGTTTTCAAACCCGTTCGCGAGGCCTAAGGCCTAAAGACATCAGTTGATTTAAACATCCGATCGACCGGAAGAAAGGGGCCAGGCTTCGTTGAGAAGTCTGACTTCCCATCTGGTGGTCGGATTTTTTGCGCTTACTACCTATTCATCCATTCTATTATCCATCCATAATTTCCATTTTCAGTTCTCATGATTACAGAACTCGAGCAAATCCAGAAGGACGCTCTGGCCGCAATTGGTGCCGTCGACAGCGAGGCAAAACTTGAAGAACAGCGGGTCGGCTTTCTTGGCAAAAAAGGTCGCCTCACTACGGCCGGGGCCGGAATGCGGGACGTTCCCAATGACCAGAAAAAAGACGTGGGCCAAAAGCTCAATGAAGTCCGCACCGCAATCACCGAAGCGCTTGAAGCCAAAGGCTCCGAGATGGTTGCTGCGCGGGATGCCAGGCAATTCGCCAGCATCGATGTGACCCTGCCCGGTCGCCCTCTGCCCCATGGTGGGCTCCATCCCCTCAGCCAGGTTCTGGATGAAGCGATCAACATTCTCCGCCGGATGGGCTTTGCTCTCGCCGAAGGTCCCGAAATCGAGACCGAGTGGCATTGTTTTGATGCACTGAACACCCCCAAAGATCACCCCGCCCGCAACGAGTCGGACACATTCTATTTCGAAAATGGCAAACTGCTCCGCACCCACACCTCTTCCGTTCAGATCCGGACCATGGCGAAGGAAGTTCCGCCCGTGCGCATCATCGCGCCGGGGAGTGCTTATCGCCGGGATGAAATCGATGCCACCCACCTCCCCGTTTTCACCCAGTTGGAGGGGCTTTACGTCGACGCCCGGGTGACCCTCGCTGATCTGAAGGGAACTTTGGAATACTTCTTCCGCCAAATGTTTGGGGCGAAGACTGATGTCCGGTTTCGGCCCCATTTCTTTCCCTTTACCGAACCCAGCTTTGAAGTCGATTTGAAACTCCAGGTCAAAGGCAAGTCCGACAAATGGATCGAGATCGCAGGTTGCGGCATCGTAGATCCAAATGTCTTTCTCCAGGTTAATGGCGAGAGAAAAGACACCGCTTACGACCCCGAAAAAGTCAGTGGCTTCGCCTTCGGGATGGGCATCGAGCGCCTCGCCATGATCAAGTATGAGATTTCCGACATCCGTCACCTCATCGACAACGACACCCGGTTCCTCTCCCAGTTTGCTTAGGAAACCCACCAACCATGTGACACAGACACTCCTGTCTGTGTAGCCCATAAAGCGACCAACCATTTTTACAGCGTTTAAAGTATGAAATTTTCTTTGAAGTGGCTCAGCGATCACGTTGATTTCAGCGACTACAATTTATCGCAACTCGATGAGTTGCTGACCTTCGCCGGTATTGAGGTCGAGGGCGTCACCAATCTTCCGGACAAAGTCATCGTCGCCGAGATTTTGGCTGCCGAAAAAATCCCACACACTGACAAGCTTGCGGTTTGCCAGGTCAACGATGGCTCCGGCAAAAAGCGCCAGATCGTCTGCGGAGCGCAGAACTACAAGGTTGGGGACAAAGTCCCCCTCGCCCTGCCCGGCTGCCAGCTTGATGCCGGGAATGGCACCGTTTTCACGATCAAAGAGAGCAAATTAAAAGGCTTTGATTCTTTGGGCATGATGTGTGGAGCCTCTGAGATCGGGCTCGAAAAAGAAAGCAGCGGTCTCTTGATTTTGCCACCCGATTTGAAGCCGGGGACTCCGATTGCCGAAGTTTATCCTGCCATTTTGGAGCTGGAAATCACGCCGAACCGTCCCGATTGCCTCAGCCACCTCGGCACCGCCCGGGAGCTGGCCGCTCTCGTCAAAAAGGAACTTAAGGGCGTGCGGGATCACACCCAGTCCCAAACACCCACCCGCGCCGCAAAGAAAGCGGAAATTGAGATCAAATCCGAAAACTGCCCCTACTACACCGGGCGTTGGATTCGCGGGGTAAAGGTCCAGGACTCTCCCGCCTGGCTGAAGGAAAAACTCGTCGCCGTTGGGTTGCGGCCCATCAACAACATCGTCGATATCACCAACTATGTGCTCATGGAAATGGGCCAGCCGCTTCACGCCTTTGACCTCGGCAAACTCAAAGGCGGCATCGTTGTCCGCCAAGCCGCCGCAGGCGAAAACTTCACCGCTCTTGATGGTCACGAATACCTGCTCACCACCGACGATACGGTGATTGCTGACTCAAAAACGGCTCTCGCCATTGGTGGGGTCATGGGAGGGGCCGATTCCGGCGTTACCGCCTCTACCACCGATATTCTTTTGGAATCCGCCTATTTTATTCCCGCAGCGGTGCGGCGGACCTCGCGGACCAGCGGGATTCGCTCGGACTCGAGTTATCGATTTGAGCGGGGAGTTGATCCTCACCAGGTCAGGGGAGCCTCCAACCTGGCCGTGAAGCTCATCCTGGACCTCGCTGGTGGTAAAGCGGACCCCGAACTCATCGAGTGCGGGAAGATTCCCGCCCCGCCCTCACCCGTAAAAATGACCGGCGACTTCTGTCGCAAAGTCATCGGAACCGATATTCCCGATGCCAAGATCGAGGAAATCCTGACCTCCCTGGGTTTGACGAAAAGCAAAAAAGGCTGGGAAATCCCCAGTTTCCGGCGTGATCTGGAGCGCCCCATCGATTTGGTTGAGGAAGTGGCCCGGGTCTTTGGCCTGGATAACGTGCCATCCAATCACACTGCCCGCTTTGTCGAAACTTCGAAGGCTGATCTCGCCTACGACTTCACCCGGAAGATCCAGACCACCCTTTGTGCCGTCGGCTTCTTCGAGACCCGGAATCTCAAATTGATTTCCCGCCAGCAGCTCGAGGATGACCGCGCCACCAACCATCGTGGCATGGAAGTGATCCGCCTCAAACACCCGCTCAATGATGATCAGGACTTCCTTCGCCCCGCACTCCTGCCCGGCTTGCTCGCCTCCGCCGGGCGCAATGTGCGTTTTGGCACGCCCAATTTGCGCCTTTTTGAAGTGGGGAAAGTCTTTACCATGACCAAAAAAGGCGAGGAAGTCGAAAACGAACACCTCGCTCTTCTTATGACCGGAGCCCGCGTTCCCGGAAGCTGGGCCAACAACCGGCCGGAAAATATCGATATCCACGATTTGCGCGCCGGTCTCGCTGCCATTCTTGGACGAAAAAGTGATGAGCTGGTGTTCGTCCCTGTAGAGGACTCGCGCCTACTTGGAGCCGCCAGCATCGAGCTGGGACGCGGCAAAAAAGCCGTCAAGCTTGGTTTGGCCGGTTACCTGCCCCCGGCCCGGGCCCGCCAGCTTGATATTTTGACACCCATCGCCGTGGCGGAGATTAATCTCAAAAAGCTCGCCACCGTCCTTGGTGAAAGCAGCACCTTTGCCGAGTTGCCGAAATTCCCCGGCTCCTCTCGCGACGTTGCCATGGTGGTGAGTCGGGACATGCCCAACGAAACCATCGCTACCTTTTTCGCTGACTACCAGGAGCCGCTCTTGGTCGAGGCCCGGCTCTTTGATGTCTTCCGCGATGAAACCGGCCAGAAATTGGATGCCGACAAAAAGTCCGTCGCCTACTCGCTTCTTTATCGCTGTCCCACTCGAACCCTGGAAAGCGCCGAAGTCGAGCAAGCCCACGAAAAAGTCCTAAAAGCGCTCCAAAAAAGCCTGCCCGTGGAATTCCGATAGAGGAGTGTGATGGAGAAGTGCTCCAAAGGGATGGCAATATTACTCTGAAGGATGGCAGTGTTGCTCCAAAGTCGGTCTGGATTGAGGGGGGAACCATCCGGTTGATTCCCCCACAGGCTCCGTTCCTCCGCCCATTTCGGACTAAAGTGATTTTAGGGACGGAAGAGTGGAAGGGCTGGGAGACTTTTGAGAAAGGGGATTGCGGGGATTTTTTTAGTTCTTTCTGACAGCAAGTCTGTCTGGTCCCATTTTCCACTCTCTGGCAAAATTAACGACCCTTTTATTGCTGCATCTCTAACCACTCGCTATAGTCTCGGCGGCTCTCGTGGTCAGCGTAAAAACCGTCACCATACTTCTTTCGCATGTAGGTATCATATCCATTCTCAAATTGCCTATCGGCACAACGAAGTGAAGACTCTTTTTCTCTTTCTAAATCGGCTTTAGGATGACAATCTAAGCAAACGACTTGCACGTCCTTCAGTGTTTCATTGCCGAGCGTTTCGTAATGCAAATGGTGAACCTCAAGAAGTTTTTTAGACATGTTGCACCGTTGGCATTTTTTATCAGCAATGTGAACTGCGTACTTTGCAAATTCCTTCCACCTTTTCGACTTAAGGACTTGTTGGTATTTCGTGGAGTGTGTCATTTTGAAAATTATCGCAAAAAACATCCTTGGCAAGACCAGACCAGCCTCAAAAGGAGCGAGCGATCACAGATCACCGCAAAGCGCCGTGGAAATCTAGCTGATCTGGTTCGACCGGGACAGGGAGCGACTCTTGATGCGCTCGGGCTACCAGGTCTTTCAGTTTCCTTCTGTCATCCAGAGTCGTTGACGCCGCGTCAAGCCCGTCCAGAATCGTACCGATTTCCTCGATGATTTCGGGCGTCCAGGACTTGGCCTTAAACAATGATCGCAGAGCGGCCTGGGCATTGGAATGAACTTCGAATTCCGTGACCGGCAATAGGTCGATCAGTTCGTCGATGGCGCCCAGTTCGCCCAGGGCCCTTGTCGTCGCGGCGATCACCTTGATCGAGCGGAGTTCCGGAACTCGGGCTGCCAACTTGGATTTTACCACCGGGTCCATCCGGAAACGTTTTAGTGCGTTGACCGCTTGAATTTGGACATTCCACCTTTTTCCCGGGTCAAAGAGGCGGAAAATTGCTTCAATGATCTCCCTTCGTTTACTAGCCGCGAGCAGCCGTTCCCCTTCGCCAAGCGCCTTTGCGACGGCGGTCTGGACCTGATCCGATTCGTCTTGCACCGCCCGGATCAGGCGGCAACGAGCCGTCTCGTCCTCAATGGATTCACCGAGAATCGCCGCCGATTCGGTCCTTTCTGGAATGCTGCCTTTTTCAAGCTGCTCGTTGTGATGGATAAGCTCTTCCCTAACAACCGTCGGGGCAATTGCTCTCAAGGCATGGGCCATGGAGGCGCGAACCTTTGCATCCGTCTCGACGCCATGTGCCCTGCTCAGTATCCCGATCACCCTAGCGTTAGCTTGCAGCGCCACTTCATTATTTTTATGGGCTGCCAGGCACTCTGCCGCCGCACGACGCACGCCAGTGCAAGTGTCCCTTTCGATAATTTCCCCGGTTTGGTTCATCTCTTCCTGGTTGGAGAGTCCTCGAAGCTTTTTCAACCCAACCAGGGCAGCCGTCCGGACGCCTGCCCGCGTCTCTCGTTTAAACGCAATGATCTTGATTTTTTCTAGGATATTGTCAAGCAACCCAGGAGGATGCCCCCTGACGGAATCTTGGACTGCCAATCCAATCCCGTACAGCGCCTCGAGCGCGGCTTTCCTGATTCCCTCGTTACGGATCGAATTATTTAGCGCCACCGTTACCAGTAGATCCACAATATCTGAACTGAGATAGCCATCGTTTTCCGCAATTTTTCCGAGGGAAATGGCCGCGTCGGCTGAATTGGTCCTCCGTTCTTCCGAGGTACGGTTATCCTGTTTGGGATGCTCTGGGTGTCGGCCCTCCACCAGGAGTTCAAAGAGCTTGCGTTTGACCCTCTCACCGAATGGCACGACTTTGTCGGTGTTCCGCTCGCGGATCAACGATCTCAGCGCCAGCCTCATCGCGTAGTCGCCACGGGCCATCATCAGAAAACCCTCGATCACGATAAAGGTTAGGACCAGAACGTGAAAAAAGATGACCCAATCCAAGTGCCCCTCCTTTCCAGGTTCGCTTTTGTCACTTATGTTGAGGAGCGAACCAAGGTTAAGCAGCGAGTCAGCGAGCATTTCTAGGGACAGATTCACGCAACCGACAAAGTCCTTGAGACCAACACCCCAGCCAAAGCAGCGGTGACAGGCGTGCAGTGAAATAGGTACGCAGATAAGAACGATGAATAAAGAGAACATCGCGACCCGCTTGAGGTGATTAGCCACCACGCCTGCCCTTTCATCGTCCTTGGTATCCTCTAGGTCGAAGAGAGCTCCCTCGTTGGCCAGCCACTGTTTCGCGATGCTCAAGGCTGTAAGATAAAGAAAACAGACCGCAGCTAGTTCCAGCCAGGCCCAGGCATCTGTCGGTTTCTGAGGTCCCTCACCTTCGGGGGTATGGTAAATCAGGAACGCACAAAGCCCTAGCAGCGGCAGGAGCCAGGCTAAAATTTTCCCGCGTCGCATCCAAACCTCACGCTTCCCCCTCGGCCGCTGCGTGGCCCCGACCAGCCGCGCGAAAGGGTGGAGCAAGCTGGTTACGATCCCGTCGAAAAACTTGAACAGAGCAAATGCTTGCCTGCCGAAAAACATCAGACTGAAGATGAGGAAAGCGCTCCCGAGAAAAATTAGCAGCGGCGTGAGGTCAAAATTGGCTAACATGGATGTCATGTGTGGTGTGTCGTGAAAACTGCGCTTATGCTTATAGAGTCGGATTCGTTTCTGCAAGACCAATCTGCCCCACTTTCTCCGAAAAATTCCCACACCGCAAATTTTGCTTTTGCTTCACCGCAGTCCTGGCTTGAAAAATCTCGCAAAGGTTTCACTAACTGGGTGGCCGCCGGTGGTGAGCACTCAAACTGTATCCACAGCCGTTTTATCCACAGCCCCTGTATCTAAAGAAGGTTAAGCTTTAACATGATAATTTCACGTGAGAAAGCAGGGCCAGGGTCCAGAAAGCGGGGCCAGACTAGCTACTGTCCCGAATGTCACTAGTTTAAGCATCTGTTTCGATGGAAATATCCGCTAAAACCTCGGTCTAAGTCCCAGTTTATGGTCGATACGACGGCTTAAACTAGTGACATTCGCTACTGTCCCTTTGTATGGACCCACTTTCAAGCCAATCCATTTGAGGTTTGAATAAAGTAGGCATCGGCCTATTCTTTCCGAAATGAAATGTCTTCTTTTTACCATCATTTTGCTTTCCTCGACTGCGCTAGCTCAAGACAAAGGTGGCAAAATTCCCAATAATTCCGCCGAATACGGTCCGACGCGGGATCTCATCGAAAACACCCGAATGTCGATCGTGGGTAAAAAATTTGAAACTCTGACAATCGGTGACGTTCAATACGCAAACGCCACGGTTAGCAAAATTGACGACGCTGGGATTATTTTGATTCATTCCTCAGGGGTGGCTAAGTATCGATGGAGCGACCTTCCGATCGCGGTAAAAAAAGCGTGGGGGTACCACGAAGGAATCAGCGAAGCCGCTGAAAAAAAAGAGATCGAAGAACTTGCGAAACTGAAAGAGCAGCGTGCCGCAATGGCCCGGCTGACGCAAATCAAACAAGAAAGAGACGCGCTTTTACGTCGCTTCGAGGTTGAATACGACAAATTTGATCGGCGAACTAGTTACCTGAGAACCCCGAGCGAAGAACCCACGGAATCCGGCCTAGTGTTCTACATCATTGTGTCAGATGAAGACCGAAAGCCAGTCATTTACATGAAGCCGATTTATGTCGGAAAAGATTGGATATTTATGGATGGCCTTAAATTTTCGGGTATTGACCACAAGCCAATCGAGTTTGAGGCTGAACGGGAATCCAAAGCCTTTCCCCATTTGGTGGAATGGGCGCATATTGAAGCAGATCCTGAAAAATTAACCGATCTGCTTAAAAACGGTACGGGAATTCGCTTTCTGGGAAAGTATTATGTCGACTTACCGTTTACCGAATCAAAAAAACAGGAACTCAAAGACACACTTTTACTTTATGATATTCTCGGGGGTGAGGGAATGTAAGGAAATTTTCGCACCGTTTTGTGGTTTTGAGTAAAGCCGAAGATTGAACGTTGCGTTGATGTGCGGGGCTGACCCGGGCAAGATCACTGCGGCCTGTCATTTTGTCGTGAGGGTCAAAACCCATCCGTATCCGAGCTTGTAAGGCATCTTTTCAATCTTGATGTTGTACGTGTCACTCGTAATCTGTTTGCCGACGGATGGATTCACGTTTTTTAAGACTGAAAGTGGTTCCAGAACTCCCAAATCGGCCAAAAGGCCCTCAACGAGGCCTTTGAATCTCGACACGGTGACTTTTTCGCCGTCGGGGTTAAAACAGTTGGCTGTGATTCGCATCCAATCGATGGCTTCTTTCCGTGTCCCTTCGAAATAACATTGAACAGTGTTATCCACATCCCCCACTTTGGTAAGCCCGCCGGGGTGGCTAATGAATTGGCCGTAGCCGTACCACACACCATCCCCAAGCGTCCTCCATGCAATTGGTTCGCCGTCAACCGTGGACAGCCCGTGTTTCGATGCAAGCTTTGCACACGCATCGGGATCGGCGAAGGCAGCGAACGCGGGTTTTGGAACGGCTTCTAAGTTTGGTTCGGGAGCTGCCTCTGGAGCTAGTTCAGGAGATGGTTCGGGAGATGGTTCGGGAGATGGTTGCTTTAAAACACGTTCAGTCTTAATTTCCTCGGGAATTACCTGAACAGCGGACGATTCCTTTGCGTGTATTTTATCAGTAGTTGGGTGAGCAGTGTTGGAAGTGGCGGAACGGGTTCCGAGAACTCTCTGCCGCACAGTGCCACCGAAAAATCCTCCTACGATGCAGATTATGAAACCGAATCCAAGATACCCAAATCCTGCGAACGGATCTCGTCGCCGATCACCAACCATTGCGAAACCACCCAGAATAAATAAGCCGCCAATTAAAAAAGATGCAATGGGTCCGGCGGCAACCAGAACTGCGAGAATGATTATGAAAGTCAAACAACCGCTGACACTTTTGCTCATGATATGTTTAGATGGGTCTGAAAGCGACGGGGAGAATAGGCTGAAAATGCTTTCATTGGTTGCCGTTATGTCGGGTGTTGATTGAATTTGAGCAGGGTTTTTTGGGAAAGCAATTTGATGTTGCCGTTTTTTTGAAACGCGGCGCACGGGGACAGAGTCTCTATTCGAAGTTCAAGCCATCCCTCGTTTGCGTTGGGGCAAAGTTTGAACTTTTCGCCAAGCTCAATGGTCGAGATTCGTGCACATTAGATTAGATTGAAGGCCCCTTTTTAGGCGCTGAGGATCCTCCTCCAAAGGATAGTAGTTCTGCTCCAAAGGATGGCAGTTCTGTTCCACAGATTGGCAGTTCTGCTCCACAGATTGGCAGTTCTGCTCCACAGATTGGCAGTTCTGCTCCACAGATTGGCAGTTCTGCTCCACAGATTGGCAGTTCTGCTCCACAGA
>JBGSJM010000290.1:0-7774 GCA_041742015.1 Verrucomicrobiales bacterium | reverse complement strand
AAAATTTATGGTGGACTATTTGAACTCTGGCAACCCTGTGATTGGGATTCGCACGGCAACCCATGCATTTTCAGGAAGTGGTAAATTTGGCAACATCGGTTATGGGCAATGGGGCCGCCAGATTCTCGGCGAACAATGGATAAGTCATCATGGTGCGCACAAAAAACAGGGGGCCAGGGGCATCAAGGATCTCGAAAATGCAGAACATCCGGTATTAAAAGGAGTCGATGATGTGTTCGGTCCTTCAGATGTTTATGGCGTGAAAAACTTAACCGCAGAAAACGACCTCGTTTTGTTGCGAGGGGCGGTCACAGAATCGCTAGATCCCGCATCCCAAAACCTAGTTGGAGAGGTAAATGAGCCAATGCAAGCGCTGGCTTGGATTCATGATTATGTGGCACCAAACGGGGTGGCGCGCGGGCAGTCTTTTTGCACGACTTTGGGAGCATCCGTTGATCTCGTGAATCCCGGTCTTCGCCGTCTGCTTGTTAACGCTGCCTTTTATTTGACTGGCCTGGAACCGCCGGAGGCTTCCGAAGTGAGGTATGTTGATCCCTTTTATCCGAGTTTCTTTGGATTCGTGAATCAAGAGGATTGGTATGCTCAGTTAGATTATCAGCCTGAGGACTTTGGATTAGGGAAAAGCCCCCAGTCGCCCGATCCAACCGGATCACCAGAATGGGGGTTTCGCGATCGCAGGTGAGGGCTGGTTCCCTGTGGATTTTTGGTTGGCACGACAAGGTTTTTCTGAAGTTGCGGCTTAATGGTTGCGTGCAGCGCTTATCCCGTTAATATGCCGACTGTGTGTTGATTTGAGGTGAGCGAAATGAATTCAAAAACATCTTTCCCAATGTTCCCATTTCTTTGGGGAAACAGCATCGGCCTTTCTTGGATGTGGGGTCTGGGGTTGTTTTTTTCCGTTCAGTTCACGATTCAATTTGGGTTGTTGGGGTTGCTTTGCTTTGCGATTCCGAATGCCCTTGGGCTGTTTCTTTTTGGATACATTACAGATAAGGTTGCCAATCGCAGTCAGGATCAGGAAACCTTGGCCAATTTTTTTAACGCCTGGTCAAAACCCTTCAAGTTGCCTCTTTTTCTTTATCAGGTGGCTGCGTTATCGCTGACAATTTTTGGGATTATTCGTTACCTTTGGCAGCCTTTGGATTTGAATCCTGCGTTTATTTACCTTCCTTTGGGGATTCTGATTGTGCTGGCTGCTACCTTTCTATTCGGTGAAGAATTTAGCATTCAGCGCATCAAGTGGAGCCACTCGGTTATGCTAGTGATTGCGGGGGGAGCCATTCTGATTCTTTGCGTCATCAATCAACCGAATTTTTTCACAACTAAGCGCCCCTTTTCGGGAGTTCAGCCACTCGAATGGGGAGCATTCCTCGGTTATTTGGTGCCAATATGTGTGGGGCTTCTGGTAGGCCCTTGGATGGATTTGCAACAATGGCAGCGGGCGATTCAAATCCGGCGAGAGGGTAAATCAATTGTTGAAGCCTACGCGTATGGATCACTTCTCTTCTTTTTTCTGCTAATCTTCCATGGTGGATTGACCAACTGGGCCTTGACGGAAGGCGCGGATTCCTATGTTCGTAGCGGACTTCTGGATTTCGAATATGGGCACCATGTGTTAACTGAGTTCTTCCATGCGAAAATTCAAGATAATCCATTGATTTTCGGTGCGTATGCCACCTTTGTTTGTGTCTGTATTTTAACAACTTTGGACAGCGGTTACATTGCTCTAAAGTGGCTCTTCACTTCCACGGTATCTCAAAGCAAAAATGTCCTTTTTTCATTGTTGCCGATCAAGTTAGTGACTTCACCTATCCCGGTGTTCCTATTGGCAACGGTCTTTGCGTTGATCGCTTTGTTTTTTAATCTTGAGTTGGAGTATTTTATGATCTTTTATGCCACTTTTTTTGTGGCCTATTCCGCACTGGGAATGCTTCGGGTTATCCGAGGAAAAAGCGATCTTCCGCTTCCACAGGTTAAGATGTTTTGTGTGGGTGTGCTGTCGATGGTGATTTTCGCTTTCGGTTATCTTAGAGAAATTCCGTTTTTTCTGATTTGTGGTTCTCTCATTCCGGTAGGGTATATCCTGTGGCTTCTGTTGAAAAGCCAAGCCACTGCAGAAACTCAAGAGATTCTTGTTGATCGTGTCGTTAAGAATGGCTTGGCACCGGAAAGGATATCAGTTGAAGGGGCGGCATTCCCAGGAGGAACCCAGTTAGCTTTTTCGGCGAAACCTTCTGAAGTGTTGGATAGTAGTGAAGGTTATTTTGAAGGCAAAACCTTTGTCCATTCCCTGCTCAGTACCTATGGTGACACGAACTCAGTAGGCAACATTTACTTTGGCATGTATGCGATGTGGGTTGGGAAGACTCGGGAATTGTTCCTGAGAAAAGTTATGCCAGATTTTGATATCGAAACCACCGAGTTTTTTATTCTGACTCGTTCTTTTGAACATAAATTTGTGCGGGAAGCCAAGGAATTTGAAAAGATTCGCATTGAGATTTCTCTAGGTGACCACAATAGGAAATTTATCGAGTTAAACCATCGTGTGCTTGATGGTGCCAACAAAGTTCTTGGTAAAGGCAAGCAGACTCTGATGTTTGTGGCATCTAAGGACTATTCTTTGCTAGATATTCCTGCAACGATGCGTGCGGCTTTTGTTCCATATGCCACCACCCTAGAGCAGAAACTAAGGTAGAAGCAACTCCCTAAGGGAGGGGCGGTTTAAGCTAGAAAGGATCGTAGGCAATAATGTCGTCTCCAGCCTTGGGTTTCAGAGCTCCTTCAAAGGCACGGTTGTTGGTCACGATGTTGGCATTTGACACAGTGGGGAATACTTCGGAAATTTTTACGATTCCAAGTAATTCTGAGCCGCGACGAATTGAATATCTCTGGTCTTTTTTGACTCCGTTGGAAGTCCCAGCATTAATGGTCACAAGGTTCCAACCTTCATCGTATGAAACAATATTCCCAATTGCAGGAGTACTTTTGATTTTTTTTTCGACTTCAGATGGTTCTACATTTTCATTGGCATAGCGACTACCGCCTGGAGGTGCCGCTACGGAGTTTCTGACATAGTCTGGAATAGTGAGGTCGTCTTTGATCCCAGGAGGTGGAAGTGTGCCAATTCCCGGACGAGATGATTGATTGGGGTTGAATGGCTCTTTGAGACTTCCTGGATCGGCACTGAGAACGCGATCCATTTTCATGGAATTTTCTTCAACCAATTGTTTATTCTTTTCAGTTTGAACCTTGATGGACTCCGCCTGAACTTTCATTGCTTCGAGTTGACGGCGAAGTTCCTCGATCTCTGGATTAATCACCGGAGGTGCCGGATTGATTGATGTTGGTGCCGGATTGATTGATGTTGGTGCAACCGGGGGCTGAGCACTCACTAACTGAGATAATTTTTCCTCAACCTTGCGAATGCGGTCGTCGGCCTTTGCGTTGACATAGTCCCTGTAACTGATAAACCCAACAATTACAAGAAGTAAGGAGGCAATTCCGAGGATTAAAATCGGTGTTTGATTCATTTTCGGCGTTTCGTGAATATCTTCCGGTCCAATCATTTGTTTTAAATTATACGATGTATCACGAGACTGGACAAGGTTTCTCAGCATTGTTTTTGATGCTGATAGAACTCCCTTCAACGACGAATTGGATGTGGTCTTGAAGAGGGATGGAGTATCGCCCCACAGGGCTCTGGCAGTAATTGAGTTGCTAACAAAAAATTACGTGTCACAGAAGCCCTAAAGACTGGATCAGTTAAAAGGTGGGCGTCATTAAAACGGTGCCACTGAGTTGGCCAGTTCTTTGGACTCCGATGCATTCGACAAAAATGAGGGGCACTGGTACAGACCGGCCTTCGGATGACAAATGTAAAAACAATTTCAGGAAGCTGCACCTTGGGTGGAGTTTCTTCATGATCTTGAATAGCCATACTCTCGGAAAGATCCACCTCAATGGCATGAGGAACCTGAGCAATCGGGGCGAACATCTCGCGAATATCGGGTGTTAGAAATGCAAAAGATTCTTTGATGATGCCATCTTTGTGGCGAAAAAGTAGGCCCTCTTTGTCTGAATTGATGATCTGAACCTCTTGATAGATCTTGCCGTCCTTTGTCGTCAATTTTTCCAGATTATAACCCTGGGAATAAGCTGCAAAGCTGAGAACCATCTGAGATAAGATAATTGCGTTTTTGATTCTTTTCATAAATAGAAGAATCAAATCCTAGAATTGGGTTTAGTAAAGCAGGGATTATGATTATTTTGGAAAGCCCTGCAATTTTTAAGCGCTTAAAATTAAACTGCTTTGTTTTGGCAGCACAAATGGTGAAGGTATTAGTCTTCACTTTTCAAAAGCCTTTTAAGTCTTAATTTGGCAGAAAGCCCAGTCCAGCCACGGCAGAAGTGCTTCAATATCAGAAGTCTCAACCGTGCTGCCTCCCCAAATGCGAAGACCTGCTGGAGCGTCACGATACGAGCCTATGTCGTAGGCAACTCCTTCGGAATCAAGAAGCGAAACGATTTTTTTCGCTTTTTCACTCTGCCCCGCTTCGCTGAGGGCGCAATACCAGGGATCGATTATCTTGAGGCAGATGGATGTGTTAGAGCAATTCTCTGGTTCGAGGGCTAGAAAATCGATCCAGTCACTATTTTTAACCCAATCTGCGATGGCTTTGAGATTCCCCTCAGAACGAGCGATCAGAGTTTCCAGACCTCCAATGTTCTTGGCCCATTTCAAACCATCCACGGCGTCTTCTACAGCGATCATCGAAGGAGTATTGATGGTGTCACCTTCGAAAATCCCCTGGATCAAGTTTCCCTTGTTGGCTAGGCGGAAGATTTTGGGCACGGGACGGGGTGGGATGTAGTTTTCCAGCCTTTTAACGGCACGAGGACTCAATACAATCATGCCGTGGGCACCTTCTCCTCCCATCACTTTTTGCCATGACCAAGTGATCACATCGAGTTTTTGCCAGGGAATTTCCATGGCAAAAACGGCCGAAGTCGAGTCGGCGATCACAAGTCCTTCATGAACATCAGGAATAAAATCTCCATTGGCAAGCTTGACTCCAGATGTGGTGCCATTCCATGTCAGGACCACATCCCGGGAAAAATCAGCTTGGGAAAAATCAGGAAGTTCGCCATACTTGGCGATGAAAGTCCTGCAATCCTTAAGGTTCAACTGAGAGGTTGCGTCAGTCACCCATTCACAGCCAAAACTTTCCCAGGCAAACAGGTCCACGCCGCGTTCGCCCAGCATTGACCACATCGCCATTTCAACAGCGCCTGTGTCTGATGCTGGCACGATGCCGCATAGATAATCGTCCGGGATCCCCAAAACCTCCCTGGACAGGTCAATAACTTCTTTAAGGCGAGCTTTGCCTGGCTTGGACCGATGCGATCGACCTGTAATTGAATCAGCTAGAGCTTCGATGCTCCAACCAGGGCGCTTTGCGCACGGGCCGGAAGAAAAATTTGGACATTTGGGACGTCTTTCAGGCTTGTTCATATCTCTGGAGAATTCGGGGCCAAGATTGCCCTAGTTCTTCGGAAGACAAATGGATTTCTTGGTAACTGGTTATCTCCTAAAAGGGGATATCGTCATCATCATCCAAACCAGGTCCAGTTTTCGGGGCCTGAGTCTGAGGTACTGGCTGGGATTGAGGTGGGGGCTGATAGGACTGAGATGGCAGCTTCTGTGGGGGCGGTTGGTAGGATTGAGCTGGCTGAGGAGGCGGGTTGTATCCTTGTTGCGGGTGGCTTTGATAGTTATTTCCGGCGGCACCGCTTTCCCGGCTTCCAAGCAACTGGATGTTTTCCCCGATGATTTTGAGTTTTGTTCTCTGTTGGCCTGATGTTTTGTCTTCCCAGCTATCAAGGATGAGGCGTCCTTCCACGTAAAGAGGCCGACCTTTGCCGCAGTAATCACACACCACTTCGGCCTGCCGACCCCAGAGCGTGATTTCCACAAATGTGGTTTCCTCTTTCTTCTGGCCGTCGTCCAGGGTAAAAAAACGGTTGATCGCCAACGAAATGTCTGTCACCGCTGTCCCTTTTGGAGTGCGGCGAAGTTCAGGATCTCGGGTGAGATTCCCCATTAACATCACTTTGTTAAGGTTTGGCATGGGTAAATTGATAAGATTTTTTAACGAAATAGCAAAAAGCTTTTTCATCCGTTCAATGATTTCGCGGCCATTAGGACCAAATTAAGAGTCGCAGACTAGCGATTAGGGAAAACAAATAGAGGAGTTTTTCGAATGTTTGCTGTGGAATGAGATGGATTAATTTGCGACCGGTAAAAATTCCCGCCACGATTCCCGGGATGAGCATGAGATTCAGTTTCAAAGAATCAGCATTTATCAATGAGAGATGTCCCAGAAACGGGACCTTGATTAAGTTTACCAGAAGGAAAAATCGTGCGCCGATTCCAAGAAAATCCTCTTTCGACATTTTGTGAACCAGCGCATAGATTGAGTAAACTGGGCCTGCAGCGTTTGCCACCATGGTAGCTACGCCTATCAACAGGCCTGAACCTGCCAGGAAAACTTTAAAGTCAGGGAGATTTTCGAGGAAATCCTTTTTGTATTCCCTGAATAACTGAAGGACTACCATCGTTAGAATGATTCCGCCAATCACTTTTCGTGCAGTGGAATCATCAATGGCATTCAAAAGAGAATAGCCGATCACTAATCCGGCCAACGTCGCTGGTAGCAAAGGCAATACCTTTGCCCAATTTGAATATCTGCGAAAGAGGGGATATACGATCACGTCGCATAAAATCAGAAGCGGAAGAATGATGCCCACGCTTGCTTTGGCACCGAAACACTCGGCGATGATCAGGATATTGATCAATGCAAGTCCTGGGAAGCCAGCTTTGGAAATCCCCAAAGAGAAGGCCCCAAGTAGAGCCAGGGCCACAGTCGTCCAAGTGCTGTCAAAAGGAAGTTCCAAGTTTCCAGGTTATGCTTCCAATTCCGACTTCACCTCCATTATTGCATTATACAACGCCATCCAATCAGACTCCGTTTGGTCCGGGCTTCCGCTAATTCTCAAAACCCGGCTCATTTCTTCAAATTCAAGGTCCATTGACATCATTACCTGGCTGGGGTTTCCCGCTCCAGAGCTACAGGCTGATCCCGTTGAAACGGCGAATCCCCGATCACTGAGTCGTGTCAGCCACTTAAGATTCTTGGTATGGGGAAGTACAAGCATTGAAGTGTTCGCAAGCCGAGGGCCCCGCTTCCCAACAATTTTAAAATCGCCCTTCTTTTCCAGGGCTGTTTCGAAAGCATCTCTCCCGCTAAACCGCATCGCGAAACCTTTCCGGATTTTAAGAGCGGCAACCATCGCAGCAATCCCGGGTAAATCTTCTGTCCCTCCGCGCCTTCCATTTTCCTGAGGTCCGCCGAGTTGCCCGATAAAGCCACAATTATCAAAATCCTCAGGCAGGACCAAAAAGCCGATGCCTTTTGGTCCTCCAAATTTGTGGGCGCTTCCGGTGAAATAATCCACCTCTGAAAACCCTCTGCTCGCTTCTTTACCAATCCATTGGGCAGAGTCAGAGTGGAATGACACACCAGCGCTGTGACACAGTTCAGCGATTACCTTCCAAGGCTGGAGGGTTCCTGTTTCATTGTTGGCGGCCATCACTGAAACACCAACAACTTTGTCGCTCATTGCAGTTACGACCCGCTCGACTTCATCGAGGTTAACCTGCCCCGAGACCGGGTCCACACCAAGGTCAATCATT
>JBGSJM010000289.1:0-24753 GCA_041742015.1 Verrucomicrobiales bacterium | reverse complement strand
GACGTGATGTTGAACGAAATGGTTGAGTTCCCGGGTGGTCTCTACGGTCTCGCTCTCAACCTTGAGGAGACTCAGGTAGGTTGTATTTTGATGGGCGAAGGCCGCAACATTAAGGAAGGAGATGAAGTCAGAGCGACGGGTCGTCTGTTGTCTGTTCCGGTAGGGAAGGGGCTTCTTGGGCGAGTGGTTGATGCTTTGGGGCAGCCTGTCGATGGTAAGGGGGCTGTGAAGGCCTCTGATCACTATCCGGTGGAAAAGATTGCTCCGGGGATTATTCCACGCCAATCAGTAACCGTGCCTGTCCAGACCGGAATTATGGCGATTGACGCTATGATTCCAATTGGACGTGGGCAACGGGAGTTGATCATTGGGGATCGTTCTACCGGAAAAACCACGGTTGCGATCGATACGATTATCTCTCAAGCGAAAATCAATAAAGCAGCAAGAGACTCAGGTGATACCAAGTACAAGCCCATCTATTCAATTTATGTGGTGATTGGTCAGAAATTGGCCAATGTGGCAAGAACGATTGCCACACTGGAGGCTGCCGGTGCAATGGAATATACCATAGTTGTGGTGGCTTCAGCTTCTGATCCGGCGACAAATCAATACCTCGCTCCCTATTCCGGTTGCGCCATGGGCGAGTGGTTTATGGACCAGGGAATGGATGCCTTAATCGTCTATGACGACCTTTCCAAGCACGCGGTAGCTTATCGTCAGGTTTCTTTGATTCTGCGGCGTCCTTCTGGACGCGAGGCTTATCCTGGTGATGTTTTCTATCTTCATAGCCGCCTTTTGGAGCGGGCAGCCCGTCTCAGTGACGAAAACGGAGATGGTTCATTGACGGCGCTTCCGATCATTGAAACCCAGGCAGGCGACGTGTCTGCTTACATTCCAACAAACGTGATATCTATTACGGACGGACAAATTTTCTTGGAGACAGATTTGTTTTACCAAGGCATTCGTCCTGCCATTTCGGTGGGCCTTTCGGTTAGTCGAGTTGGTTCATCCGCCCAGACCAAGGCCATCAAAAAGGTGGCTGGTACAACCAAACTGGATTTGGCTCAGTTTCGAGAACTAGCTGCGTTTGCTCAGTTCGGTTCGGATCTTGATGACCGGACCAAAGCTCAATTGGAACGTGGTCGGAGGATCGTTGAGCTTTTCAAACAAAACCAATACACCCCGATTTCCATGGAGGTAGAGGTTGTAATTCTTTTTGCGATGCAGAATGGATTCCTTGATGATGTTCCAGTGGACAAAATCAAGCATTGCCAGGGACGGTTACAGGAGTTTTTTGCGACACGAAAAGAGTCGATTTTGAAGGAAATTCGTGAAAAGAAAGCTTTGGATGACGCTCTAATCTCATCTCTTAAACAGGCAATTTCCGACTTCAAGGGAAGTTACAAGGCCTAAATTTTAGGATTATACTTTAGATGGCTAACCTTCGTGATATCCGCCGCAGGATCCGGTCCGTTAAAAATACGGCCCAGATTACTAAAGCCATGCAACTTGTGGCTGCTTCCAAAATGAAGAAGGCGCAGGATCAAGCTACATCAGGGCGACCCTATGCGGATCTGATGAACAAGGTCTTGGTCAATTTGAAGGAGCAGTGTGATGAGGATTCACACCCACTTCTTCAGGAAGGAAAGGGTGACAAAGAATTAGTGTTGCTGGTAACGACAGACAAGGGACTTTGCGCCGGACTTAATACCAACCTTCTAAGGCTGGTAATGAATGAAAGTAGCAGCCTTTCAACCTTTGTGACGGTTGGTGCAAAAGGACGGAAGGCAATGGCTCGCTTATCAAGGGACTTGCTTGCTGATTTTCGCGTAAACGATCCGGTTCCTTTCGGTGAGTGCAGACGGGTCTCTCAGTTTCTGGTTGAGCAGTTTTTGAGCGGGGAGGTAAAGAGTGTCAAAGTTGGTTTTACCAACTTCATCAATACGATGAGGCAGGAGCCAATGTTTGAGACCTTGCTACCAATTAGGTCCATTGATTTGGGCCGCGACAAGGGTTTTGTTGGAATGGGGAGTAGTAGCGTACCTGTGGAAACCCCTTCAGGAAATGTAGCTAACTATGGAGGATATATCTTCGAGCCGAATGCCAAACAGGTGTTGGAGACAATTGTGCCTCAATACGTTGATTATCAAGTTTACCAGATGATTCTCGAATCACGGGCCTCAGAACATAGCGCCCGGATGGTGGCAATGAAAGGAGCCACTGACAATGCAAAACAAATGGTGAAGGACTTGACTCTAGAGTACAACAAGGCTCGTCAAGCCTCGATCACGGCTGAGTTGCTGGAAATTACAACAGCGATGAAAGCGCTTGAATAGAAGGTGTTAAAAGAGTACCACCGATTTGAAATTTAAATTAGCTGAACCCAGATTCTTTATTTAGGAGAAAAACAGATGAGCAACGAAGGTAACATCGTTCAAATTATTGGACCCGTCATTGATGCTGACTTTTCCGCAGCCGCCCAATTGCCGGAAATTTATAACGCGCTCGAGGTCAACTACGACCTCAATGGAGTCGCAACGAAACTGACTCTGGAGGTTCAGCAGCACCTTGGCGATGGCTGGGTTCGGGCTGTGGCGATGTCTTCGACTGAAGGTTTGAAGCGAAAAATGAGGGTTACGGATACTCGTGGGCCGATTACGGTTCCAGTTGGTGAGTGCGTACTTGGAAGGATATTTAATGTTACTGGTGACCCAGTTGATAACAAGGGGCCAGTAAGACCCACAAAACGTTATCCGATTCACCGTCCTGCCCCAACCTTGGTTGATCAGGCTACCTCGGCTGAAATTTTGGAGACAGGGATTAAAGTGATTGATTTGATTTGCCCATTTACGAAGGGGGGTAAAGTCGGGGCTTTTGGTGGTGCCGGTGTCGGTAAGACGGTTATCATCATGGAGTTGATTAACAACATAGCCCGTCAACATGGTGGTTATTCGATTTTCGCTGGAGTGGGAGAGCGTACCCGTGAAGGTAACGACCTGTACTGGGAGATGAGCGAGGCCAAGGTCATTAATCAGGAAGATTTGAGCAAGTCCAAAGTTGCTTTGGTCTACGGGCAGATGAACGAGCCTCCGGGAGCCCGTTTGCGGGTTGCCCTTTCAGCGCTGGCAATGGCTGAATATTTCCGGGATGAAAAGAATCAGGATGTTCTGTTGTTCGTTGATAATGTCTTCCGATTTTCTCAGGCCGGTGCCGAGGTTTCGGCTTTGCTTGGACGTACCCCATCTGCGGTTGGTTATCAACCTACTCTTGCTTCCGAAATGGCGCAGTTACAGGAGCGGATTACTTCAACCAAGAGCGGCTCGATTACTTCATTTCAGGCTGTTTATGTTCCTGCGGATGACTTGACAGACCCAGCTCCAGCCAACACCTTTGCTCACCTGGATTCAACTGTGGTGCTTGAGCGTTCCCTCGCGGAACTGGGTATTTACCCGGCAGTTGATCCTCTATCTTCTGTTTCGAGCGCTCTCGCACCTGATGTGGTTGGGGAGGAGCACTATCAGGTGGCTCGGGGCGTTCAGAACGTTTTACAGCGCTACAAGGATCTGCAGGACATTATTGCCATTTTGGGAATGGACGAGTTAAGCGAGGAAGACAAATTGACCGTTTTTCGGGCTCGAAAAATTCAGAAGTTCCTCAGCCAGCCTTTCCATGTGGGTGAAGTGTTCACGGGAATTCCGGGGGTTTACGTTCCGGTTGCTGAAACCGTCAAAGGATTTGGGCAGATCCTCGGCGGAATGCATGATAGTGTGGCGGAGAATGATTTCTATATGAAGGGAGGGATCGATTCTGTGTTGAATCCCAAACCCAAAAAGTAGGACCGATTTTTAATCTCAACCACAAACCAGGATGTATCTTAGTGTCGTAACTCCGGAAGCAAAGACGTTTTCTGATGAGATCGAAAGCGTGGTGTTGCCCGGCTGCGAGGGCGATTTGGGTATTCTCAAGGCCCACGCCCCTTTGGTGACCATTCTCCAGGCAGGGGAGCTTCGTTATTTGAAAAATGGAGTTGAGCGGTCCTTGGCTGTTGGTCAGGGTATCGTTGAAATCTCGTACGACAATGTATCTGTTTTGACCGATATGGCTGTCGATGAAGGGGATATCGATGCCAAGGCTGTGGAGGAGGCTTTGGAAAGAGCTCGCAAAACTTTGGCCGAAACTGAGGCAGTAGAAGACGCTGTCGAAATTGAAAAAGCCATGATGCAGGCTCTTGCTCAACTTGAGGTTCACCGCAGGAGGAGAGGGAAGTAGTAATCAATTTACCAGAAGAATCAAAAACTAACTGGATTGTCTGGTCCGATAATCAGAAGCAAGTAAGTGGCTGGTTTCTGTTGAGTTTCACTGCTAAGGGATGTTCTGGTTAGAGACACCCTAAATGGAGTGATTCCGGCGGTTCTGGTTGGATTTTTCGGCTATTCGTTTGAGGCTTTGTTGTGTTTATACATAGAACTCGCTGTTGGGTTGATTCCAGACTTGGATACTTTATTCAGGATTTCCTTGGGAGTCATTTAATCAGAATCAGGCTGATTTAAGTTGAAGTTGGGGGGATTGAATCTCAAAGAAAATTTCTGCTGTTGTCCCTTAGATGTCCCACCCTGCAGATAGATTGGTTGAATATGAAGATCCAATCCATTAGCGATAGTATAAAAGACAAAAAAGCGGAAATTGCCAATCACCCGGGTATTGACATTGTTTTGTGTGGGAGAAAAAGGGAAAGGACCGATTTTAACCCAAATAAGGCAGAAACTGATTTGTCAATTCTGATATTTCAGACAGGCAATGGCTTGGCATTGGTTAAGTTCTGCCGGGAACTGTCAGGTGTGATTATTGGACAATATTCGATGGAAACAGATGTAGTTATTATTAGGACAAGGGTGCGTCGTAGTCTAGTCGCAAACCTTCGTTGCAGCGAACTTCAGGCTGATAGTCTTTTCGCTCTTTCGCTTGAATTGATTCACGCTAGACTTCATGGGCATTACCGTCGCTCCAATCTCGAAATAGGTTACCTGATTGCAATGGCCTCGGGTGCAGTCGCAGATATATCAGCCAATTAGTTAACCGTTTCCCGCTTAAGTGTCCTATGTGAAGGCATAGGATCGCATAAAGATCAAAAAGAGTATAATTTACTGAATGTTTAACTAATAAGATCCGTCCTATTCCCGTAAAAAAGGAAATTAAGTAGGGATCGAACCCTTTTCTAGGATTTCAACCACTCAACTACCAAAAAAATGACACCACAAAACGTAGCCACTTTCAATTTTGACTCAAGCACTGGAAAACCAGTCGACCACATTTTGATCCGCCATCAGCATCAGCAGCGCACCAATCGAGTTCCACAGAATGCCGAAGAAGAGTTGACTAATCGCATCTGCCTTGAGGGCAATGGCAAAGGGTTGATTCGGTTCTGCAGGGAACTATCGCTGGTTTTGATCCGACAATATTCACAGGATAAAGACGCAACCGAACTCCGTTCGAAACTTTCGAGCAGTTTGATGGCGACACTTCATTGTACTGAAGTTCAGGCGATAAGTTTGGTGGAGCTTTCTTTGGAACTAATTCATGCCAAGGTTCATGGTGCATACCGAAGGTCCAGTGTGGAACTGAGTTACTTGATTGCCATGGCCACCGGTGCGGTATCTGATGTCACCTCAAACTGAAATTCGGTTTAATCAAGACTATCAAATTTTTGAAGCTTTGAATCAATTGGTGTTCTCTTAATTGTTGTGTTGGACTGTAAAAGATGGCATTAATCACGAATTTTCGTGACATGGCGAAGCTTGGTTTGTATCATTTGGGAGATAGATGAGGAAGGAAATCCTCTAAGGTCTTTTAAGTTTTTGGATCAATCCTGCTGTGTTTGACCTTTCTGGCTATAACAGGCCCGAACCGTTAAAACGTCAATTGGGACGAGTGCGTCGTCGGCGGCCAGGCCTTAACTGGAAGGCAAAAGTCAACTCAAAAACATACACCATTGAGTGATCACTTCGCAAGGTCAGTGCAACAGGGACAGGGTTGAACCCAGTGTCCCGGAGATATTTCCTTCAAGTTTAAATCTATTCTGGTGCTGGCTTCCCATTTCGGGTGGGCCATGCGGTGACCAAAGGCGCAACCTTCGGGCGGATTTATGGGCGAGGGTACATCGCCCTCAAGATAAGCTGGTTCGCGATGAATCGATGGATCGGGAATCGGGATCGCGGAAATAAGGGCCTTGGTGTAGGCATGTCGGGGATTTTGGTAGATGGAGTCTGCATCCGCCAATTCCACGATTTTTCCCAAATACATGATCGCAACCCGGTCTGAAACATGCCGAACAACGGCCAGATCGTGGGCGATAAACAGGTAGCTAAGATTCAGGTCCCGTTGCAGTTCCATCATCAAATTGAGGACCTGGCTTTGGACTGAGACATCGAGTGCGGACACTGGTTCGTCGCAAATCAGGAGTTTGGGCCGCAGGGAAATGGCCCGGGCGATCCCAATACGCTGCCTTTGTCCCCCGGAAAATTCAAAAGGAAATTTGTCTCTGGCAGTGGTGCTAAGTCCCACTTTTTCGAGTGCTTGATCTATCTTCCGGAGTCGCTCGCTTTTGTCACCCACCTTGTGAATTATAAAGGGTTCCTCCAGGATGGTTCCGACAGAATGCCGTGCATTCAAAGACTCGGCCGGGTCTTGGAAGATCATTTGAATTTCTCTTCGCAAAGGCAGCATTTCTTTGCGGTTCAAGCGGGAGATATCGGTTTTGTTAAAAGTGATCTTTCCGTCGGTCGGATCCAGGAGTCTTACGATGCATTTTCCGAGGGTGGACTTGCCACAGCCGCTCTCCCCAACTAGGCCGAGGGTCTCACCATGTTTGATGGTCAGACTAACCCCATCAACGGCACGGCAGGCGCCCACGGTTTTGAAAAACACTCCGCCTTTGACAGGAAAGTGCATTTTCAGGTTTTCGACTTTAAGTATTTCACTCATCCCTGATCAAAGCAAAAAGGACATTTTTCGACCCAATGAGCGGGTGAAACTTCGACAAAAGCAGGCCGGTTGGTTATTGACGATGGGTCGTGGATCACCTCCGAACGGGTGGAAAATCGGCAACCATTCGGCATCTCATGAATGGCGGGAACATTTCCCTTGATGGTGGGAAGTGTGGTCTTCCTCGGGCGATCAAGGCGGGGCATGGAACGAAGCAGTCCCCTGGTGTAGGCATGGCGTGGCGTGGAAAAGAGTTCTGCAACCGGAGCCCGCTCGACAATGCGACCGGCATACATCACCACAACCTCATCGCAGGTTTCGGCGATAACCCCAAGATCATGCGTGATGAGAATGACAGCCATGCCCATTTCGCTCTGCAGGTCACTGATCAGTTTGAGGATCTGGGCCTGCACCGTGACGTCGAGAGCTGTGGTGGGCTCATCTGCAATAAGCAGGTCGGGCTTGCAGGCCAGGGCCATGGCTATCATGACGCGCTGCCGCATACCTCCAGAGAGTTGATGGGGATATTCATCCACTCGGATCTCTGGTGCCGGAATTCCCACTTTTTTTAGGATATCGATTGATCGAATTCTGGCTTCTTCCTTGGAACTGGCCTTGCCGTGGAGAAGGAAAACTTCATTGACTTGGCGACCGATTTTTTGCACTGGATTAAGTGCCGTCATCGGTTCCTGAAAGATCATGCCGATTTCGTCGCCTCTCACCTTGTAGAGAGTTTCGTGAGGGGCGCCAACAAGTTCCTGTCCTTTGAAGCGAATGCTTCCCCGGAGGATTTTGCCCATAGGTTGGGGCAGGAGATGGACAACCGAGAGGGCGGAGACGCTCTTTCCGCAGCCCGATTCTCCGACAATCCCCAAGGTTTTGCCCTTTTCGATTGAAAAGCTGACGCCATCTACCGCGACCATTCGGCCCGAATCGGTATCAAATGCAGAAACCAAGTCATTGACTTCGAGAAGGGCAGGCATAGTGGTCGTTTAGTTGGGGACGATCTATTCGATCTTGTATTTGTCGTAGACCTTGATTGAAGCGGGGAAGGTTTTGCCAGTTTTCATGGCTTCAAGGGTTTCCTTTCTGGCTTCTTCGTCAATCCAACTGATAAACCATTCACCTGGTCCGTCGCTAATCTTGACATCAAATTCATCCGGGTAGTTTACCCATCTCCAGTAACCGACACGATAAAACGGCTGAACAAATCCGGGAACAAATGAGGCGTCATCGTATAGCAATTCTTCCATTTTGTGAGCCAGTTGTTTCATTTCTTCGGCATCTTCGGATGTTTTGTATTTCATGATCAACTCATCGAGTTCGGGAATCGCGGTTGAGGTGATGTTGTTGGTTTGGGGCTTGGCTTTTTTGTTTCCAGAAGCGTCTGTTTCATAGGCGTTTTCGCTATGCCAGCTTTCCCAATACCGCGGATACATTTCCACAAAAGTACCAAAGGCGGAGAAAACGATATCATGTTTCTTTTCCTGAGTTTTTTTCCAAGCGCTGGTGCCATCGAGGACTTCGAGTTTGAGGTCGAGCCCTGCCTTGATGGCTTCCTGGCGGAGGATGGGAAGCATGTCTTTGAGAGATTCATAGCCAGTGGTTAGAGTGAAGGAGAGCTTCTGACCGGCAGTATTCACGAGGATGCCGTCGCCACCACGTTTGTCGAAACCTGCCTTGGCGAAGTATTCCGCTGCCTTGACGTGGTCAAAGGGGCGCGCCTTCAAGGTTGGGTGGGAAAAGGAGGCAAAACCGTCACTGCCTGTTTTCATCCGGGTGTATTCGTTCCTAAAATATTTCTCGATAACCCTTTCCCAGTTGGTTGCGTAGTTGATGCCCGTGCGGATGTCCTTGTTGGAAAGCAGAGGCTTGGCCTGATTAATCCACAATCCATAGGGAGGACGGGGCCTGTCATTATAGAAAGTGGTTTTATGAATATAGCCATTTTTTACAAGTGGGTTATCGTCGGGAAGTTTTTCATACCAATACTCTTGCAGATTTAGACCGAATCCATCCAGATTGCCCGCTTTGAATTCTTCAAACGCCTTGGCTGTGTCACGAATGACTTTGAATTCGATTCGGTCAGGATTAAAGCGGTAGCGCCAGTGCTTCTTGTCTTTGGCCCACCAGTTCTGTTGGCGAGAGAGAGCGATGGAGCGACCCTTTTTGATATCGCTTTCATTAACCACATAAGCGCTGGTGGTGGGAATGAAGCGCCATTGATATCTTTGCGGAAAATCAATCCCGAGTTCTTTGTAAAAATGCCGGGGCTGTGGCCCCAGTTCAAGAACCCGAGAGTCCATATCTGGCTTTTTCTCAGGCACGCTGATTGAGAAGGTATAGTCATCGTATTTGGTGATGCCGGTGTACTCGGTCCCATACCAGTTGTTATACCATGGTGCCTGGATGTATTTTGACTGGTAGAAGAAAAACATGAAGAAAAAATCGTCAGTCTTGATCGGTGTGCCATCACTCCATGTGGCTTTGGGATCGAGTTTAACATAGACCGTTTTGTTTTGCTGGTCGACTGCCCAAGATTCCGCCAGACCAGGAAAGTATTCCAGTGTTTCAGGATGTCGGTGGGCCAGGCTTACATTCACTTCGTCGAGGAGGTAGTTGCGAAAAGAACCATTGGAATCTGGTCCTACCACGCGCAGAGTTGCGGGATAGTCTTGAAGGCGGGCGTTGGTGGTTCCTCCTTTTTTGGCTTTCGGCGATCCTATTTCTGGAAGATGGGAATTGTTGGTCCAGGTCAGGTCGGAGGGAAGATCTGCAATGGTTTTGAAGTGAAAAAAATCTGACTTCTCTTTATAGTAGGCTTCGACTTCAGCGGTATTGTCATGTGGCGGAAATTTGGAGTCGTCAGCCGGCTGGGAGTTCTCAGTGGAATTGTCTCCACCGCCACATCCCGGCAGAACCGCGAGTGCCAGCACAACCATAGGAAACAGTTTGATGTATTTTTTCATAGGCATGGACGATGATTATCGATAGGTAGTAAATTTCTTTGGGTCAAAGGCTTCCCGAATAGCTTCACCAATGAAGGTTACAAGGGTCAAGACTAATACCATTGCGGTCACGGTAGATAAAATGATCCAGCGGGCGATCCGAATATTTTCATTTCCGGTTTTTAACAGGTCTCCCCAGCTAGGTGTACCACTAGGCAGACCAAATCCGAGGAAATCTAACGAAGTCAAACCCACGATTCCCGCTGCCAAGGTAAATGGCATAAAGGTCACCAGGGTCGAGAGTGTGTTGGGTAAAATGTGATGGAAAATGATTCGGGTGGTCCCGGCACCAAGAACCCGAGCGGCGGCAATGTAGTCGCGGGTTTTTTCTTTGTAGGTGGAAGTTCGGGTGAAGTAAGTCATCCCCATCCATGAGAAAGCCGCCATGATGAGCAGCAGGGTCCAGAAACCTGGTTGAATGATGGCTGCGATAATGATCACGACATAGAGAAAAGGAATAACCGACCAGATTTCGACGATTCGCTGGCCGATCAGGTCAAAGTAATTTCCGAAATATCCCATCAAACAGCCAAACACAATGGCCACCAGGTAGGTGACGATCATCAGCATCACAGAGAAGAAAAAGGCGGTTCGAAATCCATACACCAACCGGGCGAGGACATCTCGGGAAATTAGATCGGTTCCCAGGAGGTGTTTTGATTTGAGGCGGGGCGGGTAGGGTGGGTTAGTTCCATCGTCCAGGTAAACTTGCTCTTCAGGTCCGTAGGGTACCAGGGGCATAAGTACCCAGTTTTTGGAGTTTGGTTCCGCTGCGAATTTCTCTTGTAACTTGCGGTAGTTGGTTTCGTAATCGTAATCCAGACCAAAGTCGGTGCCGGGGTGAAAGTGACCGTAGGTGGGGAAATATTTCTGTCCGTTGTATTTTACGATCAAAGCCCGGCTATTGATAAAGAGTTCAGCAAAGATCGAAAGAATCACCAATATCGCAAGGGCGATCAAAGAATAATATCCGCGGCGGATTTCTTTAAAACGCTGGAGGCGCTTTCGGGTAATGGGATTGAGTTCGAAACCTAACACGATAATGCTCCTTACTTAAATTTTACCCTCGGATCCACCAGTGCGACAAAAACGTCAGAAAGGATATTTCCCGCCATCATCAGGAATGACGAAAGTAGCAAAATCCCCATCACGATGGGAAAATCCCGGTCGAGCAATGACTTGTAACCAAGCATGCCGATGCCATCGATATCAAAAATGTATTCGATTAAGAATGATCCAGTCAAAAATAGACTCAGTACTCCCCCGAGACTAGTGGCGATGGGGACAAATGCATTGCGGATCGCGTGGTGCCAGACGGCCCCGCTAAAGGTTCGGCCTTTTGCGATTGCGGTGCGGATGTAATCTGAAGCCAGATTGTCCATCAAATTATTTTTCATCAGCATGGTCAACATGGCGAAACTACCTGTGACATAACAGCATAAGGGGAGAAACGCGTGGGACAACACATCACCAATTCGGGCGAAAAATCCCAGGGATTCATAATTGTCACTGATGAATCCACCGGTCGGAAACCATTCCCTGGGCGGATAGGCTAAAAGCACCAGCAACAAAAGCCCAAGTGCAAATCCGGGGATGGCATAGCCAAAAAACACGACAATTGAAGTTGTTGAATCAAAAAAACTTCGATGTTTTAGAGCTTTAAACACTCCCAGTGGCAGGCAAATAAAGTAAGTGATAATGGTTGTCGCAAGCCCGTAGAAAGTGGAAATGGGGAGACGGGATTTGATGACATCCCAGACAGGCTCATTGTATTTGAAGGATTCGCCGAGATTTCCCGTGAAAACGCTTCCCAACCAGAAGAAATAGGCCTGAAGCCAGGGTTTATCAAAACCGTAATACTTTTTTAATTCCTCAATTTGATCGTCCGAAAGGGCTGCGCTTTCACTGGCGCTGCCACGACTGCCGCCCGAGCCGGGATTTGCCATGCGGGCCTCAGCGAGCATTCGCTCAACGGGGCCTCCCGGCAGAATCCGGGTCAAGGCAAATACCACCATAGTCGCCCCGATCAAGGTCGGAATGATGAGTAAAAATCGCCTTATGAAATAATCACGCATGGTCGAGTGGATGTCTCTTTCGGAAAACAACCTGGGAAACGGTCGAATTAATCAGAAATTTCGGAATGATAAACCAATTTTTCGCGTTGTTTGTGGCAGGTTTCCAAGTTTCTGTCAATTTGTCACAGATGAATGACGTTTTATTGGAAAAGTTACGCTGGAGGTATGCGGCAAAATCGTTTAATCCCGCAAAAAAGATTGATTCAGAGAACTGGGCAACTTTAGAGGAGGCTTTGCGATTGACACCTTCTTCTTATGGTCTGCAACCATGGAAGTTTTTTGTGATCACCGATCAGGCATTAAAGGATCGGCTGGTGGCGGGGTCTTATGGACAGACTCAGGTTGCCAACTGCTCGCACTTGCTAGTTTTTACGGTCCGCACCTCCCTGTCTGAGGTTGAGGTGGACAAATACATCGAAGCAGCCTGTGCCACTCGAGGAACCGCCCCGGAATCGATGGGGTTTTATCGGAAAATGATCGTGGGAGATGTCATCCAGGGTGCTCGAAGCAAGGATGTTGCCGGGTGGGCCAAGCTCCAAAGTTACATCGCTCTGGGGAATTTTATGACCTGTGCGGCACTGCTGGGGATTGATTGTTGTCCCATGGAGGGTTTTGTTCAGAAGGTATATGATGAGGCGCTGGGCCTGGAAGCAAAGGGGTTGATGACTGCGGTCGTCTGCCCAGTTGGGTATCGTGCTGATGAGGATAAATATGCCAGTGTCGCAAAAGTTCGGTATCCGAAAGAGGACCTCTTTGAATATCTTTAGGGTTGGGAGAGGATTATTTGGGCGAGGGTAAAATAAATCACTGAACCGCTGACATCGACCAGTGTCGTGATGGCAGGGGAGGCTACTACAGCCGGATCCAATTTCGCCATACGTGCCAGAATGGGCAGCGATGCCCCGATCAAAGTGGATGTGAAAATTTGGGCCGCTAGAGCGAGGCCTACAACCATAGCGGTGCTAAGCAGATCTACACCACCGAACACGTCGCTGGGTACCAGAAAACGCACCTGGGTGGCAACGCAGATTCCCAAAGCGATCCCGATGAGAGCGCCAATTCGCAATTCCGTGCCAATGACCTGAAGAAACTGGGATGGGCCCAGTTGGCCCAAGGCCATCGCCCGGATCACCATGGTGGCGGATTGGGAGCCGGTGTTTCCCCCTGCTGCCACAACCATCGGTAGATAAAGAGCCAGAACATAGAAGTTCTTGAAAACATCCTCGTGTTTCAACAAAACTATTCCGGACAAAAGCCCCAAAAAGGCAAGAGCAACTACCCATCCAAAACGTCTCCGGAAATGAACGAGGATCGGCGTTTGCATATAAGCCAGATCTCCACCGTCACCACCGATCCCTGATTGGCGTTCAATGTCCTCGGTTGACTCCTCCTCCAGGATTTCGATCGCATCATCATGGGTAATAACCCCAAGGAGCCGTAAGTTCTCATCGACGACAGGCAGGGCAAGCAGATCGTAGCGGGAAATCATTTGGGCGGCTTCTTCCTGGTCTGCCAGTGCATTGATGGTTAATTGGTCGCGACTGGTTATGTCAGAGATTGGGGTTTCCCACTTGGCAAATGCTAGATCGCGAAGTCGAATCCGACCAACCAATTGACCTGATGGGTTTAGGACAAAAATTCGGCTAAGCAGTTCGGCTTCTTCGCTGATCTCTTTTAACTGATCGAGCGCCTCTTTTACCGTAATACCCTCAAAAACCGAGGCAAACATCGTGGTCATCCGTCCTCCGGCACTTTCCTCCGGGTATTGAAGCAGTTCTTCGGAGACCTGCCGCTTTTCTTCGGGCAGGAGTTCGATGTATCGCTGCCGGTCTTTATCCTCGATTTCCTGGAGGAAATCCACTAATTCGTCATCCGACAAAGAATCGAGCAATTCTTTGCGATCCCGGTCCCCGATCTTAAGAAAATAGGTTTCCAATTCGGAAGGAGTCAGATAATCCGACCATTCAGCAAAAACATCAACCGGGAGCGATTCAAGGATCGCCATTCTTTCCGCTTCGTTGAGTCGTTCGAAGGCAAGTTCAATATCTCCGGGGTGGACGAGTCGATAGACTTCAGCGACCCGTTCCGTTGAGCCACTTTGCAGTGCGTCGAGAATGTCGTTCACTGCATAGGGTCTGTGGGATTTGTTGTCCGAGCCGCTCATCTTTTAAACTGCGACTTATGGCAAAAATATGAGTTTGCAAGATTTTCCCCTGTAAAAATCAGAGTTTCAAACGTCTCTATTCCTGCGAAGGCGTGTCCCTGCGTTCTTTAACGTTGGAAAATCTGGATAATTGAAATAAGTTAATTTTTATGAAAACCTCAGCATGGTGCCTGATTCTGTTTTTTACTGTCTCGTGTTTGGCACATGCGGACTATGTTCCCTCTCAAAGCAAGGCTCCTGAACCAGTCCGGGAATTTCGGGGGGCGTGGGTGGCGACGGTTCATAACATCGACTGGCCGAGTAAGACGGGTTTGTCAGCCAGCGAGCAGAAAAAGGAAATGATTGAGTTGCTGGATTCGGCGGCTTCGGTTGGAATCAATGCCATTGTTTTGCAGGTCCGAACCGAATTTGATGCACTGTACAAATCAACGTATGAACCCTGGTCCCACTGGCTTACTGGCAATCAGGGACAGGATCCGGGATATGATCCGCTTCAGTTTGCGGTTGAGGAGAGCCACAAAAGAGGGATGGAATTACACGCTTGGTTTAATCCCTTCCGGGCCAGTGCCACGGAGTCCTCGCCTAAAAAATCAAATCACATTACCAAAACTCACTCCAATTTGATGTTGAGAGCGGGAACTCAGGTTTGGGCCGATCCGTCTTCGGACTATATCAGACAACGGGCGATCACTGTGATGACCGATGTGCTGCGGCGCTATGATGTTGATGGAATTCACATGGATGATTATTTTTATCCATATCCCAAGAATATAAACGGAACGATGAAAGATCAGTTCGACGATTCCAAGGCCTTTCAAGCGTTCAAGAATAAGGGAGGTAGACTTTCCGTTCGGGACTGGCGGCGATCAAACATTGATGGATTTATCAATCAGTTGTATAGCTCGATCAAGTCGATTCGACCCTATGTAAAATTTGGGATCAGCCCTTTTGGGATTTGGCGGCCCGGTGTCCCCGACAATATTGAGGCTAGTCTCGATTCTTTTGATCACCTTGCTGCTGACTCACGGAAATGGCTCCGTGAAGGCTGGGTAGATTATCTTTCTCCCCAGCTTTATTGGCGGATTGATGATGCGCCGCACAGTTTTTCTGCTTTGTCCAGGTGGTGGGCTGGAGAAAATGTGAGGGGGCGGCACCTTTGGCCGGGAGTTGCCTCGAGCCGTATCCTCAGTTCTGAAGACAAAGGGCGTCCCGCTTCGGAGAGTATTAAACAAATCGAACTGACCAGGACTGTCACGGCGAAAAGCTTTGGCTCGGGCCACATTCATTGGAATTACAGCGCGCTGGGGAATGACCAGGGAGGGATTCGAAAACAACTGGGTCGGATTTATAGTGAAACAGCCATTATTCCTCCTTCTTCCTGGCTTGGTGCCCAGACTCCCACCGAATTGTGGGTTGCTGCAAAAAATGAGGGGAACGCCGTGGTTCTCTATTTTCGTTCGACTCCTGATGCGAGGTGGCGACTGGTGCAGGTTCGGGAAACTCCCAACAGCCCCTGGATTACCCTTCGCATGTTGCCCGCTTCGCAACCCGCTTTGAAGTTAAACGCAACCCCATATGAGATAGCCCTGCGAAACATCTCAGCCACTGGCGTGTTATCAGAGCAAACTGTGGTAAGACGAAAGTAGGTTGTCCTAACTAATCCCCCGAAGCCCTTGCGATTTCTTCGCAACCTTTGATGTCGAGTTTTCCCGATGCGAGGATGGGAATCTCGTTCACCTTTACGATTTTTTTGGGGTACCAAAGCGGTGCGATCCCCGCAGCTTTTAACTTGGGCCTCAAGTCGGTGATGTTGATCTTGTCGCAGCTCAACAAAACCAGCACCTCCCCCTTGGCCTCATCGGGAACTCCCACAATGGCAATTTTACGGGTATCCTCGCCGATTTCCAAAACTTGATTAATGGCGGCTTCGACCGTTTCGTGAGGCACCATTTCACCGGCGATCTTTGAAAATCGGGAAAGTCGCCCCTCAATATAAAGGAATCCATCTTCGTCAATCCTACCGATGTCTCCGGTCATAAACCATCCGTTTATGATCACGTCAGCGGTCTTTTCCGGCATATTGAGATATTTCTCGAAAATATTGGGGCCTTTTAGCCAGATCATTCCCGAAGAATAAAGAGGTAACGGAGCAAAAGTTTCTGGATCAGTTATTTTAACAGCGACTCCGGGAATAAACAAACCGACTGAGCCTTGACGGTGATTCGGGATGGCCTCACCTTGATTCGCGGTGTACTCATCAACATCATCGGTAGCAGAATCATCGTGATCTTCGATATTTTGGTCAAGGTCGGGCAGGTTGATGTTTGTGACTGGAGAGGTTTCAGTGAGTCCATAACCTTCGAAAACCGATTGCCCAAAGCGGCGCTGGAAGGATTCTGCCACATTGAGCGGGAGTTTTTCGGCCCCGGTTATTACCAATTTTAGAGATGCGAGTTGTTCCTTGGTGGCACGGCGTAGGTAGCCACGGAGGAAAGTGGGGGTGGCCAGGAGCAGGCTGATTGAATATTTATGGATCAACTCGGTGAGACGGGGGGTGTCGAGTGGGCTTGGGTAGGTTACCAGGTTAACCCCTTCAATAATTGGGTACCACATCGTAACCGTCGAGCCGAAGCTGTGAAACAAAGGCAGGCAACCTAGAACCTTGTCATCTGATCGAAGGTCGATCCGGCTTCCAAATTGGTTGACGTTGGCCAACAGGTTGCGGTGAGACAAGACTACGCCTTTGGGAGTGCCGGAACTGCCGCTTGTAAAGAGCAGCACGGCTTCGTCGTGGCCACCCTTCCGGGGAATGCCGATCTTCTTGGCGATCATCTCAGCAGAACTTAATTTGGTCACCAGCAACCAGAAGGCGATCTTCATTTTCAAAGGTGGGAGCACCTTATCCAACAAGATGAGTTTTTCCTCGCTGGGCCAGGCGAAGGTGTTCATTTTTTCGATAAATGTGCCAGCCGTAATAAATCGATCCAAATCAGCCTGTTGGATACAAGATTGGATGGTTGCCTCGCCTGCTGTGAAATTTAGATTTACCGGGATTTTTCCGGCAAAAAGGACCGCGAGATTTGCCACTAGACCACCTTTACCCGGCGGTAAAATGATCCCTACCCGCTTTTTGTCCGTTAATTTTACGATTTGCTTCGAGAAGGCAATCGAAGCAGCCAGCAATTTGTCATATCTTAATTCGGATTCATCCAAGCCATCAATGATACGGGTATTGGCTCCGTGTTTCTTCAGACCCTTCAAAATTTCATAAGCCAGGTGACTCTTCAATATCGGGCGGTTTGAATAAGCAATTTCCGCAGCGACCAGAAGATTCTCGGTGTAATTCGCCAGATTGGCACCTTCCCGCTGGAGTTGGCGTCCAAAGGAAAAAACAATTCTGGCAACATCTCTTACATTCTCGGTGGAAAGGCAGCTTTGCTCGGGGCGGTCAACAAAAAGCGGTAAAAGAGGAGCCCCACTGGAAGTGAGAAACTTCAGAATCCGCGAAGGGACCATCACCGTCTGGCCTGGCCGGCAGCGTGACAGACCTGGAACAAAAACCACCAGTTTATCAGCGGCCAGGCAAAGGTGCAGCTCCTTTTTAAAGGCGGCGTTGCCCTCTTCCGAACAGGTGAACTCCAGTGCTGAGACATCATCCTTTTCCAGATGGGCGCGGAGCAGGGGATCATAAACCATCCCTCTTTCGATCAGGTAAACGATTTGCCGATTCGAAAAGAACTTATCCAAATGCAGAAGAACTTGAAAACCGAGACGGTTGGGAATAATCAGGGTTCCATGACCTGGAATATTATCTTTGCCATGTAATTCAAAAGCGTGTTCCTTGAGTCTAGCCATTTGTTTAAGTTTAATGTTGTAGAGGAATCCGTGAGGATTTCTAAATGTCCCACAATTTCGTTTGTCCGCGATGCACTTTGACCTTTCAAAATTCTTTTGCATCCTCTAAATGATTCACCGATACCGAAAAATTAGACGTTTCCCAGACAGATGCCACCCGAGTAGAGAAATTCGTGAGGATTTCTCAACCGAAAAACATGACTATTCGGTTAAGGTCGTTTGTTATGAATAAACAGGGTACAATCGACGATTAAACAGGGTACAGTTTGATGGGAAACACAGGTAGATTGTTTTTTAGGTTGGCGCTATTTGGGAGCCTTTTTATGGGGCTGCACACCCCGCAGGCTCTTAACGCTCATCCCGCGCATGCTGAGCCAGTTAAATATCCATTTGTGGTTGGTTTTGAACGATTTCACACCAATCTTGATACCCCTGAACATCTTGCGGGCGGCGGGTTGGTTCTGCTCAATGAACTAAATTGTGTGGCATGTCACGCCCCTCCAGAAGCCTTGAAGGATGTGTTGACTGGGCGGATCGGCACCCGGTTGGCCGGGGTTGGAGATCGATTTGACCACTTAGATCTCGAAATGATGATTCGCAGCCCCCGTTTTGTGAAAACGGATACCATCATGCCTTCGATGTTTTCCGGACCGGACCGCGATCTCGATGAAATTGTAGCGTTAAAACATTTTTTATTCTCGTTGAGGGAACCGATTCCGAAGTTCGGGGTAGGAGATTTGGAGAATGGGAAACAGCTTTATCACAAAATCGGTTGTGTGACCTGCCATGCCCCCGAAGTCGATTATCGGCCCCCATGGATTCCTGCCAATATTGAGCTGTCTCTGACCTCACTTCCCAGTGTGCCATTGAATTTGTCGGATCGTTATCCGAGGGACGCAATTATTGATCTTTTGTTGAACCCATATAAACATCGTCCATCAGGACGAATGCCCCGGTTTGATCTGACCACGCAGGAAGCTATCGATATCGGAACTTATTTGAATTCGGCTCCGAAACCGGAATTACCCGAGCCATTGAAGCTAGTTTTTGATCAGACCGACGCTTTTGTTTTGGACCCGGAAAAGGTGAGGGAGGGGCGAATCTTGTTTGGCAAGAAAAACTGTGTGGCCTGCCATAGCGGGATCAGTAGCGAGGCACCACAGGCGTCCAGGCCGCTTGATCAACTGACTTGGGCTGAACCGGCAGGTTGCCTGGCTGAGCGACCCAAAGGTGGCGGGGCTCCGGCTTATGGGCTTGATGAGTTGCAGAAAAAGGCGATTAAAGAGGCGCTGAAGCGAATCGGAGAATTGAGACCAGACACAATCGAAAAAAAAGTGGATTGGACTTTGTTGATTCGCAATTGTTACGCCTGCCATGAGCGTGGTGGAAAAGGTGGCCCTGAGTTTGCACGCGAAGTCTTTTTTACCACTAAAATTCCAGATGCTCTTGCCAACGGACGCTGGGGGTCACATCCGCCGAATCTCAACGGAATCGGTGCCAAACTAACTGATCAATGGTGGAAAAAAGTGCTTTTCCATGAGGGGGGGAGCGGCTCAGTACGAGACTTTATGGCACTGCGGATGCCAGTTTACCGACCTGGGGATCTTGGGGATCTAATTGGGTATTTTCAGGCTCTGGATCAGGTTCCAGATATGAAACTACCTCTAGGAGACGCGGCAAGGGGGTACGCTTTGGTTGGTTTTGACGAAAAAAATTGTGTTGCCTGTCATGGGTTGGGCGACCTGGCTGCGCCCGGTATTCCATCGATCAATTTGACCCAATCCACGGATCGTTTGAAGCCGGAGTTTTTTTCCAGGATCGTTAGAAAGCCCTCATCGATAAATTTCGAGATCCCGATGCCCAATTTAGACATTTCTGAAGATGAGGTCGCCGACCTCTGGGCTTATTTGGGGGGAATCAATCAGTTTTCATTGCCCGATGGATTGTTGCTCCCGGATGTTACGGAATTAAAGCCATTAAAAAAACCAATCGTGATTCGCTGTTTGGTAAAAGATGTTTCAACCGACGCAGTGGCGGTGGGTTTTCCCAATGAAAGAAATGTGGTGTTTGATGTAAAAACCTGCCGTTGGGTGGCGCAATGGAAAGGTCGTTTCCTTGATCCAGGCCTGGATTGGAAAGACGATGGTGGTGCTCCGCTAGCGCCGCTGGGAGAAGTCTCAACTTTGGATGGAATCTGGGCTCCGGAAAAACCAACTTACAAGGGTTTTCAATTGGATTCAAACGGAGTGCCGGTTTTTATCTTTCAAGCCCGAAACGATTTGTTTCGAGATCAGGTTTTTGAAACGGGCGATCGATTGATTACAGGGGAAAAGACTGGAACCAAATCAGAAAAATGGATGGAATGATGTTTCGTTGGTGGCTGGTAGCTTTTTGCGCGGGATGTGGTTTTCAGATGCAGGCGCAGGATCCTCCTCCCCTGGATCTAGTGGAAATTCCCTTGAAAGAAGACATGTACCTGGAGGTGAACGGGATCACTGCAATTCCAGGATTAAAGGCAGCCTTTACCACCAAACGGGGTGAGGTTTGGGTAGTGAACAATCTGGCGTCTCCTTCCCGGAAATTCGCCAGCTTCCAGTGGCAACGCTTTGCCACAGGCCTGCATCATCCGGCAGGGATTTTGTGGAAAGACGAGAGTAAATTTCTTGTGCAACAGCGCAGTGAAGTCACCCAGTTATACGACCGGGATGGTGATGGATTGGCTGACGAGTTCCTGGCAGTTCCAAATGCTAAGGTAAGTGGGGTTGATGTGCCTACGCCATTTAAAGGAATGGTGTGGTTGGAAAATCCTGAAAAAAATGGTCCTTTTACCGGACAATACCTGGGTGGCAGTTGCAGTGGGGGCTATCTCTCCCGGATGTCAATGATTGTTGAGGGAGCGAAGAAACATTCCTCGTTATTTGTGTTTTTGAAGGGCTTGACTTTTCCCGTGGTTGCAATGTCGCGTTTGGAAGATAGGTCTCTTTTGATTGCGCAATCCAATCGAGCTGATGCGGCGCGGACGAGAAACAAGGTGGCGCTACATCGTGCAATTTGGAACCAGTCGGTGCCGTTTGAAATCCGCTCAGTGGTAGCGACGGAAAGCGGTTTTCAGATCGTTTTTACGAAGGAGCTTTTGTCAGAGTCGGCTGTATCTCTGTTGTCTTATCGAATTGAATCAATGTCGGATCATCAGCCTCTGGAGATTCAATCGGTTATTCTGAGCGCTGACAATAAGGGTGTGGAGGTGGAATGCGTAATGCCCCCGAAGGAAGATGTTTTTTACCACATCGCCTGTGATGGGGTTTGGTCAGATCAACGGGAACCTGTCCAAAACCCGGCAGCAATGTTCGTTTTTATGGAAGCTAAGCCGTGAACTATCACGAGGCCGTCGGATCGTTCTCATTTGTGGGGTTGTTTTTGCGATGCCGGACGACTTCTTCAGCCGCTCTGGCACCAGCCCGAGAGCCTCGATCAAATCCGTCAGTTACGTTGTCCGGGGAGAATTCCCTGGCCAGGGTGCTTCCAAAAGAAATCGCGTAACCAATGGCATACGAAAGGTCATTGATGCCTTTTTCGATGTCTTCTCTGGCCTTTGGAAATTTTTTCTCGAAGGCTTCCCGAGCATCGCTGGTCCCAGATTTAAAGGCGTTGCTGGCTTTTTCTTTCATGGCCAATAATTTTGCGAGTTGGTCGTCGGGTAGCAGCGGCGTCGGTTTGGGCTGTTCAGGCGTGGCCGAGCTGGGGTCAAAATCATCATCAATCGGATCACTCATATTTTTTTATTTGGTTGCTTCCACCTATTGCCAAACAAGATACAAAATGCTCGCGGCGAGCAAGAGTTTCAGGATATCTAGAAAAAATGAAGCGGTTTTGGCGTGTTGGATTTCAAGAAGAACTTTGGTTTGGGACTCGAGCTTTTCGGTAAGGGAATCCAACCTGGCCAATAATTCCCGGTGGGAGGCTGTGACCATCCCGCCATCAACGGCGCCCTGGTTTTCCTTTGGCCTTTTTCTGGCGTTGAGCTTGGAACGCCTCAATTCTTCGTATGATTCCAGGATAACCGGTTCCAGTTTTTCAAATTCAACCGGCTTTGACAGGAAATGGTTGGTAAGTAATTTCGGTGATTTTCGAGCCGCGAACTCTTTTTTTAGCTGTTCGGAGGGAAAGCTCGTAATCATGGTAATTCCCAGGGGCCTGGGAGAGTTCTCCTGAAGGAGGGTTAGCATCTTCATGCCGTCCATGACTGGCATTTGATAATCAACCGTCAGCAACTCAATGGAAGGTTCCCGGGTGATCATCTCAATGGCTTCTTTTCCGTTTCGAGCGGTGTAAACCTTTTCAAACCCAACGTATTCTTTTAGGAAAGTCTTCAATCCCAATTGAAAAGCCGGATCTTCATCAATCACCAGAATCCCGGTTTCCGTTAGGGATGTCATATTTGGAGGGGGCTCGGCGGTTTGCAGGTCTGTTAATCGGCCTTTCATGTCATAGCATTTGGGTTAGTTTTTCAGTCTAGCATGAAAAGTATTTTTTTTACAATCATTAGCTTGTGGTTAGCAAATCCCGGCTGGGCGCAGGTCAAAGCAAAGCGTTACGAAGTAGAAGATGGTCTAAAGTATTCCTCTCAATTCCGGCCTGGCGGGACCTATATTGAAACGATGAAAATCGTGCGTCCGAAAGCAAATCAGTCTCCAACTGCACTGGCAGACATAAATCCCAATTTGCCGAATTTGTTGAAGGATTTCACCAAATTGATCGATACGTCGGAGATTTCGGATCGGTACGAGGAGCTTTATGATCGCAAAATCGCTCTCATTAAGAGTGGCAACTACTCTACGGAGCACAACTTTTTCGATTGCGAGACGATTCTCCGTCTAAAACACCCCAAAACGGGTCGGTTAGCGCTTTGGGTTCAGGGGGATATGGATGTAGTGACAGACGGTTCCGACCCAGTCCGTTCCCCAAAAATCAGGGACTATGACCTGGCCAGATCATCTGACTGGTTCCTGCCAGAGACTTCTTATTCGTGGAAGCGGGAAAGCACCGATCCGGTTAATCCATTTCTGGAGTATTACCCATCAGTGATTAAGGACTTGCAGGAATTTCGCGGGATAGTAGCGGCAAAGTTGGCAAATGATCCCGACGTAGTCTGGCGCGAAGTGCTCAAAACCGTCGACAGTCAGATTGCGAAGATGAAGTCACGGGGAATGAGCGAAAGCACCCGCACAGGTCTGTCATCCCGAAGGAATTTGGAAGCGACCAAAGATCCCTTCGTGGTATTACCAGTGCCATGGGTTAATCAGGACGCGGATTGGGGGCCGAAGATAGGGGACTACGTAGCGGTGATCTACAAGGACAAAATTTATCCAGCCATTCTTGGTGATTCTGGTCCCAGTGACAAGGTCGGAGAATCCTCTTTGCGCATCGCCCAGGCTATCAATCCAAAAGCATCTGGCCGAAACCGTGCCGTTTCAGATGTCACCGTGTCCTACCTCTTTTTCCCGAAGACCGCTGGACCCAGAAGTGCCCCGGATCACGAACTCTGGCGAAACAAAGTCGCCGAATTACTTGAGGATCTGGGGGGGATCTATTCGCTCGATAAACTCCATCAATGGGAATCTACCTCTCCGGACACTCCAAAGAACGAATCGCTTCCATGATGCGGGCGGTGATCGCTTCGTACCGTGTTTTTCGGTCTAGATTGGGATGATTAATCAGATCAGACAGATCAATCGGTTCGCCCACGACCAAAGTCACGGGATGCCGCACCACTTTTTTGCTGTGTCTGGGGAGGGCAATTTCGGGCCCAAAAAGGCGGACTGGAAGGACTTTGGCATTAGATTTTTCCACAATCATACCAACCCCGGCTTGGCCTTTTTCTTTGATTTTTCCGTCCAGAGTTCTTTCTCCCTCGGGGAAAATGACTACTCTCTGGCCCTCTTTCAACAATTGGATGATTTGTTTCAAGGTCGACATTTCCGGCTTCTCCTGATCCACCGGGATCGCCCACATCCGGTGAAGTAACCAACCTGCAACGGGATGAACAAAGAGGCTTCTCCTCGCGAAATAATAGATGTTTTCTGGGAAGGCGATTCCCACGAGTGGTGGATCCAGAAAGCTGACATGGTTTGAAGCTATGACATATCCGCAGTCGTGATCAAGATTTAGCAGATTTTCACGATTCACCACCCGGTAACTCAGGTAGAGTTTCGCGAAGATCGCCGACATTGTTTTCATGAACCAATAAACCATAAAAAATCGGATTATAGCTTCAAGCTGGGACTTAGCCAGTGTGATGTTTCAGGCAATGGAAGCGGGACGGAGAATTCAACAGGGTGCAATCGTCTTTTGATCACCTCTCAGTGGAATTCTACAAAAGCGAGGAGTCGTGGAATTTTTTTGTCCAGCTTTTGGAACTCTCGATGCTACTGATTGCCAGATACGCAGAGTTGGGTAGCGATAATCAAAAAAGGGAAAGAAAAGAAGTTGGTCGATGAAAATTTCTGGTTTGTTTGCAGCCTTCAGGAATAGAGCGCTTTTCGTTCAACGCTGCCTTTCTATACTGGGAGCTGATCCAATGAAGGCATCATTCTTGATGCCCATAATCAAACCGCGCTCCGTCACGGTCCAATTTCTGAAGGCGAAGCGGAGATGGCGGAAAACGAGATTT
>JBGSJM010000288.1:0-5497 GCA_041742015.1 Verrucomicrobiales bacterium | reverse complement strand
GGCTTTGCAACCTCCCTTATCTGGGTAGTTTCAGCGAAGACATGTCAGAATCACTTCCCAAAATCGAAAATCCGGAAATCACCCCGGATCATCTCCATTCACTCCTCAACCATGGTGAGGCTGCGATCCGGCTGATCGATTGCCGGGAAGAGGATGAGTTCGCGATTTGCCGGATTGATGGTGCGGAATTAGTTCCCTTATCCCGTTTTGCAGCCGACGCCGCCACAAAAATCTTCCATGACACCAGGCCAATCGTGGTTTCCTGCCACCATGGCATGAGATCGCTGCAGGCGACCCATTTTCTGAGAAGCCGTGGGTTGGAAAAGGTTTGGAGTCTGCAAGGCGGGATTGATCGCTGGTCCACGACCATTGATGAATCGGTGCCGCGCTACTGAAAAGTTGTCTGGTTGCGCGAATCAGCCATTTATTGGGATTGCCTTCATGGGTAAAAACATTGTTCTCTAGGTTCTTCATATTATGACCATCACCATTATTACCTTTGTCTTTTTCACCACCCTGGTAGCCATTCTGACCTGGCTGGTCACCCGGGGCAAGGGCACCAGCACCGAGGATGGTTTCTTTCTGGCCGGGCGCAGTCTTACCGGAGTGGTCATCGCCGGTTCCCTTTTGTTGACCAACCTGAGCACTGAACAGTTGGTCGGTTTAAATGGTGGTGCTTTCCAGGAGGGGCTTTCCGTGATGGCCTGGGAGGTAATTGCTGGTATGTCGCTGGTGGTGATGGCACTATTTTTCCTGCCGCGTTATTTGAAGTCTGGAATCGCGACCATTCCCCAATTTCTTGAGGAGCGCTACGACGCCAAAGTGCGTGCCTTAACCACCACGATTTTTATCGTCGCTTACATGCTCATCCTGCTTCCCTTTGTGCTTTATAGTGGGGCACAAGCCCTCACCGATATGCTGAATCTGGAGGCAATGTTTGATATATCGCAGAAAAAAGCGATTTGGATCGTGGTCGCCTTTATCGCCATGGTTGGTTCGGCTTATGCGATTTTCGGTGGCCTCCGGGCAGTGGCGGTTTCGGATACGTTTAATGGAGCAGGGCTTTTGGTTGGCGGGGTAATGATCACCTATTTTTCACTGAATTATGCCGCCGGGGATGGTTCAATTTTTTCGGTTTTCTCCAAGATTAAAGCCGAGTCGCCGGATGCCTTTAATTCACTCGGCAAAACTGGGGAAGATGTCCATTGGCCCACTCTGTTTACCGGGGTTCTGCTCTTGAACTTTTTCTACTGGTGCTCAAACCAGCAAATCATCCAGCGAACCTTCGGGGCAAAAAATCTGGCCGAGGGCCAGAAAGGGGTGCTTCTGGCGGCTTCTTTCAAAATTCTGGCCCCCATCATCCTCGTGATTCCCGGGATTGTGGCTCTTTATGTGGCGAATCACAATGCAGATTTTAATCAGAGCCTTCTCGGCGCGGATGGCACCCGTGATGGCTCAAAAGTCTATGGATCATTGGTGCGCCTGGTTCTACCGGGTCCGCTTACCGGATTTTTTGCTGCCGTCGTGGTTGGGTCCGTTCTTTCGACCTTCAATTCGGTACTGAATTCCAGCGCCACTCTCTTTTCGCTTGGTGTTTACAAAAAGGTCATCAATCCTGGGTGTACCACGGAGCAAGTCGTGAAATCAGGTCGGTGGTGCAGTATCATCGTCACGATTTTCGCGGCCATAACCGCACCACTTGTTTTTATGGGGCAGGACAAAATTTTCGCCTATTTTCAAGGTCTTAATGGGGTGTATTTTATCCCGCTGCTGGTCATCGTCCTGGTGGGCTTTGCGAATAAAACCGTAAATGGAACCTCGGCATTTATTACGGTGATTACCGGACTGGTTTTAATGGGCTGGGGCACATTTTTCGATGGCGGATTGATCGTCAAAGTCTTCAAATCCGGATACCATTACATGGGCGCGGTTTTTCTGTTCTTGGTTCTGTTACAGTTGGCGCTCGGTGCTTTTATGAAGCGCCCGGTGCCCTACGTGCAGCGCGATGCCGGCTTGGTAGACCTCAACCCATGGAAACCAGCCAAAGCAGTCGGGGCTGTGCTTTTTGTGGTCGTGTTGTCGCTCTACCTGCTTCTTGCGTGACACAGACACTCCTGTCTTGTAACAAAAAAGTTGATTTTTTACAAAAATAATGTAAACAACTGCCCTTCTTGCCCACTGGCAAGTTTGAATTTAAACTATTTTCCGTAAACTCCAAAATCCTGAGACTGAATGACAGATGATCTAGACATCGTGGCTTTTCCCGGAAATCAAACATCAGGGCATTCGTCGTTTTTGTCATCCAGGAAAGGATCTATCAACATGAAAAGCGAGCTAGTCGACCAGGCATCCAGAATCATCCCAGAACCTCCAGTTTTGATTAATTTAGTTTCCCGCAGGGTAAAGCAACTTAATCTTGGGCGAGCCCCACTGGTTAGGACCGATCATCGGATGGGAGCAGCCGACATCGCTTTGATGGAAATCATTGAACGGAAAATTTCTCCCATTTATCCGGATGGGCACGAGCTTGGAAAATAATCCTAGTGCGTTCAATTAATTAGTCAAACCGCCACGGGATTTCCTGTGGCGAGTTGCATGATGGGTTCCTCCCCGAGTTGGTTTCTGGCCAATTCTCCAGTGATTCGACCCTCGTGCATCACCAAGGCGCGGTCGCTCATCCCCAGGATTTCCTCCATCTCACTGGAAACAAAGAGTATCGTCATCCCGCGGTCGGCCAGTTCTTCCATCAGTCCGTAGATTTCTCGTTTGGCACCGATGTCGATTCCGCGAGTTGGTTCGTCAAGAAAGAGAACCTTCGGCTCCATGGCCAGCCACTTGCCCAGGACCACTTTTTGTTGGTTGCCACCGGAAAGATATCGCACGATCTGCTTGGAAGAGGGTGTCTTGATTCGCAACCGTTCTATCATCGACGTGGTAATTTCCTCCTCTTTTTCTGGATTGCGGAAGCCGTATCTGGCATCCCGGGTCAAACTGGCGAGGCCCAGGTTTTCCCCAACCTCCATATCGATGATCAATCCCTGAGCCTTGCGGTCTTCCGGCACCAGGGCCAGCCCGGCGCTGATAGCCTCCCGGGGGCTACTCATGACCACTTCTTTGCCATCTATTTTGATCTTTCCGCCCAGCGCAGGGGTGATGCCGAACAGCGTCTCCAGCAACTCGGTACGCCCCGCTCCGACCAGGCCCGCCAAGCCCACGATTTCACCGGCCCGGAGTGAGAAACTCAAGGTTTGCCCCGGGAATCGCGGGCTGATCAGATCGGTCACTTCCAGCATGACTTTGCCGGGTTTCTCCGGGGTGTGATCGTAAAATTGGGACAAATCGCGGCCCACCATCATCGCCACCATCTGCTGGTGCCCGATGTCTTTTTTGGCCAGTTCCCCGGCATTTTCCCCGTCCCGCAGCACCACCGCCCGGTCGGCCAGTCGAGTCACTTCGCTGAGCCGGTGGGTGATATAAACGATGCTGACGCCCCGGGTTTTCAGGTTGTCCACCACTTCAAACAGTCGCTCCGCCTCTTTTTGCGAAAGGCTGGAGGTGGGCTCATCCATGATGAGTATTTTTGCGTTGATCGAGAGGGCTTTGGCGATTTCCACCAATTGCTGTTTCCCGATTGTCAGGTCGCCGACCGTCATCTCCGGGTCGATATCCAGCCCCACCATTTTTAGGAACCTCGCCGCCTCCCGGCGAATCGTTTCCTCATCGATCAGCCCCCATTTTTTGGGCTCCCGTCCGAGAAAAATATTCGCACCGGCGCTCAGGTTGGTGGCCAGGTTCAGCTCCTGGTGAATCAGCGCGATCCCCCGGGCCAGCCCCGCCTGGACGGAGGTGATGGTGATTTCCTCTCCATCCAAGAAAATCTGTCCCTCCGTCGGCGTTTGCACCCCGGCCAGGATTTTCATGAGCGTGCTTTTCCCGGCACCATTTTCACCGAGCAAGGCGACTATTTCTCCCTCATTGACTGAAAAATTGACGCGTCGCAAAGCCTGCACCCCGGGGAAGGTCTTGACTATGTTTTTGACTTCAAGCCGTGCGGGCATTTCTGGAATCGATTAAATGAGAGTTTCCAGAACCCGCCGGATCTTCGGCTCGCGGGCTTCGATGCTTTCGCAGAGCGCAAGCTGCACCCGGGCTCGGTTGAGATTCTGTCCTTCATACCGGGTTTTGAAGTAGACATCTCCCATCAGGTAGTCGGTAAAAAATCGCAAACCGAGTTCAAAAGCAATCAGTCGGATCGAATCAAAGAGATATTTGCGGTCCCATTCTGTCAAAAAATCGGAGGCTTCCTGGAAGTAGCCTTTTACGAGTGCGGAAAACAGATCCACATCAAAAAACACCTCGCTCAGGTCATTGGTTTCCTCACCAGCCGGGTTGCAGGAACTCCGCACACAATCGCCAAAATCATAATGAATCAGCCCGGGTTTCACCGTGTCCAGATCGATGATGCAGGTGCCTTTGCCAGTGAATTGATCGATTAGAATATTGGTGATTTTCGGGTCGCCGTGGATGGGGCGAAGCTTTAGTTCCCCCCGGTCCTGGGCATCCTGTAAAACGGAGGCAAAACCGCGTCGATTTTCCACAAAACGCCCCAGTCTCAAGGCCTCCATCGAGGAATGAAGCAACTCCTGGCCCTTGTTGGTTGCCAGGGCGGCATCATATTTGGCCAGATATTGGGGAGTGATGTGAAAGCCCGGCAGGGTGTCCTGGAGTTGATCCAATGGGCAGTCCGCAATCATTCGCTGAAAGTGCCCGAGAACCCGCCCCGCCTCGGTGGCTACCTCCGGGGTCTCTACTTTTTCAAAGCTTTTGGCGCTGGCGATCATGGTCAGCCCCCGCCAGTATTCGCCATTTTCATCCATCACATAGTCCTCCCCGCTTTTGGTCTGGAGGACCCGCGGTAACTGCCAGATCCGGTCGGCGTGTTCCGCCTCCGATTCGATCCTGGCATGGGCGAAATCCGTGACGATCTTCATATTTGACATCACCGCAGCCGGGTCAGTAAAGACCTTTTGATTAATCCGCTGGAGGACAAACTGTTGTTCCGAGAAAGTCGTCCGCATGATCACCCGGTAGGTGTCATTGACATTCCCGGCCCCGAGGGGCTGCAGAGTCACCAACCGACCTGGAATATCAAACTGAGAGGCTACTTTATTGGCTGACATGAGGAAATTCTTGGTTCTTAGTTCTTGGTTGTTGATTAAACAGGGTACAGTCGGCGATTAAACAGGGTACAATCAGCTTATAATTCAAGGTAAAGTCCATTGGTGTAATCATAAGCCGACAGCAGCCAACCGCCCCCTTAAATTATGATTTCACCTTCAGCCACCCTCCAAATCTTCGCTCAAATGCATCATCCAGTCAAGATATCGGAGAAACTAGAGCGCTTCATCGCGAGCGTGCGATGGATTGAATCACTCGGCAATCCCGGCAGGCCGCTGGTTCTTCTTGAGTTCTGTTTCCCCGTTTAGTGGAGGCAAAG
>JBGSJM010000287.1:0-4059 GCA_041742015.1 Verrucomicrobiales bacterium | reverse complement strand
GGATTTGGAAATGGGGACGGAAACCAAGATCCATTTTGAGGAAACACCCGGCCAACCAATGGGGTGATATAGCAGGCCTGAGAACTTTTTCAAATTTTCCGGGCCAAATCCTGATTTTGGTAAAACTAAAGTAAGTTGTTTTTGATCGGTAGACCAGTTCAGAATCTGCGGCAGATCAGAATGAACCTGATTATTCTCGCAAAAAAAATAGACCTGATCGCTGGTGGTAAATTCCTGTTCCTTCAAGCGGACTGTTAGTCGAAAATCCCCCGGGGATTCAACCACCTGAATCGCCCACGATTCAGGTGCGCTACCCGGGCTCAGACTACGGATTTCCTCAAATTTTTTTTCCCACGTGCGGTCAGACTCCCGTTTCTCAGAGCGGTTTACAGGGAAAGTGATCTCAAAATCTTGCCATCCCGGGTTGCAGATCTGGGCACAACACATAAAGGAGACTCTCGCCTTCAGCGTCACGCTCTCAACCTTGATCTCAGCGGGCACCGCAATTTCACTGATCAGACAGACATCCCGCTCATAACCATAAGCGGTGTATTGAGCCATTTTGGTCAATTCTGGAACGGGCCATTCAAGCTCGCCAGCTTGGAAATGCTCTGGAAGTTCCCAGTTAATCGAAGTTGGCACCCCGACGATTCCCGGTGCTTTCCAATAAGTGTGATAACCCGGAAGATGCTGGATAAAAAGTCCGATGGAAATAGGCTGACCTGGCTGAATTGATTCCTGATCACTTACCAACTGCAGACTCTTAATTCCGGGCTTCTCAACAGCGGGAGTTTCCACCGCATGGGTTAGCGATAGAGCCAGAGACGCCCCAACAGCAACCCAAAAGCCGTAAAATGAAATGGTCCTCCTCATCAATAAATACTATCGTTGAGAAGTTGGCTTCGATCACGAAACCGTCAAGCCCCTGAAAGGACCTCGTTTGATCAAAACTGCTACCCAAATTTTGGGGCTTTATTCAAAGGCTTTGAAAAAATCAGGACTCAGGCTGAATCGGAAAGGTTTCACCAAACATCCTCGATCAACCGCCTCCAGCCAAGTGTTGACCGCTTCTGGCAGGGTTCCGCCACCTTGGCCACCTTCAAAAAAAGCCCGTCCGTTTTTCCGGAAAACTTTTACTTTTTTTCCCGCGATCTGGCTGAGAGCCAGTGCTGCCGCATTGCAGGTGGTCAGGTCGCACAAACCGGAATCAAACCGATCATACATTTCAGAAATATGCCTTTGAGAGATGGTGCACTGGGAGGGGAAAGCAAAAACACTTTCGCCGACTTTTCGGAACTTTTGAATCGTCATACTACCCTTTGACGATCAGTTTTGCGAAAAGTTCATTATTTTTCTCAGAATTCGTCTTCTGGATTGGGGTGAATGACTGTACCCTGTATGGTCTTCAATTGTACCCTGTTCAATGACCGATCATACCCTGTTAAATCAGTGATAATTAAACATTAAAAAACCCTGCAGCTCGATGAGCTACAGGGTTTTAAAAAACGTTGCGGGAGCCGGATTTGAACCAACGACCTTCAGGTTATGAGCCTGACGAGCTACCAGACTGCTCCATCCCGCGGTCTAATCCCTGGGGATGATTGCCCAAGTGAAGTTTAAAATAATAAACCGAGGCCTAACCTAAAGCAAGCTTATTTTCGAAAACCTAATCAATCTATTTTTAACGCTTCAATACCCAGCGCAATTCGGAAGCGAGACGCTCGGCGCTGTACGGCTTGGGCAACATACCTGCAAAACCGTGTTCGAGAGCCGCTCCGCGAGCATGTTGTTCAAGGTAACCACTGCTGACAATGATCTTCGCGCTGGGATCGATCTGTTTGATTGCGATGGTGGCCTCAAGACCGGAAATACCTCCGGGAAGAGCCAGATCCATCACCACAACGCCAAAGGTTTTTTCTTGCTTGAGAGATTCTTTATATTTCGCGATGGCTTCTTCTCCGCTGTTGACGGTAACGACTTCGTGCCCAATTTTTTTTAGAATCGTGCTGGCCAAAACTTGCATGGATGCTTCGTCGTCAACCACGAGGATTCGCGCGCAAACGGAATTTGTGTCCTCAGAGACGTCGGTGAGTGTGGGACTATTTGCAGTCATCATTAATGATTAATTAATTGTTAAATTCGATTGATTAAAAGGCAGTATAGCTCACTTGTTTGATTTCATCCAGCGTTGTTCTGCCCGCCAAAACTTGGGTGATTCCCTCTTGATATAGGGTCATAAAACCTGACTTTAGGGCGACTTTTCGGAGTTCCGTCTGTGGGGCATGACGCTCGATCAGGTCAGCAAGTTCGGCACCAACTTCGCACATTTCCATAAGAGCGATTCGTCCGCTGTAGCCGGTATCCCGGCACTCCGGGCAGCCCGCAGCCTGATAGATTGGCGCGGCATCGGAGTTTAATTTGAATCCCTGCTTGTAAAAGTGATCAATCACTTCCTTGGAGAGTTTAACCGGCTTTTTGCAGTAGTTACAGAGGCGGCGGACCAGACGCTGAGCCTGGGTCATGGCCAGGGAGTCTCCGACGAGGTGAGGTTCCACGCCCATTGACAACAATCTGGAGACGGCCCGCAGCGAATCGTTGGCGTGCAGGGTTGTTAAAACGAGGTGCCCGGTAAGAGCCGCGTTAATGGCTGATGATGCGGTCTCGTGGTCACGGCACTCACCAATTAGAATGACATCCGGGTCGGAACGCAGAAGTGCTCTCAGTCCCTTGGCAAAGGTGAGGTCGTGGGTGGGGTCAGTCTGGGTCTGATTGATTCCTTCGATTTCATATTCGATGGGATCTTCGATGGTGTGGATATTGATGCCCTCTTCATTAACTGAGTTGATCAGGGCATACAGGGTGGTGGTTTTACCGGAACCCGTTGGTCCGGTGATCAAAATTAATCCCTGATCCCGACTCATGACCTTTTTTACGATCATGCTCTGCCGTTTCGACATGTTCAGGGTGGAGAGTTCCTTGACTCCGTCCTGTTTGTCGAGGAAACGCATGATCATTTTTTGCATTTCGTTCCGACAAGGGACCGCTGCGACCCGGACGTCCACGCGGCGTTTGCCCAGTTTCATGGCAAAGCGGCCATCCAGAGCCTCCTGGCGACTTTGGCTCATGTTTGAGTAGTTTTTAATAAGGGCAATAAAGCGGGGCATTAATTCCTCTGGAGCCGTAAAAATGGTTGTCAGCATCCCGTCGATCCGGGCACGGAAACGCACCACGTTGTAGTATTTCTCCAAGTGAAGGTCAGAGGCCCTGCCCATCACCGAATTGTAGAGAATCCAGTGGATCAATTCCTCGGGAGTGTGGTTGACGTTTAGTGGATTGATTTCTGCAACATCCTCTGGCATGATTTCGACCAGATTCTCGGCCTCGGAAAGACTAAGCGAGCCTTTTTCGATTTCGAATCCGGCTGATTTTAATTTCGTGCCGCAACGGGCTATGGCGGATTTGATTCCCGCAGGGTCAGCGTGAACTGAGACAAATTCGACCGGATCGTTTCCTTGAGAAAGCCACTCGTCTTCGAAGCTGTAAAAGTTATCCTCACCAGTGAGGAGGTAAATTCTGTTATCACCCTGGTAGACCGGATAAACGTTGTGTTTTTCCAAAAGGGGGACCGAGAACTTATCCTGCCGGGAAGCATCTTCGGCATTGAAACACAAAAAGGAGGGGCCCTCCAATAAATACTTCAGTGCAACTCCGAGACCTGGTTCTATTTTATTAAAACCTTCTGCCTCCACATAACCTCTTTTTTCGATTTCCTCTGTGTGAAGCATGAGGAGTCGCTCAACGGTCTTTTCCTCATAGGGATAGGTTTTGAGCAGCCACTGGAAGGCAGTGTCATAATCGCCCTTCTCAAATCGTGGGGATTGAAGCCCTTCCAAGGGGTTGGATTGTGGCAGAGGGGAGTTGGAACAGCGCAGAACCAGATCAGTTCGAATGGCTTGATTGAAGCCAGCGCGTTGCATGCCTGTTTACAGCGAATGATCGCCACCGGCGCGGAAGCCATCGTCGGCATCTGTGACATCACGACGATTCAGATGATGGGCG
>JBGSJM010000286.1:0-18072 GCA_041742015.1 Verrucomicrobiales bacterium | reverse complement strand
GCCCAGGCTCGCATCATCCAAAACCATGGCGGCATGGAAGATACCACGCAAAGGTGGAAGTCCCTGTTTTTCGATTTCCTGCAACACCGCGCCAACTTCGTCAATGGAACAGACATCTGCCCGCGGAGACAGCACCTTGGTTCCATTTTTCTCCATCGCCGCGATGGCTTCTTTGGCTTCCGCTGTGGTGGCTCCACTCCGACTCAACAGAACCAGCCCGCCAGCCCCCTGATCCGCCAGCCAGCGTGCTGATACCAGGCCAAAACCAGAGGTTCCACCAGTCACGAGGTAGGTTCCATCTACCCTCACCAATTCTGCTCCGGAATTTTTTGCAGATTCCGCTACGTCAGAGGTGAATTCGATTGGCACTTGTTTTTCATTGAAGGAGATCACCACTTTTCCGATGTGGCGGGCCTGACGCATCGCCCGGAAAGCTGCCGGAATTTGCGACTGGGAAAACACAAGTTGAGGGAGCGGTTTTAAGCTCCCCTCGTGGAAGCGCTGGGTGAGGCCCTGCAACAGAGTGCGAACCAGTGGGACCCGGTCATTAAACGTCCGGCTGAGATCAATCGCGAAGTAAGATACATTTTTCCGGAACGCCCGCAGGCCGATCCGGGTATTCGAATAAATATCGCGTTTACCTATCTCAAGGAAACGTCCGTAATCGCGAAGTAGAGAAAGACTTCTCGAAATCGCCTGACCAGCCAGGGAATTCAAAACAATATCTACTCCCTCTCCATTGGTAATCTGCCGGATTTCATCGTAGAAAGCCAGAGTGCGGGAATCGAGAATGTGATCCACACCCAGACCGCGAAGGAAATCGCGTTTTTCCTGACTTCCAGCGGTTGCAAAGATCTCAGCTCCAACTTGCTGGGCAATCTGGATGGCAGCGAGACCAACTCCACCAGTGGCCGCGTGAATCAGGACCCGCTCGCCTTTTTTGATACCCGCAAGATGCTCCAGCGCATAAGAAGCGGTCAAAAAGGTAACCGGCAGGGTCACCGCCTCTTCCAGTTGCATGGAGTCCGGACATGGCATCGCAAAATCCGCCAGAGTCGTGGCATGAGATCCGAAACAACCCATGGCAATGGCGGTAACCCGGTCTCCGACTTTTAATCCAGTGACGCCTTTGCCGATTTTGGTGATTCGTCCCGCGCACTCATCACCGAGAAGCAATTCTTCGTCGCCCTCGGTGGGGTAAATTCCCAGTGCCTTGAGGACATCGCGGAAATTGAGCGCTCCACTTTCCACCTTGATTTCGATTTCCCCTGGCCGCGGCTCAACCCGGGGGCGCGGCGTCAGCATCATGCTATCAATGACTCCCAGCTGCCTGATTCCCAGACCGTAAGAGATTTTTGAGGAATCTCTCATTTCCCGCCAGGTCCGTTTCACCGGAGTGCGCACGAGGCGTGGACTGTAGCGACCCTCACCACGGAACAGGATCTCTCCATCTTCGTCCTGAATGTTAAGTTCGCCGAGAATCAGCCTTGTTTCATCGGTGACGGGGCCACCCGGTTCCAGATCTATGGAGCGGCAGCGCAGAGAGGGGTGCTCGGTGTTGATGGTCCGCACCAGCCCCATGATTGGAGCCTGGGCGATGGACATTGGCACGCCGCTCTGATCTGGTTGGGCACCACGGGTCACCAGCCATAAACCGGGAGTGGACGAAACCTGCCCGCTGGTGACGCTCTGAACCAACTGTATCACCGAAAGAAGGTTTTTTTCGATCACGCCAAAGGAATTGGCAACGGCTGTACCGGGCTCCTTGACATCGAGACTCCAGCAATGAATGATTCCCCGCAGATCAGGAAGAGCCGACATTTCGGCCTCTATCAATTCCTGATTGCGCGACGGGAAAAAGATCTCGTCCGCAGTTTTAGTTCTGGCAATGCCATCATAGAAAACCACCACGCGATGGCCGGCACTCCGCAAGGTGTTGGCAAGGGACATGCCAACACCGCTGCGATCCGCAAAAATCAACCAGGCCTGATGGCTCTTCTCAACAACTAGCGGATTGTACCCTGTTGAATCGGCGATTGTACCCTGTTGAATCGGGAAGGATAGTGCGGAGGCATGTTCCGTGCGCTTTTTCCGGGGATCCCGGGCAAAAAACACCGCCTGACACTGGTCATCAGATTTTACCACCGAACTGCCCTTAAATCCGATTTCCTTCAAAAACGTCTCCCAGCGATCTGTGGATATCAATGGGCAAAAGCCAGTGGCCCGGCCATCTGTCATCTCCAGCCATGAATCTGTCATCCCGAAGACCAATTCCTGCCAGCGCAACGGAACCACGGTTTCGAGAATAATCAGCATCCCGCCGGGAGCCAGCACTTCACGCAGATGAGAGCCCGCAGCCCCCAGATCAGCATTGGCATGCAGCGAATGACCGGCAATCACGACATCAAACGAATCTGCGGAAAAGCCCTGTTGCAGTGGTGAAATCGATATATCGAGCGGTTGATAGGTCACAAAACCATACTCGGCAAATCGTTCCTCGGCTTTACCCAGCGAACGCGCACCGGAATCGGTATAGACATATTGAACGGAATCGGCTGGCAGCGACCGAATGATCCACTCGCTGAGGGAACCGGATTTGGCACCTACCTCCAAAATTCTGACCTTGCGGCCACGGGGAGCCTGGGCAACGATTTCCTTGACGGCCTCACCGACCATCCGATTGCTGTTTCGCATACTCCAGCCACGAGTAAAGACATCATCGACCAGGCGACTGCTGTCTTCGAACAACAAATGATGTGGGCTGGCAGCTCCCTGTAGCAATTGAGTCAGTTGTTGCCCCATTTTTCTTAACAACATGTACTCCATGTGGTAAGCCGGGAAATTTAAAACCCCTTTGCTCCAGAGGCTGTTGAGATCTTCGAGACCTCCCCATTTCAGTACTTTCCAGCCCTTTGGGGTTGAATCAAAGTAACCATCTTCGGCAAGGATCTGAATATATCGTTCAAAAACACGGGTAAATTCCTCAACCACACCCAGTTTTTTGGACAGGGTCCTGGTGATAAATTCGCTCCCTACTTTGGGAGTCCATCCCATCTCAGTCAGGGCGTGGCGGATATACTCTCGGCAGAGATGATTGATTTCCGATTCTTTTTCCTGATAGAGGTGGCCCCACTTTTCCACCCTGGCTCCCTGGGCAGTCACATGTTTCGCCAGTTGAGCGGGTGTCGGCATGTAGTCAGATGGCTGGCAATAGGAAGTTGCACCCTCGCGTGGAGTCAACTCCAGATCCATCCGGTAAAGCCAGCGAGCTGTCGGGTCTTCTGCACCAGAACCTGCGGAATGACAGGTAAACCCTTCGATCTCAGCCACGATGTTGCCTTTCTGATCAAAAAGCTGGATCTCAGCCACGATGACATCTTTCCCTGCGACACTGATGGTGACGTGGCTCCAAATTTCATCAACTACCGATTCGTAAAGTCGAACCCGCTCGATTCTTGCCGGTAGGAAGGTGGTCCGGGCTTTATTACCCTGATTGTTCGGATTCGCCACCAAAATAGCGTGAAAACAACTGTCCAGCAGGGCGGGGTGTAGATGAAACTTGTCTTCCGGGAAAAGGGCTTCCGCCGTCAACTTGACCAGTACCAATGCCTCTCCTTGCTTGCGATAGATCTTTTTGAGACCTCGAAACTTCGGTCCGTATTGAATGCCGACCTGCTCAAACATCCGGTAGCACAAATCTATATCAAATTCCTCACTACCGGGTAACGATGGATTTCCGTCCCCATCAAAATCACTATATTTATCCTGCGGTCTGCTCTGACTCTCGGGCACTTCGAGAATTTCACCACTGCAATTTTTGACCCAACCGGATTGTCCGGTCATTTCACTATGAATTCGGAAATCTTTGGTTTCTGGATCAAAGATCAGCCTCATCCGGCAGGGATCGTCTGGCGAGGGCATAAACAGAGCCTTGTGGAACTCAACTCCCTCCAGATCACAGGTTGCGTCTGCTCCATGGATCTGTCTGGCCGCTTCCAGGGCCATTTCGAGGTATCCAGCCGCCGGGAAAAGTGCCCGTCCCTGAACCCGGTGATCGTCGATCAAATTTCTCGCCCGGCCACCCAGGGAAACTTCCCAGGAAGGTTCAGCGGCATTGCGGTTTTCCCCAAGGAAAGGATGCTGCCGATCACCGAGGCGGTAGGCCCGGTGGGTTTCAGATTCGGTCCAGTAGTGCTCCCGGGCCCAGGCATAACCCGGCAGGGTCACAAAACTTCCTGGACAGATCGCGGCCCAATTGAGCGGGAGACCCGCCGAAAACAGCGCTCCCACCGTTTTCAAAAGTGTGCCTCGTTCATCTTCCTTGCGGCGCAAAGAACTGAAAACTCCGCCCCGCCTTCCATGGGCACGCAAAGTTTCCGTGATTGAGCCGGTCAATACTGGGTGTGGCCCCAGTTCGAGAAAGGTTTCGTATCCGCAGGCGGCAATCGCTTCAATTGCTTCGGTGAAAAGAACCGCCTGGCGCACATTGTTCCACCAATAATTGGCGTCGTAGTCGCTGCCGTCCGTAGCAGCACCGGAAACAGTCGAATACAAGGGCAGCTTGGCAGTTGATGGCACCAGCCCCTTTAAACTTGCCAGCAATTCATCCTTGATCGGATCCATCTGATTGCTGTGGAAGGCGTAGTTAACTCTGAGTGGTTTCTGGAAGATCCCGCGCCGGTCCAGTTCTTTGCCAATTTCGGCCAGAGTTTCAGCCACTCCTGACAAGGTCACCGAGGTCGGACTATTGCTGGCGGCCAGGCATACCTGGTCTCCGTAATTCGAAATCAAAGCCAGCGCATCCGCCTGTGACAAGCCGACTGCCAGCATCGCGCCCTGTCCGGCTTGGGCCATGCAGCGTCCCCGGTGGAAAATCACCCGAATCGCATCTTCCAGGTTGAGCACCCCGGCAACATGAGCCGCTGCCACTTCACCCACACTGTGCCCCACCACCGCAGCGGGAACAAGACCCCAATCGATCCAGCGCGCCGCCAGTGAAACTTGGATCGCAAAAATGGCGGGCTGTCCAAACGAGGTGTCCTGAATCCGTGAATCCGCTTCGCTTTTCGCCAACTCTTTGAGCAGTGACCAGCCCCCGAGTTTTTGGATCAGTTGATCACATTCCTCCATCTTTTTCCGGAACACTGGATCAATTTCCAGGAGTTGGGTGCCCATCGCGTGCCACTGCGGTCCCTGGCCACAGAAAACGAACACGGTACGACTGTCGAGCTTTTTCACGGGTTCATCACTGCCGCACCAATTGGGATGCATCTCGCCCTCGGCGATGGCACTGAGACATGCCACGGCCTCCTCCCGGCTCTGAGCCACCACCGCACTGCGGTAATCGGGATGATGAAAACGCCTCACCGCCATGGTGTGGCAAATGTCCTGCCAGGACGAACCGTTGACCGATCCGCCTTCTTTGAGAGCCTGACTAAAAGAAGCAGCCAGCGATTTCATCGCGGCCTGGCTCCGGGCAGATATCGGAAAAATCTCCGCCATACTTTTGCCGAAGTTTTGGTTCGAGCGACCGGTATGCGCCGATTGATGTGGCCCGGACTCAAGAACGGCGTGACCATTGGTACCACCAAAACCAAAAGAGTTCACTCCGGCGAAGAGGGGACGCCCGTCATTGGGCAGCGCCACTGTGGACGCGGTGACATGGAGATTAAGCCCCTCAAAATCGATCCCGGGATTTGGAGTAATAAAGTTTAAGGTCGGCGGCAAAGTCCGGTGATACAGCGCCAGAGCTGCCTTGGCAAGCCCGGCAATCCCGGCTCCGGACTCGAGATGTCCGATATTCGACTTCACCGAACCGACGTAAAGAGGATTGCCATCGGTTTTATTCTGACCGATCACCGTGCCCAGGGCACTGGCCTCGACCGGATCACCCACCTGGGTACCCGTGCCATGAGCCTCCACATAATTGATTTGTGACGGATCGATTCCCCCGCGTCGACAGGCTTCGCGAATTACCGCTTCCTGGGCGCTCCGGGCCGGCATCGTCATCCCGGCGGAGTCGCTCCCGTCCTGATTCACTGCCGTCCCCCGGATCATAGCGTAAATCCTGTCATTGTCTGCCAGTGCCGCTGACAGTGGCTTGAGCAACAACATTCCGGCACCCTCGCCTCGGGTAAATCCATTGGCGCGAGAGTCAAAAGGCTTGCACCGCCCGTCAGGCGAAAGCATCGACATCCGGCTGAATCCCACGTAGGTGTCTGGATTGAGAATAAAGTTCACTCCGCCAACCAGGGCCGCTTCAGTTTCCCCATTCCACAATCCAGTACACGCAATGTGGAGCGCAACCAGCGACGAAGAACAGGCTGTGTCCACCGAGAGACTGGGGCCCCGCAAATTCAGACAGTAGGAAATGCGGTTTGCGGCGATACTCATGGTTCCCCCCGTTGGAGTGTACATATCGATATGGTCGCCGTCTTTCAGGTCAGATTGAGCCGTTGCATAGTCAGAGGTGGAAATCCCCACATAAACCCCAATATTTCCGCCCACCTCTGGGTCAAGCGCCATCCCGGCATCTTCGAGTGCTTCCCAGGCCGTTTCGAGAAGCATTCTTTGCTGCGGATCCACACAAGCCGCCTCGCGCGGACCTATTCCGAAAAAGGAGGGATCAAAGGATTCCACGTTTTTAACAAAACCACCCAGTCGCGCCTGAGTATGCCCGGGAAGACTTGGCGCTGGATCATAAAACTTCTTAACATTCCAGCGGTCCTCAGGAATTCCTGAAATGGCATCCTTCCCGCTGGAAATCAGATCCCAAAATTTCTTTGGATTATCTGCATCACCCGGAAATCGGCAACCTATTCCGACAATCGCAAGCGGTTCCACACCTCTTGACGGTTTTGCCGCATCCGGAGTTAGAATATTAGTTTTCATGATTTCTAGGTTATCAGTGCTTTTCAAGTCAAAAAATGAGGTGTAGATGGGTCAATCAGTAAAATTCTGTGGTGGATCAACGACATTTTCCCAGAACCAAAAGCCAGGCAGAATTTTAACATTTTAGTGAATGGGTTAGACTTCAGATCAAAATAAATTCAACCTGACAAACTAACAACTTTAACGTAATTGCATACTAGTATAGTTTTTATATAAAATACCAATTAATATCAAATATATCACAATTAAATCTTTTTTGAAACCCCAATCATAACAAATTGATAAAAATTTTAAAAAAATCACCATGACTTTGGTTGCCGCTGATCAAAAAAGCTGTTTCGGGTATTGCGATAGATGTCATCAACTACATATGCTTCCCTTTGGTGCAGCCCGTGACTATGCAATTGGGGTGATGGAACAGTTCCGCACTTTTCAGAGATTGGACTACTTGAGTCCCGATTCGGAAACGGATCCGGCGTTGAGTTTTAAAAATCTCCTCCCTGGCGACCGCGGACACATGTTTGGAATCATGGAGTGTCGCGATCAATCAGGCAATACCATCTGGCTGCGGGCCTTTTCATCGCTTGGCACCGGAGTTCGCGATGTCCCTGGCTGGTCAAGTTATCTCCTCGATACCGCAACTTTCAATCAAGTCGTCCTGCCCAGGCAACAGGAAATCAAACACCTCACCGTCCTTCGCAATCAGCTTGATCCCAATGACGCCGAACGCATCAAGATCGAAGGAGCCCGCCGCCAGATCTCCCGCGATTTGATGCCCATTATCCATGACCTCTATCAACTGAAAAATTTTCGGGGCGAATGCCGGTCACTCCGTGAAGTATTTGTCCGATCCGGTGGAATTCCTGGCGGCGTGGGAGACTGCTGTGCCCCAAAGCTACTCACCGAGGCGATCGAAAAAAAGCTTCGACCCATCAGCATCGCCGAATTTTATTGGGGCGGGACCAACCAATCCGGTCGCAAACAACCCGGCCAGTTTTTCGAGGCCTGCGTGGAAAAATGTCAGCCGATTATGGGATTTATGTTATGTGGACTAAATGATTGAATCACCCATCCAGGTTGTATATGAAGATGCCCACCTGGTTGTGGTATGCAAAGCCAGCGGATTTTTGTCCGTCCCCGGGCGTGGTCCCGAAAAGTTGGACAGTGTTTCGGAAAGAATCCGCCTTGCCTATCCCGGCTGTATCTCACACCCAGCCGTGCATCGGCTGGATATGGATACTTCCGGACTCCTCCTGCTCGCCCGAACCGCTGAGGCTCATCGCCATTTATCGATTCAGTTTCAAAAACGCACTACGGAAAAGCGATACATTGCCCTACTTGAAGGCATCCTCGCCACCGAGCGCGGCACCATCGAATTGCCCTTTCGGCTGGATATAGACAATCGCCCTTATCAGATCTACGACGAGGTGCATGGCAAAATTGGCATCACCCATTGGGAAAAGTTGGAGGTCAGCACCGGGATCACCCGAATTCTTTTTCATCCCATCACCGGTCGCACCCACCAACTCCGCGTCCACGCCGCCCATCCCAAAGGGCTCGGCATACCCATCGTTGGTGATCCCCTCTACGGAAACGGAGTGGAACCCGGCAAACTCAAACTACACGCTGCAGAACTGGCTTTCCATCACCCGGAAAGCGGTAAACGGCTTCATTTCCAGGTTCCCGCAGGATTTTAGTGGTGGATATTTAGATTTGAATTCTTAACGAAACATCAATACCGGCACCGCACAAGTGCGCACCATGGTGGTAGTGGTGCTGCCGAGGATGAACTGTCGGATGGGGCTGTGGCCATAAGCACCCATCACGAGGAGGTCAATGGCTTGTTCTATGATGGCCGCGGTGATGGCGGTCTCGGGCGGTTCGGAAACGGCCTGAGTAGTCACTTCAAATCCACCTTCGCGCAAGCGATCAGCGGTTTCCTCAAGATACCAGGTCGCTTTGTCGTCGATGCGTCCAGCGCGGAGTAGATGGCAGGGCAAACCGCGCAGGAGCGGATTGGAAAAAACGAACTCGACGGCCCGGGTCACGCTGGGGCCTCCATCATAGGCGATGAGAAAACGCTCGATCGGTCGGAAACTGCGGGCGGCGACCAGAACAGGTTTTACGCTTGCCCGAATCACCCTCTGGACCTGGCTTCCGAGGTGCCCTTTGGCAAAGTCCGCGTGTTCCCCCCGCTTCCCGATGATGACGAGTTCGGATGCCGGTTCCAGTTCTGCAAGCGTTTCCACGAGGGCGCCATGCCGCTGCAAAGTCTCTATTTCTGAAATTCCGGCACTGGAAAAATGGCGTTTTGCGTCCGCGAGAATGGCCTCACCCTTCAGCCTGGCGACGCGGGCCTTGGCCTCTTCCAGTTTGACCAACTCTTCGGTCAATTCGGTGCTGGCGTCAAAACCAATCGCCCCGCTCAAATCACTAACATAGGCACGCTCGCGATGGGGATCAAGGACGTGGAGCACTTTGACGGCCATGCCAGTTCGCGTCGCCGCCCAGGCGCTGTGCGAATAGACGCTGGGAGCATAGATGGAACCATCGGTGCAGGCAATGAGATGTAACATAGCGGAAATGGGTCAATGGGCAAGAAGACGCTCCAGAGCGTCTGGTTTATCGTGAACTCCCAGGCGATCAACGAGAGTGGCGCTGGCTTCGTTAAGACCAATCAGCTCAACCTCGGTGCCTTCGCGGCGGAATTTCAAAACCACCTTGTCAAGGCAGGCAACCGCAGTCAAGTCCCAAAAATGAGCGTGGGTGACATCGATCGAAACTTTGCTGAGGACTTCCTTAAAATCAAACTCGCGAACAAATGCGTCACTGGATGCAAAAAAGAGCTGCCCGGTCACGGTGTAAATGCGGCAGGACTGTGACCTAGAATTTGCAGAAATTTCCTGTTTCTGTTTAGATTTTGATTTATTCCCGCCAGGCACTGGCTGCATCTTTAGCTCACTGGTCACGCGGAGGATCTGCGCCACCTTGCGGGCGAAGAATATCGAACTGAGAAGCACGCCGACCCCCACACCGATGGCGAGGTTGTGAGTCAGAACTACCACCAGGGTCGTGGCGAGCATAACGATGGAAGAGGTCTTGGGGTGCTTAGACAGATTTTTGAATGACGCCCAGGAAAACGTCCCGATGGAGACCATGATCATGACGGCGACGAGCGCGGGCATCGGAATTTGCTTTACCCAGGGACCGAGCGCCACGATCATAATCAGCAGAAAAACGCCTGCCAGCAGGGTGGAAAGGCGTCCCCGGCCTCCTGATTTTACATTAATGACCGATTGCCCAATCATCGCACATCCCGCCATGCCGCCAAAGAGGCCCGCTACAAAGTTCGCGATGCCCTGGCCAAGTGATTCGCGGTTTTTGTCGCTGGGAGTATCGGTCATCTCATCAACAATCTGCGCGGTCATCCACGACTCGAGAAGCCCAACTGCTGCGAGCCCAATCGAATAGGGCAGCACAATCTTGAGTGTCTCAAGGGTCAGCGGTACCTGTGGCCATAGGAATACCGGAAGCGAGTCCGGCAATGAACCGAGATCACCGACGCGTCGCACGTCGAGTTTGAAAATGATCGCGATAACCGTCATCACAATAATGGCAACGAGCGGAGACGGAACCACCCGGGTCAATCTTGGCAGCAGGTAAATGATCGCCAGCGACCCCGCCACCATGGCATAGACGGCGAATCCACCGACTTTCAGTTCGGGAACTTGAGCAAGAAAAATGAGGATGGCAAGGGCATTGACGAAGCCGGTCATCACTGATTTTGAGACAAAACGCATCACATCGCCGATCCGGGCAAGACCGGCGATCATCTGGAAGACTCCTGTAAGCAGAGTCGCAACAAGCAAATACTGAAGCCCATGCTCCTTCACCAGGGTGACCATGAGAAGAGCCATCGCCCCGGTTGCTGCAGAAATCATGCCGGGACGACCGCCAAAAAAGGCCGTCACCACCGCGATGCAGAAGGAAGCGTAAAGCCCCACTTTGGGGTCAACTCCGGCAATGATGGAGAAAGCAATCGCTTCAGGGATCAGGGCAAGAGCAACCACCAATCCGGCGAGGACATCGCCTCGGAGATTTGAAAACCAATCCTGAGTGAAATTACGGGAAAACATAAAACGACAAAGCGTAATGCAAAAACCACTTACTGACAACGGTTGGCGCTGGGCCACTTAACCAGTCTCGGAATGCCAAATTTATCAAGCATTTGCGATTTTGGAAGAAGTCAAGGAAAGCGACCCCTGTGGGGTCGGATGGCAAAACTAGCAAGGCATTTTCTGACAAATTGACCATTGTTGTTTCCAATTCAATTCGGGAATCTTTTGAAAAGACTGCCCTCTTGTTTCCGCATCATCCCCACATCGAATACCTTTTTCTGGATGAGTTGATCGAACAACTTCAGAAACAGCATCCTGACTCACCGCTTATTGCAGTATTCGCCCCGCTCATCGAGCCCGACAATCAACTTGCCATGCAGGCCGCCAACTATTTCGCAAAATGATCGCACAACTCACACCAATTGAAGAAACACAGGTTGGCAAAGAACTTATCGAGAAGGGGATCGGCTTCGAAAAAGCAGCCATCGCCCTGAAAATGATCAACTTGGGGAAAACCGATCTCGAAATTTCCGAATTAACAGAGTTACCTCTCAAGGCCATACAGGATTTGCGGAAAAAAGCTTAACGATTTAGGATCGGTGATTGGAGTGGACCATGGTGCCACAGTACGCAATCAAGCAGGCTTGTGGTAAGTTCGAGAAGCGATAGGTTCCAAATTGTGAACTTGCTTTCCGTCAGCCAGATTTTAGCCTTCCCCAGGACCGCCGGGCTCATTGGCGGTCTGGTTTGGGCATTTATGGAGGCGGGTTTGTCGGCCTTGGTCGCTGCAGAATTGCCTCCACCAACTCAGCGAGCCGTTGATTTTGACCAGGACATTTTGCCGATTTTCGAAGGCAATTGTTACGACTGTCACGATGCTTCCAAACAGAAAGGCCATCTGCGGCTCGATGAGGTCAGGGGCATTCTGAAAGGGGGAGATTCTGGAGAGCCGCTTTTTCTAAAAGGGAAAAGTGCGGAAAGCTCTCTCATTAAACACGTAACCTCGGTAAATCCAAAAGAGATGATGCCGCCCAAGGGAGATCGGATCACCCCGGAGGAAATCGGCCTGCTGCGGGCCTGGATCGACGCTGGTGCCAGGATGCCGGGCGAGGCGGAGGCTGCGGAGTCCCTGAAAATCAAGACCGATCACTGGTCTTTCCAGCCGGTGAAACGCCCCACTGTTCCCGATCATACAGGGTACAGTCATCCATCGTACAGGGTACAATCCGGTGCATCTGGAGCCTTCGTAAAAAATGAGGTGGATGCGTTTGTGCTCGAAAAGCTAAAAGCCAGGGGTCTTGCACCGTCTCCACCAGCCGACCGGGCGGCTTTGATCCGACGTTTGTATCTGGTCATGCACGGGATGCCGCCTGCTCCTGCGGAAGTGGCTGCATTTATCGCGGATCCCGATCCGGATGCTTATGACAAGCTGGTGGATCGGGTCCTCGCCAGCCCTCGCCATGGCGAGCGGTGGGCCCGCCACTGGATGGATGTGGTGCGCTATGCCGACACCAATGGATTTGAAACTAACCGCCCTCGCCCCAATGCCTGGCATTATCGGGACTGGATCATCAATGCGTTTAACGAGGACAAACCATACGACCAGTTTATCCGCGAACAACTCGCGGGCGATGCCCTCGGCGCGGATGCCGCAACGGGATTTCTCGTCGCCGGAACCTACGACGTCGTCAAGGGAGACCCTCTCTTAAACGCCACCCAGCGCGAAAACGAACTAACCGACATGGTCAACACCACGGCCACAGCCTTCATGGGGCTCACCCTGGGCTGTGCCCGTTGCCACAATCACAAATTCGACCCCATCCTCCAGAAAGATTATTTTGCGATGCAGGCTGTCTTTTCCGGTGTCAACCACGGCGAGCGCCCCCTCCGCCAAAACCTGGATGCCACTGCCCAGAAGGAACTAGATACCGCCAAAGCCACCGAGGCGGCGAAACTGGCGGAATTGGAGGTTTTTCGCCAGAAAGCAAGTACCCGCACTGCTATTTCCGATCCCACCAAAGTAACCCTGCGACCCCCGGTAAACGCAAAGCTAAATGAAGAGCTTTTTGCCTCGGTGGAAGCCATTTCGGTGAAGTTCACCATCCTCGGCAGCAGCTCTTCCCAACCCTGCCTGGATGAACTCGAAATTTATGACGAATCGGGGCAAAACGTGGCTCTTAGCAACAGCGGAGCCGTCGCTACCGCCTCCAGCACCCTGCCCGGTTATGAAATCCACCAGGTGGCCCATCTCAACGACGGACGGACCGGAAACAGCCGCAGTTGGATCGCCCGCGAGCTGCCCGCCTGGGTCAGAATCGATTTACCCGCCAAAACTCGTATTCAGCGCATTGTGTGGGGTCGGGATCGCGCTGGCCAGTTCAAAGATCGTGTCGCCACCCACTATTTGATCGAGGCCGCTGCTGAGCCGGATCAGTGGGTCCGGGTGGCCAGTTCAGATGATCGGAAGCCTTTCACCAACAAAAAAGATCCCAAAGACAACGCTTTTCTCACCCAGCTATCCAAGGAAGATGCCGCTGCAGCCCGCCAAGTCATGGCTGATCTGGAAGCGGCCCGCAGCCAGATCGCCAAGCACACGATCAACGCCTGGGTCGGTCAGTTTCGGCAGCCCGGGCCGACTCATCGGCTATATCGCGGCGAACCTTTGCAGAATCGGGAGGTGGTCGCTCCGGACGCCCTCAGCGTCCTTGGTACCCTGGGCATGGCCGTGGATGAACCCGAGCAGCAGCGGCGTGTAAAGCTCGCCAACTGGATCGCCAGTCCCGGACATCCCCTCACCGCCCGGGTCATGGTTAACCGTCTCTGGCATTATATTTTTGGCACCGGCATCGTGGACACGCCGGGTGATTTTGGCAAAAACGGCTCGCCGCCCTCCCACCCGGAATTACTCGACTGGCTGGCCGATGAATTTGTCCAAAGCGGCTGGTCGGTCAAACACATCCAGCGGCTCCTATTGCTCTCCGCCACTTTTCAGCAGCAGTCCGCCCCGAACCCCCAGGCCAGCCGGGAGGATGCCGATGGCCGTCTGCTTTGGCGCTACACCCCGCGACGCCTTGAGGCCGAGGCGATTCGCGACTCTATGCTCACGGTTTCCGGGGGCATGGATTTGAAAATGGGCGGCCCGGGATTTTCCCTGATGAACATCGTCACCGAGAACGTGATGCATTATTACCCGAAGGAAACCTACACGCCGGAGGATTTCCGCCGCATGGTTTATCAATTCCGAATCCGCCAGACCACTGACAGCGTTTTTAGTTCCTTTGACTGTCCCGATGGTGGACAAGTCATGGCGAAGCGAAGCCGCTCCAACACCCCGCTCCAGGCGCTTAATCTTTTCAACAGCAGTTTTGTCCTGCAACAGGCTGATATCCTCACCGCGCGGCTCAAAAAAGAAGCTGGTGATTCACCAGCAGCCCAGGTGAAACTTGCTTTTGAGCTGTGTTACGCCCGCCCGCCAGATGCCTGGGAGCTGGAGCATTCCACCGCCCTGATCCAGGAATTGGGCCTCCCCGCCCTGACCCGGGCGCTGTATAATTCCAGCGAGTTCCTCTTTATTTTTTGACCAACATGCATCCCTTCCTCAGCCGACGACATTTTCTGAGTCAGACTGCCACTGGTTTGAGCAGCATGGCTTTGAGCCAGCTTCTCGCGGCTGAGCAGACTCGCTCCGCTGGACCCATCCGACCGGATATCCATCCCGCCAACCCCAATTCCGGGCGAAAAGCCCATTTTGAGGCCCGTGCGCAGAATGTGCTCATGATTTTTTGCTCCGGAGCGGTCAGCCAGATCGACACCTTTGATTACAAACCGGAACTCATCAAACACCACGGCAAACCCATGCCCGGCGGGGAGGGGCTCATCACCTTTCAGGGCGAGCAGGGAAATCTGACCAAAAGCCCCTGGGAATTCCGGCCCTGCGGCCAGAGCGGCAAGATGGTTTCCGATCTGGTCCCCCACCTCGGGTCCCTGGCCGATGAGATGTGTTTTATTCATTCCCTGACCAGCAAGACCAACACCCACGGCCCCGGGGAAAACTTCATGTCCACCGGGTTCACCCTGGATGCCTTCCCCAGCATGGGATCGTGGATGACCTATGCCCTCGGCTCTGAAAACGAGACGCTGCCGGCTTATGTGGCGATTCCCGATCCTCGCGGCGCCCCCCAGTCAGCAGGCAATTTCTGGGGCTCCGGCTTTCTCCCGGCCGCTTTTCAGGGCACCGATTTTAACGCCGCCAATCCCGTCCGCAACCTGTCCCGCCCCGCCCAGATCAGCCCGGCCCATGACAAAACGACCCGCGATTTTCTGACCCGGCTCAACCAGCATCACCTGGAGCGCTTTCCCGGTGATTCGGAACTGGCGGCCCGCATCTCCAGCTATGAACTGGCTGCGCGGATGCAGCTTTCCGTGCCCGAGGTCTCGGACATTTCCAGCGAGCCCGCCCACATCCTGAAAAAATACGGGGCCGATCAAGCTGGTAATCCGGTCAAGGATCTAAAAGCCGCCTACGCCAAAAACTGCATCCTCGCCCGCCGTCTCGTGGAGCGCGGGGTTCGCTTCGTCCAGCTTTTTAACGGAGCCTATCAAACCGGTGGTGAGGGTGTCAGCAACTGGGACGGCCACAAGGTCCTGGCTGAGCAATATGTCAAACATGGCGAGGTCATGGACCAACCCACCGCCGCCCTGTTGGATGACCTCAAACAACGGGGCCTGCTCAAGAACACCCTCGTGGTCTGGTGCACAGAATTTGGCCGCATGCCCACCTTCCAGAAAGGAGCCAGCGGTCGCGACCACAACCCGGCGGGTTTTACCGCCTGGATGGCCGGGGCCGGGGTGAAACGCGGCTACAGCCACGGAGCCACCGATGAATTTGGCTACAAAGCCGTCGATCAGGTCGCCACCGTTTACGATTTCCACGCCACCATCCTGAACATCCTCGGCCTAGATCACGAGCGGCTTTCCTTTTACCACAACGGCATCGAGCGCCGCCTCACGGATGTGCACGGGCATGTGATTCGGGAGGTGCTGGCTTGAGTAAGTAGACTACTTTGCAGGCAATTTCGCCTCCCTTACTCGCTCCACGACTCCGGCGGCGTCCGTTTTTGATCGGACAAAAAGGATCTGAATCTTTTCCGCTGAATTTGGGGTCTCCCAGGTCGCAACGAGGTAGGGAAATGAACTAAAACCGGTAATCATCGATATTATGCTCGTCCGGTTGTAAATGATTTCGGGTTTACCGTTGTTTTTGATCACCTGAGGGGCTGCAAAATCATGATCAATTTTGAAATTTAAGTCGACAATCTGACCGTCAGAACCGGTCACAGGATCAAGCTCCAGAAAGCTTCCCCATAAAATCTCCCCCTTGGGTTCTTTTTCATCGGAATCCGTTCTTTGTATGGTTCCTTTGGTGGAACCTATTTTGGCGATTTGTCCGCTCATCGTTGTGGTTGAAGCGCCTCTCAAGTGAGTTGCCTCGCTGGACTTAACTTTTGTCTTTATAAATGCCAGGGCCTTGGTGTGATCGGGCTCCCCTGCGGCCAAAGCAAGGGTAGCTCCGGCGTCCGCTGCGCTGAGTTCGTAAATATCAAAACTGATCCTGATTGAGTGAACCATCTTGGGGCGGATCAACAAAACTTCGGCAATGGTGATCTGATCCGGGGTTTGGACTATTTCGAGAATCCTGTCTTTTTCATTTAGTTTCGCGAAGGCACCGGGTCCAAAGCTCAACCCCTCAGCTTCAAACCATTGCTGAAAGGTCTGCTGTTTGTAGTCTGGAGTTGGCGGAATATAGAAAAAACCGGGGATTCGATATAGCGCGCGAAACAGATTTTCTCCCACTTTTTCGTAGTAGTCTTCAAACCGGGGGACATTATCCTGTGAGCTAATCTCTTGGGAAAAAATAGCAGGAAGCAATAATATAGCTATGACAAAGAAAGTTTTCAATAGTATTGCCTCCACGCTTTTAGAAATACAATTCGTCGTTGACTGGCTTCGATTTTCCAGTCGCCGATCATTTGGGAATAGTTGGATTGTATCAAAGTTGTGCCCTCAATTGTTTGATCCTTATGTTTGATTACAAATTGGATTTCGATGGTCTGATTGTCCGCACCCAAGACCGGAGAAAAGCTCATCGACACCGGAAGGTTTGATTTTGAAAGTGTGTTTACCTTTGACTCGTTGCCACTTTGGGCTGGGGTTAAAGTGCTGCTGATTTTTTTCACTTTCCCCTCCGTAGAAGCCTTTAGAAGTGCTTGTCTTTCAGGTTCGTGATTTGAGTCAACTTTCGAACTTAAGATAATTTGTTCGTAGTGGTTTTCAGATATTTCGAAAATATCACAGCTTATGTAGAGATTTGGTGAGGCATGCCCACAACCCTGGCAACAATAGGCCTCCACCAGATCAAGCTGATCCTTGGTTGAAACAACTGTTAGAACACTGGCCCCCGGGATGTAGCGGGCATAGGCACCAGGGCCGAAGGTGATACCAGCGTCTTCCAAGAGTTTCTGTGCAGATTTTAGAGGCATCTTTTTTGGAGAAACCCCAAAAGGATCAGGCTCAAACGGATCAACAGGAGGATTGTCGGTAGACTGCGGTCCTATAAATGTCGGCGGAACAGTTAGTGAAAGGCTGTAAAGATTTTCAGAAATTTTCACAGGTCCACGCATTCTGCTGAATTTCACTGGGCTGACGACTTCGTATTTCCGGACAATTTCCAAATCTGGAACTGGCTTTTCCTTTCCGGTCGATTGAGAAAATGCTGCCTGACTGATGCTGAAGAGTAAAATAACGAAAAGCCTCATCCTGAATTCATTTTGAACGCAAAAGCAATAGGCGTCAATCTCTTCATATCTGCCCGAGTTCAATTTGGATTGTAGCAGTTCAGCTCCACAGGAAGGCAGTTCAGCTCCACAGGAAGGCAGTTCAGCTCCACAGGAAGGCAGTTCAGCTCCACAGGAAGGCAGTTCAGCTCCACAGGAAGGCAGTTCAGCTCCACAGGAAGGCAGTTCTGCTCCACAGGATGGCAGTTCAGCTCCACAGGATGGCAGTG
>JBGSJM010000285.1:0-24642 GCA_041742015.1 Verrucomicrobiales bacterium | reverse complement strand
GATTTTGAACAAATGGCCGACATGGTCGAAGAACTGGTCTGCACCCTGGCTGAAAAATACTGCGGGGGGCTAAAAATCGAACACAAGGATGATGATGGCAATGTCGTAAAGACCATCAATCTGAGTCGCCCTTGGAAACGGGCTACGTTTCATGACCTCGTGAAAGAAGTGGCGGGTCACGACTGGTTTGATTTAACCGTGGAGGGCCGCAAAGCGAGGTGCCAAGACCTCAAAGTCGAAATCTCGGCCGATATGGAGGACTACGAGATCAGCCAGCAGGTCTTTGAAAAGCTGGTCGAAGAAAAGTGCATCGACCCGATTTATGTGACCCACGTTCCCAAGGAGCTTGTCCCGCTGGCCAGACAGAATGCGGCGGACGATTCCGTGGTTGATGTTTATGAATTAATCATTAACGGCGCAGAGATATCGCCAGGATATACCGAGCTAAACGATCCTGATGTTCAGAGAATCCGGCTGGAAGCCCAGGCCGGTGAAGAAATCCAGAAAGTCGATGAAGATTTCCTTCTGGCCTTGGAATATGGCATGCCGCCAGCCGGGGGAATTGGGATCGGAATTGACCGCCTTATCATGATGCTGACCGGAGCGGAATCGATTCGCGACGTTATTTTATTCCCACAATTGAAGCGGACGGAACCCCATCATTAAAAAACCGACCGCAACTTCCATTATTACCATAAGTTTTTATACTCAATCCATTCAACAACGATTTGAAAACGATTTTTTTTAGTAAAAAATGATTTTTTCTTAGAGACAATTTAAGAAAAAGTGTTTATTCTCGGAATGTGTCTGGATTAAATCTAAACATTATTAAATAAAAACAAAAAGAAAATAAACCAAGAGTAATATATGAAAATTAAAGCAATTCTTGCTTCTCTGATAAGTGCTGTCGCCCTTCAAGGCGCAACAGCAGGTGAATGGTGCCCACCTGCAAAAGATAAGTGCCCAGTTGACTGCTGTGAAGATACCAAAGGTAGCGTTTCTTTCGGATACGCTTCTGATTATATCTTTTACGGTGTTAGAGTGGCACGTGATAACGTGTGGGCTGATGCCAATTACACTTTCGATCTGCCTTGTGTTGGATTGCCACTGACTGTGGGTGTGTGGCATTTGTCATCTCTGGGTTCTGGTCTTGCTGGGAATGATGCTTACGGTGATGAAACAAATCTTTACACATCACTTGGCTTACCTTCCGTCTTGGGATTTGACATGTCAGTGGGATATAAAGCACTCTTTTACCCTACAACACGTCCCGTAACTGGCACTGCTGGAGCTCTCGGTGATTCACAAAACGAAGTAGCCTTCACAATTTCACGTGATGTCTTCTGCGGCGTGACAGTGGCCTACAGAGCGGCTTATGACTTCAACATCAGAGATTTCAATGATCTAGCGGTGCCTGCTCAGGATCTCGGTGGCTCATGGGTTCACACTCTGAGTGCTTCTAAGTCCATTGACATTACAGATTGTTTGGCGCTCGATTTGACTGCTGGAGTTCTCTACACCGACAACTATTGGGCTGGTGTTCCTGTAGCTGGTCAAAGAGATACCGGTTGGAACAACTACTATCTTCAGGCTACCCTTCCGATTGCTCTGAGCGGATGTGCAACATTGCTTCCTTATGTTGGATACAGTGGAACTCCTGACACTTGGGTTGGTGATGGTCTTGAAGGAATTAATCCTGGTGCTGGTCTTAATAATGGAGCTAATGCCAACGATGTTTTCCACGGTGGTGTGAGCATCAAAGTAGGATTCTAGACCTTAGTGTTCGAAAATAATACTTAACCTTGGTTTGATCGCCTTCCCTAACCGGAAGGCGATTTTTTTTGTCCCCATTCACACGGAACAAAAACAAGATGCGATTCGTAAAAATTCGATTTGAATAGCCGCGAGCCGCCTGAATAGTAGGAGAGCGAGAAAATATCTCTAACACTATGCCAACTTACGATTACAAATGTCAGAAATGCGGTCATCAATTCGAATTTGTCCAATCGATGAATGACGCCCGGTTGACGGATTGCCCCGAAGAACATTGCGATGGCAAGGTGAAACGCCTGCTCGGCACGGGTGCTGGAATTATTTTTAAAGGAACCGGTTTTTACGAGACCGATTATAAAAGAGGAGATTCCTACAAAAAGGAAGCCAAAGCGGACAAAGCTGAATCTACTTCGTCCGGCTCGTCTGAATCCAGCAGCGGCGGCAGCAAATCAACAGAAACCTCGGCTCCAGCACCTGCACCCGCTGCAGCACCAGCAAAAACTTCAACGAGTACGTCGACTTCCAGCAAAACTTCTGATTAAATCAGTGCCAGACAACCGATTTTAAATAGATCTCAAAATGGCAGACGAAAATCCCAATCCTCTGGAACCCGTGGCACCTGCAAATTACACACCGGTGCCACCCGCGCCAGTGCCACCCGCAACCAATCAGGGATATTATGAGCCGGTGCCACCGGCTTATCAACCGGTGCCGTCTGCTGGTTTCGATCCTTCGGCCTTTCAACCTGTTCCCCCTGCTGGTTTCGATCCTTCGGCTTTTCAACCGGTTCCCCCTGCTGGCCATGGTTATCAGCCGCAGATGCCGGTCCCTCCAAGTTACGGGACGCAATATCCACAGCCGAACATTCCTCAAATCAACCCAATGGCTGGTACCTCAGCTGATGCTGGACATCGTGCCTCGTCGGGCGGAAGAAGACCTGCAGCCTCGAAAAAAGCGGCTCGGGCTGGTGTCTCCCGGTCTGCTTCGTATCGCAGGCCCAAACCAGTTGAGAGCGGACTGTCGGTTATGTCCGTTTTGATGGGATTGCTGGGAATGGTGATGCTGGCAGCTTCCGTTTATGCACTGCTTCCGAAATCATTGACTCATATCGATGGATATCCATCTGACCCATTGATCAAAAAAGAGCCTAAAAATTTGCTGGCGGCTGGTCAGAAAATCCTCGAAACCCGTACTGAGGACGCCGTTTTTACCGAAAAGGAAGTCAATGATTATATAAACTTTCGCCTCCAAGGCGACCAGCAGGGTGCTCTCGGTGGCTTTATGAAGGTAAAGGGGGTTTACGTGGACCTGCGTCCCGATGAAGCAGAAATTTTTGTGGAGAGATCATTTCCATTGATTGGCAGCACCACCATAAGCACGGTGGTGGAGTCATATTTCAATGAAACCAAACACCAGCAAATCTGGAAAACGGGGGGCGGTTCGATTGGGCGATTTAATTTTCCAAAAGGCAGAAGTCTCCAGCCCGTCTTGAATGTTTTCCTTCGCATGGCCAAGGCCGGATCGGAAGAACTCCAAGTCATGGACTACATGGCTAATGTCAAAATCGATGAAGGGAAGCTCACCCTGGACTCGGCATTGTAAGCCGCTCTTAGAAGTCTTTGATCCGCATTAGAGGAAAAAGCGCCGCTTTTGCGGGGCGAAATCTCTTTGCCATGCGCCCCAGCCCCAGCTAGCGTAGGCCACAAATTTTATGAAAAATCGTTCATTTGTTCTTGTTCTGGGCTTTTGCGCCGCATTCTCATTGCTGGCAGGTCCGGTTTGCTCGGCTGATTTTACTCCGCTTTTTAATGGCGAAAATCTGGATGGTTGGGAAGGCGACAAATCCCTCTGGCGGGTTGAGGACGGTGCCATTGTCGGGCAAACCTCTGATGAACAACCCATTCAATACAATCAATTCCTGGTCTGGAAAAATGGTGAGTTGGATGATTTTGAATTAAAAGTCAGGTACAAACTGGATTCCGGCAATTCCGGGATCCAAATCCGCAGCTTTATGCAGAAACAACCCAACCAAATGGGTGGTTATCAGGCGGATATCGACGCCACCGGACAATACACCGGAATTTGTTACGGCGAAGGCTTTCGCGGCATCCTCTCCAAGCGGGGCGAAACCGCCACCATGAATGAAGAGGGTAAATCAGAAAAAACTGGCGATATTGGTGATCCTACAGAGCTGGGAGCCAAAGTCAGTGCCACCGATTGGAATGATTACCATATCATCGCCAAAGGCCATACCATCACCATCAAAATCAACGGCCAGACCATGACCGAGCTGACCGACCTCGACACCGATACGCGCCGCCGGATTGGTTTGCTGGGTTTCCAGCTCCACAAAGGTCCAGCCATGAAAGTTGCTTTTAAAGATATTCTCCTGAAGCGCCTCCCCATTGAAGATGTGAAGAAAGTCGTCTTCGTAGCCGGGCCGCCCAGCCACGGGCCGCGCTCCCACGAGCACAATGCCGGTTGCAAGCTCGCCGCCACTCTGATCAACCAGCATCACCATGACAAAATGGTCGCTGCCGTTTACACCAATGGCTGGCCATCTGATTCAACCGCTTTTGACAATGCCCACGCTGTGGTCATGCATTCAGATGGCGGAATTCGCCACCCTGCAGCGAAATATCTTGATGTCCTCGCGAACCTCCGCGAGCGCAAGATCGGCGTCGGTGCCATCCACTACGCCGTGGAAATGATTCCCGGGGAAACCAATGACGAATTGATTCGCTGCATTGGCGGAGCCTTTGAAATCAATTACTCGGTTAATCCGCACTGGACAGCCAATTTTACAACCCTGCCCGATCACCCCGTCGCCCGCGGAGTCAAGCCATTTGAAATCAACGATGAATGGTATTTCAATATGCGATTTACCGAAGGGATGAAAGGTGTCACCCCGATTTTATCCGCGGTCCCTCCCAAAGAAACCATGAGTCGTCCCGACGGCAACCACTCCGGAAATCCCGAGGTGCGGAAAATGGTTGAGGCGGGGAACCCGCAACACCTCCTCTGGCTCTACGAGCGCCCCGAGGGCGGTCGCGGGTTTGGATTTACCGGCACCCACTATCACGACAATTGGGCTAATGACAACTTCCGCACCGCCGTTTACAACGCGATCGCCTGGATCGCCGGAATCGAAATTCCCGAGGCTGGACTTGCCACACCAACGCCTGACAAAGCCCTTCTCGATTCCAATCTCGATCCAAAACCAGAGAAAAAGCCAAAACCAGTTGTACCAGAACCCAAAAAAGATGCTTGATGTCTTTGCAGAACGGAATTTGCACACTTCACTGTACCCTGTTGAATCACCGATTGTACCCTGTTGAATCCAAAGTTTGAGACTAAAAAAATGAGCGAAATTAAGAACGATCCAAAAACGGAAACTAGCGGCACATCCCGCCGAAAGTTTGTCGCCAGTGCCGCAGGTATTGCCGCCGCCGCATCCACTCTTCCAGTTGCATCCTTCGCCCAGGTGGCTGGGAGCGATAAAATCAAAGTTGGCCTGATCGGGGTCGGCGGACGGGGTTCAGGTGCGATCCTCCAGAACTTGGCTGCCAGTGACCGCGCTCAATTCTACGCAGCAGCAGATGCTTTTCAGGATAAACTGGATGGAACTGGACCTCGCGCCAAAGGTTTGCCCCAGATCCAGGCCCAAATTGAAAAAGATGGCAAAGGCACCCAGATCGATTTGCCGAAGAGCCGTCAATTCTCCGGGTTCGATGCCTACAAGGCTGTGATCGACGCGGTAGATGTCGTCTGTATCGCCACACCTCCTGGTTTCCGCCCCTATCACTTTGAATACGCCGTTCAACAGGGCAAACACATCTTTATGGAAAAGCCCGTGTGTGTGGATGCCAAAGGCTACAACATGGTCATGAATGCCGCCAAACTGGCAGACGAGAAAAACCTGAAAGTCGTCGTCGGACTCCAGCGCCACTACGAAGGGGTTTATCTTGAGGCCTTCAAAAAAGTTCATACTGAGGGAATGATTGGTAAAATCGTGAGCGCCCAGGCTTGGTGGAACGGGTCGCGCCCCTGGATCATCAACCGCGAACCAGGCTGGACCGAGATGGAGTACCAAATGCGGAACTGGTATCATTTTAACTGGTTGTGTGGTGATCACATCGCTGAGCAACACGTTCACAATCTGGACATCATCAACTGGTTTGTCAGTGGTGATTCAGAAAAAGGAGGCAACCCGATTATCGCCCAGGGGATGGGTGGTCGTGCCGGAACCGAGCCCCGCTCGGTTGGCGAAATCTTCGACCACCACTACGTGGAGTATCGCTACGCACCCGAGCAAAACAACGTGGTGCTCAACAGTCAGTGCCGCCACATCAAAGGTTGCTGGAACAAGGTAGCCGAAGAAATCGTTGGTACCGAAGGGATTTTATATCTCGGTGCAGGCAAGATCACGGATCACAAGGGCGAAACCAAGTGGCAGTATCGCAAGCCGAAATCTGGTGACGGTAATCCCTACGATATCGAGCACGTCCGCCTCCACGAAGCGATCCGCGACAACACCCCGCTCAACAATGCCTACTACGGAGCGAAAAGTTCATTCACCTCCGTGCTCGGACGACTGGCCACCTACAGCGGGCAACCCGTTAGCTGGCAGGAAGCGGTTGATTCCAACTTTTCGATCATGCCCGAGGAGTTTGATTTTAATGCCGAAGCCCCAATCAAACCCGGTGCTGATGGCAACTACTATGTGGCGATTCCCGGAGAATACAAGCTTCCCTGGAAAGCTTGATCACTCAGGTAATTCGTCCAAAGTGAAATATTTGAAAAAGGGTGCTCGCAGGAGCGCCCTTTTTTTGTGGCTATTTTGGGACGGGCGCTCGCTTGGGGTGAAGTTGATGTCGTTCGCCCTCCTTTGGATATCGAATGACCCGTTCCGAACGTCGATTTTTCCGTTCCGAACGGGTCGATTTGGGTACAGAACGGGTCGATTTGGGTACAGAACGGGTCCGTTTGGGTACAGAACGGGTCGGTTTGGGTACGGAACGGGTCGATTTGGGTACGGAACGGGTCGATTTGGGTACAGAACGGGTCAGTTTGGGTACAGAAGGGGTTGATCGACGTTCCGAGGGGGTCAATCGACGTTCCAAAGAAGCACAAGCCGGTTTATTCCACCAGATTCGGTGCCAGCCACTTCTCAGCTTCTGCCATCGACCACTTTTTCCGGGCGGCGTAGTCTTCCAACTGATCGCGCTCGATTTTGCCGACATTAAAATACCGGGCCTCTTCGTTAAAAAAATACAGGCCGCTGACCGATGAGGGCGGGAACATCGCGTAGCTGGTAGTCAACTGCATCCCCACGGTTTTCTCGACGTTTAACAAATCCCAGAGACCTGCTTTTTCGGTGTGGTCCGGGCAGGCGGGATAACCGGCGGCGGGGCGAATCCCACGGTAGCGTTCTTTGATGAGGTCTTCGGGGCTCAGGTTCTCGGTTTTGCCAAATCCCATCGATTCCCGGACCTTTTTGTGCATCAGTTCGGCGAGACCTTCGGCAAAGCGATCCGCGAGGGCCTGGATAATGATCGCGGTGTAGTCATCTCCCTTGTCTTTGAAGGATTTGGCGTAGACTTCGATCTCGTTTCCGGCAGTCACGGCGAAACCGCCGATGTGGTCGAGGCGTTTGCAACTCTGAGGCGCTATAAAATCAGCGAGACTCTGATGGGGGGTGCCCTCGTTGATTTTTTCTTTCTGCTGCCGGAGAAAGTGGAAGGTCGCGAGTCGCTCTTTCTTCGATTGATCCGCAAACAATTCGATGTCTTCTCCCGTGGAATGGGCCGGCCAGATGCCCCAAGTGGCGCGGCAAATCAGGCGCTCGTTTTTCACCAGATCATCAAGGATGTGGCGGGCATCGTTGTAAAGCTTGGTGGCTTCTTCGCCATGGTCTTTGTGAGTGAGTATTTTAGGGAAAACTCCGCGCAGTTCCCAGGCATGGAAGAATGGGCTCCAATCAAAGACCTCGACAACCTCTTGCAACGGAACGGATTCACAGATCTGCTGCCCAATCTGACTGGGAACAGCGAGGTCGGTTTTGTCCCAATCTATCTGATATTTGTTCTTCTGGGCCTCCGCAAAAGGCACATAAACGGCGGTGGAGCCTTTCCCTGCGTAGAGTTCACGCTCGCGGATTTCTGTCGCGGCGTGCTCCTTGAGAAAACCCTCGCGCAGGTTCTCCGACAGCAGGCTGTTGCAAACCCCAACGACGAGGGAGGCATCACCCACGTGAACCACCGGTTGACTGTAAAACTGGCTGATCTTAATCGCGGTATGGGCCCGCGAAGTGGTGGCACCGCCTACCAAAATCGGCATCTTCCAGCCTTTTTTCTCGAATTCTTTGACGTTATAAATCATCTCGTCAAGCGACGGCGTGATCAGCCCGCTCATCCCCACGATATTGGCTTTGTTCTCCACCGCCGCTTCCATGATCCGTTGGCAATCAACCATCACCCCCAGGTCGATGACTTTGTAACCATTACACCCCAAGACCACACCGACGATGTTTTTCCCGATGTCATGTACGTCGCCCTTCACCGTCGCGATCACAAAAACCGGGGCGGTGTCTTCCTCTCCTTCTTTCTTTTCCGCGAGCATATACGGCTCCAGATAAGCGACGGCTTTTTTCATGACCCGGGCGCTTTTTACGACCTGGGGCAAAAACATTTTTCCCGAGCCAAACAGCTCCCCGACCACTTTCATCCCGTCCATGAGGGGGCCCTCGATGACGTTGAGCGGTTTGCCGAGGGCCTGGCGGGCTTCCTCGGTGTCGAGTTCGATAAAGTCGGTGATTCCCTTGACGAGGGCGTGGGTCATCCGTTCGGTCACGGTTCCTTGGCGCCAGCTCAGATCAGGGCCGCTCGCCTTGTCACGGGTGTGCGCTCCTTTGTTCTTCAGGGCTTCGGCGTATTCGATGAGAGCTTCGGTAGCTCCTTCGTGCCGGTTGAGGAGGACATCCTCGACCAGTTTGAGGAGTTCCGGCTCGACTTCATCATAAACCTCCAGCATCCCCGGATTTACAATCCCCATGTCCATGCCGGCCTTGCCCGCATGGTAAAGGAAGGAGGCATGCATCGCCTCGCGGACGATGTTATTTCCCCGGAAACTGAACGAGATATTGGAAACCCCGCCCGAGACTCTGGCACCGGGCAGATTGGCTTTGATCCAGCGGGTTGCTTCGATAAAATCAACCGCGTAGTTGTTGTGCTCCGCCATTCCCGTGGCCACGGTGAGAATGTTCGGGTCAAAAATAATGTCCTGCGGATTAAAGCCTACCTCATCGACGAGGATTCGATAGGCGCGCTCGCAGATGCGGATTTTGCTCGCATAGCTGTCGGCCTGGCCCTTTTCATCAAAGGCCATTACCACCACGGCGGCTCCGTATTTCATGACCTTCCGGGCATTGTCACGAAAGGCCGACTCGCCCTCTTTTAGAGAGATCGAGTTGACGATTCCCTTGCCCTGGAGGCACTTCAGGCCTGCCTCGATGATCTCCCACTTGGAAGAATCCACCATGATCGGCACCGCCGCCACATCCGGTTCGGAGGCGAGCAGCTTCAAGTAACGGGTCATGATGGCAACGCCATCGAGCATGCCCTCGTCCATACAGATATCGATCACCGGGGCTCCGTTTTCAACCTGTTGGCGGGCCACCGCGACTGCTTCCTCAAGCTTGCTGGCCTTGACCAGCTTGAGAAACTGGGGGGAGCCAGCCACGTTGGTGCGCTCTCCGATCATGAGGAAATTTTTTCCCTTGTCGTGGTTGTAGATATCCGACCCGCTCAGGCGCATCGCTGCGGGAATGGTCGGTATTTGGCGCGGCGGAAATCGTTCGGCCACCTTTGCAATCGCGGCGACGTGCTCGGGCGTGTTTCCGCAGCAGCCCCCGATCAAATTAACCATGCCCTCCTCGGCGAATTCACCGAGATAGCGCTCCATATCCGGCGGGTGCAGATCAAATCCCGTAGGCGCCAGTGGATTTGGCATCCCCGCGTTCGGATAAGCGGAAACAAAGGTCCCCGCTGTCTTGGCGAGATGTGCCAGGTGCGGCTTCATCAAATCCGGTCCCAGCGAGCAGTTTAGGCCCACGGCGAGTGGTTTGGCGTGCGCCACCGCATTCCAGAGCGCCTCCACTTTTTGCGCAGAAATCAAAGTCTCCCCACCTCTGCCGACCGCTGCGGAAACGATGATTGGCAGCTCGATTTTATCCTCATCGTAAACTTCGCGCAGAGCGACGAGGGCGGCCTTGGCATTGAGTGCATCAAAGATCGTTTCGACCATCATGATATCGCTGCCGCCCGCGATGAGAGCACGAATCTGGTGTTTGTACGAGTCGCGCACCTGATCAAAAGTCACCACTCGAAAGCCCGCATCCTCCGCATCTGGGGAATTGGTCAACGAAACGGTCATCGGGCCGATCGCTCCGGCCACATAGCGTTTTCTCCCGGTTTCGTTACCGATCCGATCACACCAATCCCGGCATAGTTTGGCGGATTCGAAATTAATTTCCCAGGTCAGATCTTTCAGAAATTGGTTATGGCAGACTTCACGGTCAAAAAACTCGGGATCTTTGCGGCCCTTCCCGCTTTTCCGGGGATCTTCCACGAAAAACTCGCTCTGAGAGAGAGTCGTACCGGAAAAAGTATTGGTCTCGATGATATCTGAGCCTGCCTCGAGAAAGCGCCGGTGAATATCACCAATGACATCCGGACGGGTCAGGGAAAGGATGTCTCCGTTGTTGAGCAGGTCCTCTTTGTTGTTTTTGAAGCGCTCCCCCCGGGCGTCCGCCTGCGAGAGCCCATAGCCCCGAATCGTGGTCCCCATCGCTCCATCGAGGACCATGATGCGTTTTTCCAATTCCTTTTTGAGTTCTTCGTGCAGGCTCATATTAACCAATCAAGATGCGTCGATGCATCATTGCACGAAAAAATTAACAGTGGTACTAAAAAAATCAGGCTTTAGGGAGCCTAAAGCCTGAACGGAGTAGAGTATTGCAGATAAATCCCGCCCGTTGAGGCGGGGGCAGGGATCAGGAAAGGCGGCTGCCTACTTTTTCCCAGTCGATGACGTTCCAAAACGCAGCGATGTAGTCGGCACGCTTGTTTTGGTATTTCAAATAATAGGCATGTTCCCAGACATCAATGCCCAGCAAGGGTGTGAGATTTTGCGAGAGCGGCGAATCTTGGTTGGGCGTTGAGATGATGCTGAGTTTTTTCGAGGAATCAGCGACTAGCCAAGCCCAGCCGCTGCCAAAGACTTTAGTGGCTGCTTCGGCAAATTGCTTTTGAAAAGCTTCGTAACTGGTAAAGGTGGCGTCGATGGATTTTGCAAGATCACCGACCGGTTTGCCTCCCTCGTTTTTGCGCAGTGTCTCCCAAAAGAGCGAGTGGTTGTGATGACCTCCACCGTTGTTGCGGACTGTGGTTCGAATGTCCTCCGGCACGGCGCTGAGGTCTTTCAAAATGGCTTCAATGGTGAGAGCGGCAACGGGCGCAGGGGCTTTTGCGAGGGCTTTATTAAGATTGTCCACGTAGGCATTGTGGTGACGGCCATGATGGATTTCCATCGTTTTGGCGTCGATGAAAGGCTCCAACGCATCAAACGCGTAGCCTAGTGGCGGTAGCGAAAAGGGACCAGTTGGAGCCGCGTCAGCAGCAAAGCCTGATTTGGTGGTAAAAAGGGCCGCCCCAGTGAGCAGCGTGGTTTTGATGGCATCGCGTCGGTTCATGGTTTTCATTGGTTGTGTTTAGGTTTGTTGTCCGTGAAAAATGATCTGATTTTTACTTCAGGGCAAGTCTTTTCGAAGCTGATTCCGGTATTTTTGGGAAATGATGATCGACCATCACAGTTGAGTGGGACATCGAAATCATACCCTGTTAGATGGCCGACTGTACCCTGTTGAATCGGCTACATTCCAGGCAGGGGCTTGTTTTCAGCGCGGGCACAAAAAAACCCAGTGATCCCTGAGGTTCACTGAGTTTCAGCGTTAAAGAAATTAAAAAAAAGGATGGTGCTACTTTTTCGCCGCAGCAGCAGCCAACTCTTTGGTCACTTTTTTCGGAAACCTGACTTTGTCGAGGATCTCTCTGGGATTCATCTTGTTGGCAGTGGCCTCGTCGAAGCCCAAAGCTATCAGCCGCTTTTTCTGCTCAAGCTGGCGACGACGCCTTGCTCCCGCACTTTTGCGCGGACGAGTCTTGTTTGTTTTGACGTATTTATGTTTCGTTCTCATCTTCCAAATCTGCCTATTTTAACGGGCGGGACTTATAATGGAATAATGCCAATCGGTCAACTTGGAATCACATTATTTAGCTTGCTTTTATTTGACATGCCCCCATCTTCCCGTCGTTCTACCAAGGGGAGTCAATAACTTCTCAAACCTCCCTTTGTTCGATTCCCCGCCATTCTGGCAAACTCATCTCCTTCCAGAGTCCGGAAGTTTTTGATTCTTTTAAATTAACTTCGGGCTCGATTCATAATGAAAAACGACAGCCAATCAGACACTTTTGGTAACCTGATATTACCCTTGCAAAAAGCCATCCGCGACGCGGGTTACGACATTCCCACCCCCATTCAAACAGAGGCGATACCGCTAATTGCCAGTGGCCGCGATTTGGTGGGTTCAGCCCAAACCGGAACTGGGAAAACTGCTGCTTTCACCCTGCCTCTCCTGCAGCGGCTCGCCGGAAACAGCAAACACCCCCGTGGCAACACCCCACGGGCGCTCATTCTCGCACCGACCCGTGAACTGGCTGCGCAAATCGGGGCCAGCATCGAGACTTATTCCAAATATCTCCCGATCACTCACACCGTCATTTTCGGCGGCGTCAAACAAGCCCGGCAGGTCTCCGCGCTGAACCGGGGAGTTGATATTTTAGTGGCCACTCCGGGCCGACTCCTTGATTTGATGAACCAGAAATTCGTGTTTCTCAACGAGGTCGAAATCTTCGTCCTGGATGAGGTCGACCGCATGCTGGACATGGGCTTTATTCACGATATCAAGAAGGTGTTAAAGGTGATTCCGGCCAAAAGACAAACCCTGTTTTTTTCGGCGACAATGCCCAAACCCATGCTGGATCTGGCCGCCACCATGGTTCAGAACCCGGCACGGATCGAAATCGCCCCGGAACAACCTACCGTGGAACGCATCACCCAGGAGCTGCTTTTTGTCACCAAAAACGACAAGGACAAATTGCTTACGGATACACTTAAGGCACAAACCTCGGGCAAAACCATTGTTTTTACCCAGATGAAACACGTCGCCAACCGGGTCGTCAAAAGACTGGAGCAATCCAGGATCAGCGCTGCCGCCATCCACGGCAACAAGAGCCAGGGTGCAAGAACCCGGGCGCTGGACGGCTTCAAGGCAGGCGAAATCGACGTGCTGGTGGCCACCGATGTGGCCGCACGCGGGATCGATATCGATGGGGTGAGCCACGTGATCAACTATGATCTCCCGGTGGAAGCGGAGACCTATGTCCACCGGATCGGACGAACCGCCCGGGCCGGGCGCGATGGACGAGCGATTTCCTTTTGCGATGAAACCGACCGGGATCTCCTCCGGGATATCGAAAAACTCCTCGGTCGAGAAGTGCCAGTGACTTTGAATCACGATTATCACAGCGATGAGGTGATGAAATCCCGGAGTGCCCAGCCTAAAAAAACAGCGGGGGGAGGCAATCGGAATCAAGGAAACCGCCGAAGCGAATCAGGTCAGACACCGCGCCCCGGGAGGCAGGAAACTTCTTCGTCAAACCGGCCTCGGAGTAGACGGCGTCCGGCGAGATCCGCAGGTAATTAAACCATTGGGTCTTGTCTTTTCGACAGGTTCGATTCAAGATGGTCGGGTGATTTTCCCACTGAAAGTCCCCCTTCCCTTTGGAACGATCCAGAGGGTGATCCGGTCTGGCATTTTGGTCCTTGCCCTGTGGGCGGGACCAGCAGCTCTGGCCGGAGATTGGCCGTGTTTTCGCGGTGCGAATTTTGACGGCTCAAACTCGGAAAAAGACCTGCCCCTAGTCATTTCCAAGACGGCCCACATCGCGTGGAAAACCGATCTGGAAGGCCCCGGCTCATCCACCCCGGCGGTTTGGGAGGATGCTGTTTTTGTCACCACCCTGAACAAAACCAGCGACGCAGTCATCGCCTGCAAAGTGAATCTTTCGACCGGCAAAATCGAGTGGGCGGATACTTTCAGCCAAGCCCCAAGACATGATCGCCGCTCGGATATGGCTGCTCCATCACCGGCGACTGATGGCAAACTCGTCATTTTTATGAGTGGAGCCGGGGATCTCGTGGCCTATGATTTTGGCGGGAAGCGGCTCTGGTCAAAAAACCTCCCAAGCGAGTTTGGTCAATTTGCCCTGAAATGGACCTATTCCAGCAGTCCCATTCTTTTCGAAAATGTGCTGTATCTGCAGGTCTTGCAGCGCAACGAATCAGCGGACGATATCAATCCGGGGCGGGCTTCTTTTTTACTGGCTTTGCATCCCGAAACCGGAGAGCAAAAATGGATTCACAATCGGCAATCGAATGCCCTGGGCGAGTCTCTTGAAGCCTACTCCACTCCCACCCCGATCAATCACGAAGGGCGCAGAGAAATCCTCATCGCCGGGGCGGATGGAATCACGGGACACCATCCGGAAAATGGCACGGAACTCTGGCGCTGGAGTTCGTGGAATCCCAATCGCGCGACGGGTTGGCGGACGATCGCCTCGCCGGTTTATGGCGATGATATGATCGCGGTCTGTGCGCCACAGGATCAGCCGGTTTACACCTTTTTTGCCGGAAAATCCGGCACCATTCCCCAAGGCGATGTCAAATGGAAAAGCAAATCGGAAAGCCTGGCCACCGACATCCCCACCCCGGTTTACTACGAAAAATTTTTCTATTTTCTAAATGGCCGCAAAAAAATTCTCAGTTGTGTGTCTCCGTTTTCCGGCAACGTGGAGTGGAGCGAAGTGATCCCGTCCCGCTCAAACTTTGAAGCTTCGCCCACAGCGGCTGACGGGAAACTTTTTTTGATCTCCTTGACCGGCGAAGTCTTTATTTACAAGACTGGACCGACCCCGGAGTTCCTTCATTCCACCATCCTGGGGCTGGACCCCGATGCCCGAAACCGATCAAGCATCGTTCCCGCCCGGGGACGCCTCGTCATCCGGCTGGGCAATGCGATCTGGTGCATGAAGTAACGGTAACACGATCACTGTCCGACCGATAGGGGTAGGGGAGCCGTCGCTTTATCAATGCGGGATAATCGGCGGCGGGACGCCACCGCTACAGCCCGACGGGGCAGCGGGGACTCGATCACGCTAACAGCAACATTAAGATCCATTTTATTAAGGATTTGCCGGGTTCAACCGTTCTGTTTCTGGATTGAATTTCGAAAAAACGACTAATCGACTCTCCAATTCGTCGTAATTCGTAACCGCCACCACAAACCATAGGAACGCTGCATGAAATACCTTAACATCTTTTCGCTTACTTTGATTCAGACCATCTGGCTGGTCTCGGGCGTCGCAAACGCTCAGAGCCCGGGAGGTGATCCACTCTACAAGGCAGTGGACACTCCGATCATGATTAAAGAACCCCTGCGAGTAAGAAATGAGGAGACAACCTATGCGCCTTATCCGGAAATCTCATCCAATCAACCACTTACCAGAATCAAGCTAAAGCCGGAACCCGAACCTGCGCCTCAAGTAATTGTGACTCCACCTGTTCCGAAAATGGAGGTGATCGCGCCACCACCAATTCCCGCCCGGCCAGAGGTCATTGTGACTCGTCCAGCCCCCACTCCCAAACCAGTGATCGCTCCCCCCCCAATTCAGAAGCCTGTTGTAACGGCTCCTTCAATTCCAAAACCTGTTGTTCAAACTCCCGCCAGGCCAACGTTAAAGACTCCTCCAATAGTCGTAACAACTCCGTCTGCCCCGACCAAGCCGGTTAGAATCGACGCGCCAAAACCATACATTCCCCCGGTCAAGGCTCCCCAGACCGCCCCGCAGGTTCCCGTGGCGGTTGTCGTCACGCCGCCAACTCGTCCTGTAGTGACCCCGCCAGCGGTCAATCAATTCCCCCGGACCGAGGTGATCCGGCCTGCCACGCCTTTGATCCAGGCCAAACCAGTAGTTCCAACGCCAACTGTTGTTGCCAACATCCCGAGCATCGCCCCGCCTCAATCAAGTTCCGGCCCGAGTTTGACGATTTTGCGCACTTCCGCCCACCTTTTGGCCCGCCAGGGGGTGCCTTATCGCTTTGGTCGCAGCCACCCGGCTTTTGGTGGTCTGGACTCCCCCGGAGCGGTGCAATATCTGCTTAACGAAATCGGTGTCCAGGGGGTGCCCCGCTCCACTGCTGACCTGAGCAACTGGATCCGGGTAAACAACTTGCTGCGCGAGTTTCCTAACAGACCGTCTGTTTTGGAACTCACCAACCATCTCTACCCAGGCAACTTGATCTTTTGGGGAGATACCGATTCCCAGAAGCTGACCGACGTCATGATTTATCTCGGGTATGACACCTCCCGTTCCCGCCACCTTGCTTTCGGCACGCGTGGGGGCACTGAGCGAGGCCTAAATGGCAACGAAGTGGATATTTTTGACCTGAAACTTGATCGCGAAAGAATCGTCTCCACCGGCAGCATACCTGGCATCAGTATGCATTAACGGGTTGGAGTGATCGAGTGATGCGACGCCGTTCATTGTAAAATTGACAAAAGTCCAGGAGCCCGCTACAACGATGCGGTTGATTTCTGGTTATGAAACGCATCCTCGGTATTCTGGTCCTGCTATTTGTGGTCTACTTGGCAACTTGGATTTTTAGTGATCTGCTGCCGGGGCGCACCAGTTTTATGACTGGTTTTAATCACGAAAATTTGATTCGCCGCACCTCGCTTTATGGCATTTTGGGGGTTGGAGCAGCCTTTGTCATCATCACAGGTGGAATTGATTTGTCACTCGGTTCTGTGGTCTGTCTGGTTGGGGTCGGTTTTCCCTGGATCGCGGTTCATCTCGGCTGGCCGCTCTGGATCTGCATCCCGATTGTCATCCTAACGCCGATTTTGATTGGTCTGGCTCACGGTCTCCTCGTCACAAAAATGAATCTCCAGCCATTTATCGTAACCCTTTGTGGGCTGATGATTTATCGGGGGGTGACCCGGGGCTTCACCAAAGACCAGTCTGCCGGTTTTGGCAGTGAGTTAAAAGGCCTCCGCTTCCTCGCCAATGGGGAAATTCCCATTACCTCCACCTTTGGCATTCCCATTCCCACTCTGATCTTTATTGTCATCGTCATCGCCGCCAGCATCCTCTTGAACAAAACTGTGTTCGGAATGCATTTGCTCGCCTTGGGCAACAATGAGGAAGCCGCCAAATTTAGCGGCATCAACACCAACCGGGTTAAAATCGGAGCCTACATTCTCTGCTCCGGCCTGGCAGGCCTGGGCGGTTTGCTATTTATTCTCGACAACAACTCGGCCCAGCCAGTTGATTTTGGCAATTTTTACGAGGTTTATGCCATTGCCGCCGCCGTGCTTGGCGGTTGCAGCCTTCGGGGTGGTTCGGGCACTATCACGGGTATCATTGTCGGCACCGCTCTGATTCAGGTCCTGCGAAATATGATCGTCCTCGTCGACGAAATCCCCCAGACCATCGAACTGGCAGTGGTGGGAACGGTTATTCTTGCCGGTGCCATCGGAGACGAAATCGCCAAGCGGGTCATGGCCCGCCGCCATACAACCATTTAACTTCTTACCAGAAAAGATTTTTTTGTGCTTGGTTGCGTAAGTTGGCCCCGATAGAATTCACGCTTATTGATTAAAACTATGAAAGAACCAAAAAAGACTGGAACATCACGCCGGAGATTTCTGCAAAAATCAGGCCTAACCGCAACCGGAGCAGTTTTGGGATTTCCCGCGATTGTTCGCGGTCAGAATCTCAATTCCAAAATCCGGATTGCCTGTATCGGAGTGGGCGGAAAAGGCAGTAGTGATACTGACAACGCTGCCGCTGAGGGCGGGGAAATCGTCGCCCTTTGCGATGTGGATACCAATATCCTGGCTAAAAAAGCCGAAAAATTTCCCAATGCTGCGAAATTCCAGGATTTTCGCAAAATGTTCGAAAAGATGGCTGGCGAAATTGATGCCGTCACGGTTTCCACTCCTGATCACTGCCACGGGGTTGCCGGAATCACCGCGATGCAACTGGGCAAACACGCTTTTGTGCAAAAGCCACTGACCCAGACAGTCTGGGAGGCCAGGATGATGCGGGAACTGGCCCGCGACAAAAAGCTTGCCACCCAAATGGGCAACCAGGGAAGTGCTGAAGACGGTCTGCGCCGCTCGGTGGAAGTGATCCATGGGGGAGTGATTGGCAAACCGCTGGAACTTCACGTATGGACAAACCGCCCCATCTGGCCTCAGGGCCTGAACCGCCCGGAGGGTGAGGATCCTATCCCGGAGAATATTGATTGGGATCTTTGGCTGGGACCAGCGCAACCCCGCCCTTTCAAATCAAACGTCTATCACACTTTCAAGTGGCGCGGTTGGAAGGACTTCGGAACCGGTGCGCTGGGTGATATGGCCTGTCACACGGTAAACATGCCTTTCCGGGCTTTGAAACTTGGTTATCCGGAGCGGATCGAGTGCGAATTTTCATCGCGGGAATATCCGGAAACCTACCCACTTAGTTCACGGATTCGGTTTGATTTCCCTGCACGGGAAGACTGGCCTGCCCTGAAGTTCTTCTGGTATGAAGGCAAACCCGGCAAGGATTTCTGGCCGATCCGTCCCTACCCCGACCTGACCAAACATGTGGTGGCCTCACAGGACAAATTCCCCACTAGTGGTGCTCTTATTATTGGCGATCAAGGAGAACTTTATTCTGGCGACGATTACGGAAGATCCTTTTTCCTGAAACGGAACGAAGATAAAATGTATGTCGCAGGTGACCAGCACGAAGCCTGTAAAGCAATTCCGCAAACGATCCCTCGCTCCCAGGGACACGTCAAAGAATGGTTTGACATGATGAAAGACGGCACCCCGGCCTACTCGAATTTTGAGATTTCAGCCTACCTCACTGAAGTGATTTTGCTGGGTTGTATCGCTCAAAACATCGGAGAAGGCCGCCCCATCCAGTGGGACGGACCCAATATGAAGTCAACCGACAATGAAGCGGCCACCAAGCTGGTGAAGCGGGAATACCGCCCCGGCTGGGAACCCAAGGTGTAGTGGAGTGATCGGTAGGAGTGTTGGAGTTATGCTCTCCATGACTCCATCACTTCTTACCCTTTTCCAACGCTGCTGAAAACCAATCGTTGCCGGAAGATTGATTGCTCTGGGGCTGGTTTTTGCGGGCACCCCCTCCTGATGAGGTGGGTGAGTTTGAACTCTGCCTGCCGCCGCGCTGCTGGGCACCATCCCCCAAGGGAGCTGCTTTCATGCTCAGGGCGATGCGGTTGCGGGCAAGATCCACTTCGGTGACGGTGACCTGCACTTTTTGGCCCACTTTTACGACCTCGGACGGATCGCTCACGTATTGGTCGGCGAGCTGGCTGATGTGGACGAGCCCATCCTGGTGGACGCCGACATCGACGAAGGCTCCAAAGGCCGTTACGTTGGTGACAATGCCGGTAAGCTTCATGCCCACCTTCAAATCACTTGGTTTTTCGATGCCCTCGGCAAATTCAACCGCCTCAAACTGCTCTCGGGGATCGCGTCCGGGACGGGCCAACTCAGCGAGGATGTCTTTCAGCGTGGGCATTCCAACATCACCCTTTACGTAGTCTTTGAGATTGATGCGGTTGCGAAGTTGTTCGGTGGTCAAAAGATCCTCGATTTTGCAGCCGAGATTTTTAGCCATTTCCTCGACCACCGAATAACGCTCCGGGTGGACGCCACTGGAATCGAGCGGATTTTTCGCATTTCGGATCCGGAGGAATCCGGCGGCCTGCTCAAAAGCTTTGGCTCCGAGTCGGGGCACCTTTTTCAACTGCGCCCGGGAAGTAAAAGGACCATTTTCATCCCGATAGGCAACGATGTTTTCGGCGATGGCCTTGTTCAGGCCTGCGACCCGGGAAAGCAACTCAGCAGAGGCGGTATTAACCTCGACTCCAACGGCGTTTACGCAACTTTCCACGGTGTCATCAAGGGCGGTTTTCAATAGGTTTTGATCCACATCGTGCTGATACTGGCCGACCCCGATGGATTTGGGATCGATTTTCACGAGTTCCGCCAACGGATCCATGAGGCGCCGACCAATCGAAACGGCACCGCGCACGGTGATGTCATGATCCGGAAACTCATTCCGGGCTGCTTCCGAGGCAGAATAGATGGAGGCCCCGCTTTCATTAACCATCACGACCTGGATGGCTTTCGGGAATCCCAGCGCCTTGACGAATTTTTCCGTTTCGCGACTCCCGGTTCCATTGCCGATGGCGATGGCCTCGATTTTGAATTTCTCGACAAAGGTCTTAATGGTGGAAATAGCATCCCGCTGTTGGCGCTCGGAGCCAACCAGGTAGATGACATCGTTGTGGAGAAGTTTGCCCTGGGCATCTAGACACACCACTTTACAACCGGTCCGGAAACCGGGATCGATCGCCAGAGTGCGCTTTTGTCCAAGAGGTGAAGCGAGGAGCAGTTCGCGGAGGTTGCTGGAAAACACTCGAACCGCCTCTTCATCAGCCCGTCTCCGCGAGGCGGAGCGCATTTCGGTTTCCAGGCTGGGAAAAAGGAGCCGTTTGCAGCCATCCTCAATCGCCATGTGGACTTGATCCGAGGTCTGACCGGACAGAAACTCGCGACTGGCGGCACGGATGCCCTGGTCTTCTGGAGCAGTAATACCCAACTTGAGAAAGCCCTCACTTTCCCCCCGGCGAATCGCGAGGAGGCGGTGGGAGGGGATTTTGTCGAGTGATTCGTTAAATTCGAAGTAATCGCGATACTTGGCAGCCTCGGGATCGTCTTTTTTCTTGGCGACAACTCCTGCGGCAATCCGGGAAGAGGTCTCGTATACCTTCCTGACCGCAGCGCGGGATTCTGGATGTTCAGCGACCTGTTCTGCGATGATGTCTCGCGCTCCAGCAAGGGCTTCTTCGATATTGGAAACCTCCAATTCTTCCGAGAGATATTTTTTCGCCTCCTCCATAAAATTGGCCGATGGCTTGGTCAGGAGAAGCTCGGCGAGCGGCTCCAGGCCCTGTTCCTTGGCAATCGTGGCGCGGGTGCGGCGCTTTGGCTTATGGGGGGCGTAGAGATCCTCCAGCACTGTCAGCGAATCCGCAGCGAGGATTTTTCGTTCCAAGCCAGCTTCGAGTAAATTGCGCTCTTTCAATGACTTGATGATTGCCGAACGGCGTTTTTCCAGCTCCTGGAGCTGTTCGAGTCGGTCGCGGATTGCGGTAATGGCCACCTCATCCAGAGAGCCGGTCGCCTCCTTCCGGTAACGGGCGATGAAGGGGACGGTGCCACCTTCTTCCAACAAACCGGCGACGGCCGCCACTTGATCGGGACGAAGTTTTAATTCAGCTGCGATACGAGCGAAAAAAGTCGAAGAACTTATAGTCATATTTGAGGCTTATATTTTACACAAATTAACAGTTAAGCAATAAATAAGCTATGGAGGCAGATGATAAACCCGGATTCATGTTTCACGTCTGATCGCCCCCTGTTCAAAACAACCTCATTCAACAGGGTACAGTCGGCGATTCAACAGGGTACAGTCACTTACTCAACCGATAGTGCCCTGCTTTTACTATCATCCTGGGTGGTATCCTGGTTTTCTCAAACTTTTCGTAGCCAGATAATAATTCTTTTTTCCAAAATTCACCACACTTCGGATATTCAGCCTCTGCCGCGGCCAGTTTTTCCTCCGTCATCCGAAACGGAAAAATATGGATCGGCACCACCTTCTGTCGCCCAATTTTCAGTGCCGCCTCAACCAGTAGATAGATTTCTTCGATCACCGGATCAGTCATCGCAAAACACCCGACACTAACCTCGCCACCATGAACCATGATGTAGCTACCTGTTCTCCCGTGATATCGATCATAGGTGTTGGGATAACCGATATCAAATGACAAATGGAAATCACTATTCGGATTGAGCTGCTTTATACCCACCTCGTAAAAGCCCTCGGGAGCCTGCCAATCCCCTTCTTTCAACTTTGGCCCCAAGGTGCCGGAATAGTTCGCGATAGGCCATTTTCGAAACTGTTTCCATTCTTTGCCTTTGGATACTTCCACCCATATCTCTAGATTGTTCTCCTCCTTCAGCACCCGCACAAAAACTGGTGAGCCATACTTCAACCCGGCGTCCTTTAGTTCATTTTTTAGATCAGCCTCGATCCGTTCCCTGGCCTCTTTGAGTCGTTCGCTGCTAAATAGCGGGTCCATGCTTAGCCTCCCAACCACCACTACACCGAGAAGCAAACTTAACACCGTCAGGCGCATCGATTGGGCTGTTGCAAATCTCATTTAAACTGGTTTGTTTTCCTCAGGCAAATAGAGAAAGCAGGGGACGCCCCTTGTCCGCCACCGTAAAAGGCCGTTTGCCGGGCGAATAGAGAATCTGATCCAACGGCAGTCCCAGCGCGTGGGCGATCGTGGCATTTAGAGCTGGCACATCAACCTTGCCGTCGGTGATCTCCCTGCCTTCCCGATCAGTTTTTCCAAAAACCTGCCCCCCGCGGATCCCTCCTCCGGCGAGCACCGCAGAAAAGGCTTGGGGATAATGGTCACGGCCCACATTTTTATTGATGTCAGGTGTGCGTCCAAACTCGGTCGCTACGACCACCAGAGTCTCCGCCAGCAGCCCCCGTTGATCCAGATCACCAAGCAAAGTGGCAAACGCCTTGTCAAAGGTAGTGCAGAGATCCGGTGTCTGTACAAAATGGGCGCTGTGGGTGTCCCAGCCTCCCAGGGAAACCTCCACGAAGCGCACTCCGCGCTCCACGAGCCGTCTCGCCAGCAGACAACCCTGGCCAAAAGGATCGTCCCCATAAGATTTGCGGGTGTCGGGGCTCTCCTCAGTCAGATCAAAGGCCTTCAAGTCTTTGCTTTTCATCATCTGGATCGCTCCGTCATACATTTCGGCGTAGGCTTTGACTTTCCGATGCGGATAATTCGAGGCAAATTCGCTGTCCAGATCAGCGGACAGGGCGAGGCGCTTTTCAAGGCGACCCTCACTCAAGTTGGACTGCCGGATGACATTCTTGATTCCGTTCTCAGGATTGTTAACGAACAGGGGACTGTGAACGGCCGGGAAAAATCCCGCTCCGGGATGCTGACTGTCATTCCCCACATAAATGTAGTTTGGCAGGGTGTCGTGACCCGAGCCGGGCTGGAAGATATTCAGCCAGGCACCCATCGCGGGGTGGCGGATCGTGCCGCGCAGCGCATAGCTGGTGTGCATATAGTAATTTCCCTGCTCATGGGCACCCTGGGTGGAACTCAGGGAATTAATCACCGCCACATGGTGCATTTGCCGGGCCGAGCGTGGCAGATACTCCGAAATCCGGATATCGTCTGCGCTGGTCGAGATCGGCTTGACCGGGCCCGCAGTCGCCACGCCTTCCTTGACATCCCAGGTATCCAACTGGCTCTGGCCGCCCGCCATGTAAAGATAGATGACCTGTCGGGCCGTGGCTACCTGGCTTCCCTGCATGGTCGAAGCCTCCAGAAAACCCGGTACCAGCCCCACTCCCAGCAATGACCGGGCAGTGCGGGCGGCAAAGTCTCGCCGGGAGAGTTCTGTGGAGCGCAGCAGGGCAGATTGAAGTGTGGTCATTTGACAAAGAGAAACTGGCGTGAGTTGATCAGGGCAAAAATAAGATCCTCAATATGATCCAGCCCCGATTCTTTGGCTTTGAGCCAGACGGCCATTTCTCTGGCTGTCGGCCTGCGGGACAGGATCGTCAGGTAGGCGGCTGCCGCTTGGGCCTCCGGAGTCGCAGCGGCGTCCAGTCCAAGCTTTAGCTGAGTATAAGGAGACAAAATCTGCCTGACCAGCGGGCTGTTCATCAAGACGAGCGCCTGCGGCATGGTGGCCTCCGCATTGGCGTTTTCAATCAGGACTCGGTCGCTCTGGCCGAACTCCCGCAAATAATGGCCCCTCGGTGCGGGGGATTCCAGATCAGCGGCCCGCACCCATTCGCGGGCGCGGCCCCGCCGCGCTGCCAGATAGCTCTCCAGGTCGCCATCGGGAATCCCAAAGCGCCTCGCCTCTTCCCGGTAGATCGCCTCCCGCTCGCTTTCACGGGCCGCTTCCTCGCGCTGCGCAGCATCATCCAGTTCATATCCCGGCACGGGGATGTAGGGGCGCTGCTGGCCTGCCTTTTTGGCATTCATCATCATGCTGGAGCCGTCCGCCCCGGTATCAGTCAGGATCGGTGGTGGGGCCTCTTTGCCAGTGACCCGGGTGTAAAGCCGGGCGACGGCAGGTACCACGAGGTGATCATTTACCGAAGAACGAGCGGTGAACTCCAGTGCCCGGATCTCATTGCTGAACTTCTCGATGAGCGGCTTGTTTTTTGCCTTGATGGCTGCTGCGTGCTCGGTGCGCAAGACCAGGGCTCGGGCCGAGATGGTTTCGTAGGCACGGGATGCCTTCATGGCTCCGTCGAACAGCTCCTGAGAAGTCAAAGTATCAAGCGCGTCGCTTAATTTACGCCGATACGCGATCCGCTCCTCCGTGGCCGTTTCCACCCGGCGGGCGCGTGGCAGATCAGGCGTGGGGTGCACCAGGGTGACGATGGAATCCCAAATCTGCTCGGCGGTGAGCCGACGAAGAAAGGGGCCCGTAAAATGGCAGGGTTCTCCCACCCCCAATTCCCGCCTGGTCGCTTCGGCCTG
>JBGSJM010000284.1:0-7758 GCA_041742015.1 Verrucomicrobiales bacterium | reverse complement strand
CGATCATTGGTCGGGCAGAGAATCGTACATTTTTCTTCGATCGCGTGACTCAGGACCAGGCCGAAAGTGTCTCCAACGGCAACACTCGTGAAAAAATCCCCATGTCGACCGATCTTTTTTCCAAGTGGTGAGGAGTAGTATCCGTGTTGAGGGTGGTAAAGTGCGAGTTGCATAAACTCGTCAAAACGTAAATTGCAGTTGGCATTTTTTGTTAAACATTGAAAGATATTTTCAGAAAGCGTCGTATCATCATTTAGGAATCCCGGGCTGTTTTTTACGAAATGGTTCACAGGATTAGTGTATCCTTCAATCCATTAAAATCCAAAATTCTTAAGCCGTGTCTGACCTTGATGACATTTTTGAAGATCCCAAGCAATCCCGAAGGCCGGTGCAATCACCGCTTCTGAAGGAAAGTAGAAGGGATTTGGATTTGCCCACACTTAGCCAGGAAATCGAGAGACGTGCCCGCAAACGGCGCATTCTTGTTGGCTGGTTTAAATTTTTCGGGTTCATTTTGGTGATGGGACTCACGGTTGCCGTGATTGGTCTCGTCGGCGCCTACCTTTACTGCAAACCCCGCTACGATTTAGCCCAAACTTTTAACCTGAAAGACTTGGAGCAACTGGAAGTGGCCAGTCGGATTGTCGACCGGAATGGACAGGAATTGGGACGAATTTTTGTTCAAAACCGTCGTCCCATCTCGGTTGATGAGGTTTCGGATCATTTTATCAACGCTTTGATCGCTGCGGAAGATGGCGCTTTTTACTCTCACGATGGCGTCGACTACAAAGGGGTCTTGCGGGCGGTTTATCTGAACTTTAAGGCTAAAGAGGTCAACCAGGGGGCTAGTACCATTACCCAGCAGTTGGCGAGAAATACCTTTGAACTCCGTGATCGAACTGTTAGCCGTAAGGTGACAGAGGCCTTCCTAGCCCGGCGTATTGAGAAAGAGTTGGGTGATAAACAGAGAGTGCTTGAGCTTTATTTGAACCGGATTTATTTCGGTAGTGGATATTATGGCATCGCCGCAGCTTCCGAAGGGTATTTTGGAAAAGAAGCCAAAGATTTGACCATCGTCGAAGCGGCAACCCTCGCTGGATTGATTCGTAACCCCTATTACCGTTCTCCGCGAAAGTATCCGGATGCCTGTAAGAAGACCCGTGACTATGTGCTCACGTTGATGCGAAAAGAAGGATACATTGACCGGGAAACCATGGAGCGGGCCATGAAAACTCCGGTCAAAGCAGTGGACAAGCAGGTTTTAACGGGAAAGTCCGGTTATGTGTACGAGAAAGTACGGCAGGAAGTAATTGATTTGATAGGAGCCGAAGAGGTGAATTCCGGTGGTTTTGTCATCGAGACGACAATTGACAGTGAGCTGCAGAACGTTGCCAACCAGGCGATGCAGGATCAGCTTGCCATGATTGAGGAGCATCCTAATTATGAAGGCCAGACTTATGTAGAATACGAAGATCTTAAGCAAAAGTTCAAGGACAATAATGATAACTCCGCCGTTTTGGACGCCCCAAAATACCTTCAGGGAGCCCTGATTTTGATCGACAACGAGACCGGTGCCGTTCTCGCGCAGGTAGGGGGCCGGGACTTTAATCACAGCATGTTCGATCGCACCATTTTGGGACGGTACCGGACCGGAACAACTTTCACCCCGTTTGTCTATGCCGCTGCCTTCGAAAAGGGCTTTTTCCCAGGTACCTTACTTAGCGATATGCCGATCGACAACAAAAAGGTGATGATTGGCGGCGTGGCAGGTATTCTTGGAGAATGGGGAACCGAGGATCCAAACAACATCTACGAAAATACGATGACGGCGCGGCAGGCTTTGTCCCGTGGGAAAAATGCCTCCACCGTCCGGATCGGCGAAATGGCCGGTCTCAGTACCGTGGTGGATGTCGCCGAGAGAGCGGGTTTTACTTTCCCGGGAGATTTGAAAAAATTCAATGCCACTTTGCTTGGCCGAAACGAAGCATCCATAGCGGATATGGCTCTGGCCTACACGGTTTTCCCGAACGAAGGATCAAAACCGGAGAAAACCCATATTATTTCAAATATCCGGGATGCCATGGGGAATATCATTTACACCCCCACCATGAACCTGGCGAAAAATAGCGCTATTGACCGATACACTGCTTATCAGGTAACAAGCATCCTGGCTGATAGTTTTGAAAACGGCACCGCCCGGAAAGCCCGGGAAAAATATGGCTTGGGGAATTATCCAGTGGCCGGAAAGACTGGAACTGAATATAATTTCACCGACAACTGGTTTGCTGGATATACCACAGAAGTGACTTGTGTCGCCTGGGTAGGTTTTGATCAGCCAAAGAAAATTTATGAAGGTGCATTTAGTTCGGATACGGTTCTCCCTGCCTGGACAAAAGTTATGAATGCGGCGGCTAAAGTGACCGATCCTCAAAAGTTCGAGCCTCCAGTGGATGCTGAAAAGCATGAAATCTGTGTAAAATCAGGAGAAATCGCCTGTGATCATTGTTATGAAACGGTGCAGGGTGAAGATGGAGTTTCCACCCAGGTCCGCAACACCTATGTGGAGTATCTTCGTCCGGGCACTGATTTAAATTCGATTTGTCACATCCATGCCAGCGGTGGTATTTTACATCGCTTGCTCAGAGATAGGCCAGATCGCGGTAAGATTAAGACTACGAATTTATTGCAATATTCTACGGTGGAGCCGGTTATGCCGGTTTCACAAACCATTCTGGGTGAAGACCCCTACAACGCAGTAAAACCAATCCAGACTTTGGTGGCCCTGCCGGTGGGGCCCGATGAGGCAGAGGCGGAACTCGGTAAAAATGGGCTCCCTATTGCGCGTCCCGAACTTGGAGTGTCGCCCTTTGAAGAAACGGCTGTCCAGAGGGTCAGGCTCGCTCGTCCCATGCCAATTCCGTTTGACTGAGTGGGCTTTAATCAGGTGTAAATCGTCTGATTTTTTGATAGACCACTAACCAGGAGGGGTGTCTCTTGGTTGTGAATGGAACGTTTTATCTTTACTGTGCTGGCAGGAATTGTCAGTTGTTCTGAGACCATACCGCCCCAATTCGTTACAATAGTTAACCTTTATGGGCGACCCGGCAAACGAATGATAATCCAGTCTCTGGTGACATGTTTTTTGCTCTGCTTTTTTTTACCACTGGCCAATGTAGCGGCGGATACCATGCGGCAAGTTGGGGCGGCGGCGGTGGATATCACGCCGGACTATCCGGTCCGGCTCAGCGGCTACGGGAGCCGCCTCCTGCCAAGCACGGGCGTCGCCCAACACATTTTTGCCAAGGCGCTGGCCATTGGCACGGATGAGGAAGGCCCGGCTCTACTACTGACGGTTGATAACTGTGGAGTGCCAGCGGCCATGAGGGAAGAGGTCCTACGGCGTCTCGTCACAAATACGAAGGTCCGCGACGCGAGCTTCGCGATCTGCTCCAGCCATACCCACTGCGCCCCGATGCTCATCGGCATCCTGCCCAACCTTTTTGGCCGGGACATCCCGCCGGAGCACCTGCTCGCCATCGAACGCTACACGCGGGAATTAACTGACCATCTTGAAAAAGTCGCGCTGGAGGCTCTCGCGGACCGGAAACCAGCTACCCTGGCCTGGGGAGTGGGCAAAGTCGGTTTTGCGGCGAACCGGCGTAGTTTCCCGCTCAAACCAGTTGATCACGATTTGCCCGTCCTGCGTGCCACCGATGCCGAAGGCAAAGTCCGCGCGATTTTCACCAGCTACGCCTGCCATTGCACCACGATCGGCATCGACGAGATCCATGGCGATTGGGCCGGGGTCGCGCAGGAGGCCCTGCAAAGGGAGTTTCCAGGTGCCATCGCCCTTACTGCACTCGGTTGTGGTGCTGATCAGAATCCCCATCCCCGGCGCACCATGGAGCTGGTGAAAAAATATGGCGAAGACCTCGGGGCTGAGGCCAAACGGCTTGCCCGGGGCGAACTCAAGCCGCTGGATGGCCCCCTGGACTGCCAGTCGAAACAAATCCACCTCGCTTTTGACAAACTGCCGACGCTCGACCAGTGGCAGGGGCTCGCTTCCTCCAAGACTCCTGCGATTGCTTATCATGCCAGGAAAAACCTCGCGAGGCTTGATCATGGAGAGAAAATCCCAACGCAGCTCCCTTATCTCGTGCAGCGCTGGAGTTTTGGAGAGGGCATGGCGATGCTTTTTCTTCCCGGCGAGATAACCGTGGATTATTCGCTCCGGATCAAGCGTGAATTTGACCGTCCGCGCATGTGGTTGAATGGCTACGCCAACGATGTGCCTTGTTACGTCCCGTCCCGTCGGGTTTTGGATGAGGGCGGCTACGAAGGCGCGGGTGCGATGGTCTATTACGACCGCCCCACGAAATTCGCGCCAGATGTGGAAGAGCGCATCATCAGTGCAGTGCATGCGGTCATGCCCAAGCAATTTCTCGCCACCGGGGCACAAACCCTGCCTATACCAGCGGCGGTCGATTATCCTGATCACTCGGATCTACTTGTCGTCCGCGACGATGCCACAGGAGCCCTGCGCCCTGTAAAAACCCCTGCTGACTGGGCCACCCGGGTCTCCCACATCAAGGCCAACATGCAGCAGGTTATGGGTGCATTGCACGATACCGGGCGCTGGACGCCGTTGAATGTCGAAACCCTTTCAGAGGAGAAAACCGCGAAGTATTTGCGGCGCAAAGTGCGCTTCACCCCTGAAGTCGGCGACCAGGTGCCTGCCTGGCTCTTGATTCCGCATGAACTGCCTCCCACTGGCGGTGCCCCTGCGATGCTGTGTCTCCACCAAACCATCCCTGCCGGAAAGGATGAGCCTGCCGGTCTCGCCGGGCAGCCCTCTCTGCATTATGCGCATGAACTGGCAGAGCGCGGCTACGTCTGCCTCGTGCCGGACTATCCATCTTTCGGCGAATACCGCTATGATTTCGCCAGCCAGGGGGCCCACCGCCCCAGCGGATCGATGAAAGCGATCTTTAACAACCTGCGGGCCGTCGATCTCCTCCAAACCCTGCCCCAGGTGAACCGGGATCGCATCGGCATTATTGGGCACTCGCTTGGAGGGCACAACGCAATATTCACCGCTTTCTTTGACGAGCGCATTAAGGCAGTAGTCTCCAGTTGTGGGTTTACACCTTTTCACGATTACTACGGCGGCAAAGTCGCCGGCTGGACCAGCTCCCGCTACATGCCCCGGATCCGCGACGTGTATGAAAATAACGTCGACAAGATCCCCTTTGATTTTTACGAACTAATCGCGGCCCTGGCTCCTCGCGGTTTTTTCTCCAATTCACCGGTCAAGGACAGCAACTTCGATGTCGGTGGAGTGCGCAAGGCCTTTGCAAAAGCTGGAGACATTTATGCGCTTCACGAAGCCGGGAATCGCCTAAAGCTCATTACCCCAGACGCCCCGCACGACTTCCCCGAAGCCGAGCGCCTAGCCGCTTATGATTGGCTGGATCAACTTTTGAAGTGAACAGGCTTTTACGGTAAAAATCTTTTCCTCAGATCATCGAGGTTCACCCGGTCGAAGTAGGAGGCAGGCTCTCCGATCCCGTCCAGCGCACCTTCGATCAATTCTCGCCGGACCTCGCCCTTGCTCAAAAGATATTCGTCCACGATCAGTTGATCAGTTCACGCACCAGTCGTAACACAGTGAGGAGGGCGGCCACCACCACACCGGTACGGTCCTTGCCGGAGGTGCTGTGGAAGAAGACCGACCACCGTCTGACCTCGTTCTCAAGCACCAACATCGCCTCGTTCAACCAGTGCCGGACGGTCCTATTCCTCGTGTCATATTTTTCATGGTCGTTCGAGATGGGGAAGTGGAAGTAATCAGCCCCGAACAGCTTGTCCAGCGGATCGCGCCCCTTGCTCAGGTTACAGATCGTCCCAGGTGTCCCAATCTGGGCGGGATTCTCTACAAACTCCAGCTTGCTTCCGCGCAAGATCCGCCCGGCTGGCAATACTGTCTGGCCCGTGAGAATATTCAGACATTCGCCCACATCACGGTAATTGAAGCACCCGTTCTCCGTGTAATCCAGGCCCATGTAAAATCAGAAAAAATGGAGGTGAGGGGAGTTGAACCCCTGTCCTAATAACAATCCCGGTAAGCGTCTACATGAATAGCTTATTTTTTGATTTAGGAGAGAGAGCTTCAACAAGCAGAATATCAACTCTCCGATTATCCTGTAACATCTTATTCTAGAGCCGGACACCCGCACCAGAACCAGCCTGCTAAGTTTGTCGTAACTCACCTTAGTAGGCGTCGGATGAGTCACGGGCAGCCTAATTAGGCAGCCAGAGCAAGTTCGTTAGAGTTTGCAATTATTAGTTTTGACCGGCTTTTAACGAGGCCAACCGATCAACCTCGACATGCAACTTACCCTTCATACTACCAGTCGAAACCAGTACACCCCCGGATAAATTTGTACTCATAGAATATCTGTCTTCCTGACTTTGGCAAGAAGACATTGAGATTCGATTGATGCCTGGTGTTAATTCGGACGGTTATCTCCCAACAAACGGATTTGACTTTACGTCCACCGAGCCATCCGGCATCAGGACATGACCGCCTTTTCCGTGGTTTCCGCCCCGCTCAATCACCCAGGGCTGATTGTAGCGAAACGGTGAGTTGGGAATTCTGTCAAAATGGGAGGGAACATAAGATCCGCTGAAAAATTCCCCCTTGGTCACTTGCTTCTCCATTTCAAGGCCTGTTTTGTCAGCCGGACAGCGCCAGGTATTTTCGCTGGCTCCGTATTTTTCCATTTCGTCAATCCACCATTTGAAGTAGCGGCTCTCATCCCACTTCCCTTCATGGAGGGGAGGTTGCGGCCAGTGTCCTTGATCTTGAATCGCTGACGTAAAAGCTCCGTGTAAAGCCCGCAAATTGGAAATACAGGCGGCCTGGTTGGCTTTTGATTTGAATCGACCGTAGGCAGGAAACGAAAGGGCCGCTATTACCGCGATAATACAGATCGAAACCAACAACTCAAGAAGAGTCAGTCCCACCTGTGATCGGCCTCCAAATTGAGGTTTCATCAATGCGAAGTAACAGCAATTTGAAGGCCTAGGTTTTTAACATTGGCCGTTATCCAGTCACTACATAACTTACCCGGCTGCCAAAGACGAGAAAGGGAAGAGGTATTCCATCTTGGTTTCCATTTCCACTAATAGTGGGATCGACAGAAACGGAAACAGTCCCTGATCCCTCAAAATTTCTCCCAGCGTGAAAATAGCTCCCATTTCTAATTTGAGCCGAAAAGTGTGAAGTCGCAAATGCAAGCGATCCGGGAGTTCCTTGAAGGACTCCACCGGGACTGAATACCCCAAAACCCGGGTCGGCTCCCGTTGGGGTCAGATCCTGAGCTGTTCCAACAACCCGTATTGTTCCGACTATAGAATTCACTGTCCCAAAACAAACCCCGTAATACACCCCACCATTAATGTACCAAACATGCTGATTGGAAACTCCAGTCATTCCCCCAAACTGAACGTTGCCAACCCCCCCGGGGACAAATGCCGTAGGAGTTGCAGGAGTTCGTCCTGGGTTATTATTGAAAACACCCCAACGATATAAACCAACCCCGTTGAAACCAGATCCCGCTATTGGTTGTGCTGGTCCCGGTCCTGTTGGAATCGCTACCGCTTCATAGATACCATCGTCTCCGCCTGGAGTGAAACTATTATTACTAAATGGACCACCAATCCATGCGTAAGTCTGAAAGGTCGGGATGACCGTGA
>JBGSJM010000283.1:0-18783 GCA_041742015.1 Verrucomicrobiales bacterium | reverse complement strand
CCTTGCTTTCACCAATCCACCGCTTACACGACTCGAAATTAGAATGGATACGCAGCGATGGCTGCAGCGGCAGTTCCCCTTTCCCCACGATCGCCATTAATGAGCCCTTGTCTGTCTGCGATAGCAGCATTTTGAAATGTCGCTCGCCGGTTTCTTCCGGGTTGAGCAGATAGTAGTTTCTGATTTTGCGTTGCGAGAATCCATCGAATGGTTCGCTTTCCCCCACTGCATCCGCAATAGCGGCGAGTAACAGCGAAACCGTCGTGAGCCGTTGCTGGCCGTCGATGACGAGCAGCGGTGCCTGGTGGGTGACTTGCGAAAGCCCGCTTTCAATGTACACAATCGAACCAACGAAATGGACCGCAATTTTATCGCTGCTGCCACAACGAACCACATCATCCCACAGTTGTCGGCATTCCTTCTCTGTCCATGAGTAGGTACGCTGGTATATGGGAATGACGATTTGGGGCGATTTTTTCAAAAAATCAAGGAGCTTGGCTTCAGTGGCTTTCATATTAATTAAGGTTTACTTATAGTTCTCCGGTAAAGTCTTGGAAAACCACCTGCTTCGGGCTTGGTCTGGAATTCGAAATAAAGTCTCGCACCGCCTCAAGCCGCTCAGTCTTTCGCCTTCACATCGAAGCAGAAAATCAGCTCTTGATCGCGCAGGAAAAGTCGCCCGCCGGAGATGACAGGGGGAGTCCAGATTCGACCTTTTGGCTTGCGAGTGGTGGCTGACTTGGGAATCACGAAGCGGCCCGATTCGGTCCATCCGGTGGTGTTGGCTTCGATCAGAGCGACCGTGCCGTTATCCTCGGAATAACAATAGATGTGACCGTCGGCGACAGTCATTGAGCCGGCTCGTAATTTGGACTTTTCCGCCCAGACGATCTCACCGGAGGCGAGGGCCTGGCAGATCCAGCCCTTCCCTTCCGAGAAACCGAAGACGTGATCACCAAAAAGGGCCACGTTTCCATGATGATTACCCATGTTTTTGTTGGCGTAGACCGGCTCGGCCCGAAACATTTCGCCCTCGCGGTGAATCTGGAGCAGTTCGCAGCCCTGCCCCGCCCCGACGGTGGCGTAGACAAACGCCCCTTGAATAATGGGTGAGTTGACGACCTCGGTGCCATAAGCGGGTTTGCGTCTGTGGCTCCAAAGTACCCGCCCCGAGCTGGCCTCGACACCGGTTAAACCCTGATTGGTTAGCACCACATATTGTCGCACCCCTTCGATGTCAGCCGCCAACACCGAAGCGTAGGACGCTTGATCGGTGACTTCGGTACTGCGCCACAGGACTTTGCCCGTCTTCTTGTCGAGAGCGGCGACGGTTCCCTTCGGGCCACCGGGAGTGCAAATCAACTTTTCGCCATCCACTAACGGAGACCAGGTGAACCCCCAGCCAAGATTTTTCGGTCCTCCCCCGATCGGATTAACCTGGGCCTCGAGGTCGCGAGGCAAAGATACCCGCCAAATTTCTTTTCCGTCCGAGACTCTCGCGCAAATGAGGTCACCCATGCCACCGAGGGCATAAACATGATCACCATCAACTGTTGGCGTTGAACTCGGCCCGGCACTCCATTGATTCCCCTCCCAATCAAACAGCGGCCCGACTTTCGTAGCCCAGGCTTCTTTAACGGTACCGCCTGTGACCTTTTTTAGGTCAAGTGCGATGAGATACTCGGACTCGTTTCGGGCACCAATCGTAAACAGTTGATCACCGACAATCGCCATCCCGGAATACCCAATCCCGCTGTTGGAGTAATTCCACAACAGTTGTGGCCCGTCGGCTGTCCATGCCTTTAGCAAACCTGTCTCGGTTGAGATATCGTTGCGAAGAGGGCCTCGATACTGAGGCCAATCGGCCGAAAAAACTGATCGCGCTGAAAATAGAAGTGAGAGAGTCAGTGATAATATTCTTAGCATGGCCGTTCCTTCTGGTTTGTGTTGTGGGATCGTTTGGACGCGCTCTGAGCATAAACTTATACCACAGTCATCTTCGATTTCCAAAGTACGGGAAGTTACTGATCAGGAATGCTTTTTCAAGCCCGATTTGTTGGTGGAGCTAATGGGGATAGTCAAGGATTCACCACCGGGCGAGGTAAGCGGACATTGGGATGCCTTTCAAGTATCGCACGAGTTTCCCCACTCACGTTCGTGAGACCGGTGAGGTAAAGACGACCGGTATGTTTTGCGAGGGCACTGGCTGCGGGTATGGGGATTTCCGTGAGTGCGTTTAGTACCAGTTCCCCTGGGAATTCGGCGAGGGCAGTGGCGGCTTCTGGGGAAAGACTGGTCAGACCATTGAGCACCAGCGTCGTACCCAGACGTGTGGGATTGGCGCGGCCTCCTTTGCGTTTGGCAAGTTCACGCGCAGTTGCGGGTTCGAGTGTCGTAAAATCGTTAAGGACGAGAATGCCTTGATGAGGTGATAACGCTGCGGCGGCTTCAGGCGATAGTGTGGTGAGCCGGTCGAGACGCAAAATGGAAGGTGCAAAATCGCCCCGGTATTCCACCACGCCGGGCCGCGAGCGATCCGCGAAGACACCTTCGTTTTTTGCCAGTTCCGCAGCGATTTCGGGAGTTAGCTCGGTGAGTGACAACCGCAGTTCGCCGGACTGCGCGGCAAGTTTTCTCGCCAGTGGCAGGGAATCGAGGTGCTGGAGTCCATGCAGGTGGAGCGTGCCCGAGTGCCGGGCGAGCGCATCAGCAGCCGATTGTGAGAGCGTGGTGATTCCATTGAGCGAAAGGTCGGGAACGCCGAATCCGGGCACCGCTTTGTGTTTCGCAAGTTCGATGGCGCCAGCGGGAGAAAGTTCCACCACCGCATTGAGCCGAAGTACTCCCTCGTGTTTCGCAAAGACGGCGGCGATTTCATCGGGCAAAGTTTTGAGATTTTTCAGGTCGAGCAGACCTTTTCTGGCCGCCAGCTCGTTGGCCTGTTCAATGGTTAGCGAAGGCAGTATCGTCAGATCGGCAGAGAAGGCTGTGGCGTCCAACAGCATGGAGATTAGGAACGCAGTGAGAAGTTTCATTTGTGGGTGATGAGTTCGCTCTCGCAGCAAAGGAGGATGAGGTCGCGCAAGCGATAGTTGTTGGCCGCGGAGGTTTCTACGATTTTGCGAATGTGGGGGCGGTCGGTGATTTCGAGTTCGCGGCCGAGCATGTGGATGAGAAGTTTTTCGACGAGGCAGCGGGCGAACTGCTCCTGGTGTTGCAAGAGCGCCTGTTTGAAGCCGGTTACATCTTTGAAGGAAACACCGTTGAACTCCCCGCTACTGTCCACGGGCTTGAAGGGTTTGCCGATCGGATAAGCACCGCGCCATTTGCCGATGGCGTCGAAATTCTCCAACGCGAACCCGGGCGGGTCAATTTGGCGATGGCAACTCCGGCACGTTGTGCTCTCGCGATGCTTCTGCAGTTGTTCACGAACCGTCGTTGCCCCGCGGATGTCGGGTTCGATGGCTGGCACGTTGGGCGGCGGAGGCGAGGGTGGTGCGCCGAGGATGTTCTCCAGCACCCAGATGCCGCGAATCACCGGCGAGGTATCCACGCCGTTGGCCGTGAGTGTGAGCACGCTGGCCTGACCGAGAACACCTCCTCGACGCGGATCGGTCAGCTTCACGCGTGCGAATCCCAGCGACGGAGCGATGCCGCCAGCCGAAGGCACCATGTCTTCTGGGCGCAAGCCTTCCACCGCTTGACCTTGAGCCGCCGTGACGACTTGGGGATCAATCCCGTAATGTTTGGCCAACTCGCGATTGAGGAAGGTGTAGTCGGAGTCGAGGAACTGCGCGATACTACCATTCGAATATAATAACTGGCGGAAGAACAACCTCGTCTCCATGCGCATCGCAGGCTCGAGATCGTCGGAATAATACACGCCAAACTTGCCACGGTCAGGTGCCATCGATCCGAGCTTGCGCAGCCCGAGCCAGCCATTGAGAAATTCATCGCCGAAGACATCTGCGCGTGGGTCCTTCAGGAGACGTTCCGCTTCGTCGCGTCGCACTGGCACTGCCTTCAAATCACCTTTCTTCGCCCGTTGGAGCAGTGCCTCATCCGGCATCGACGACCAGAGAAAATAGGACAACCTCGAAGCGATTTCGTAGGCATTGAGTGTTTGGTTTTTCTCCTCTCGGTAGAGAAACTCCGGCGAACACAATAGGGCCTTGATGCCGCGCTGAATGGCAGTCTCCGCAGTCAAACCGTCAGCCTCCCCGTCGCGCACGATGCGTACCAGGGGAGCAACTTCATCCGCCTTTGCCGGTCGCCGCCAGGCGCGTTCCGCGAGTCGCTGCAACACCTCTTCCGCTGCTTCGCTGCGATACTTTTCACCGCCGAACACGGCGCGATGACTCGCGGGCGGCCATTCATCATTGAGCGGTCCTTCGACGTTGATGTTGTGAATTCGGATGCGTGGCGACTCGAACCACATCGGCACGTTGAAGCCGTCCCCTCGCTGCAGGTCTTCCTCGTATTTCGCGAGCTGCGATGGATTAAGCAGCGTGTATTTGTTCTCATTGAAATACCGGGACAGTCGGTAGTTTCCAGGAAAAACCCCATTCGGAAAGGTGAGGCGTGGGAAGTGGCCGCGATCCAGCCAGACTCGACATTCCAGCCAGGTGAGTTCGTCATCTGGCATGTCCCAGGTGGCCAGATGGCGTTCGCCGAGTTGCTGATGCGACAACGCAAATTCCACCGCATCTTTGTTCTCGGGATCGATGCCTTCCAGCGTCGCACTCGACAAAGTCAGGCGCAGCGGTTCGCCCGTTCCCCAAGCGCCGACGGGACCAATGGGGAAGCGCATTTTCTGCGGATCCAGATCAGCATCGCGAAACTTCGCCTCGGCTCGAATGCGAATGCGATACCACCCGCTGGCCGGTACGCCGCCTCGCAATTCATCGATGGGATGGTAACCTCCACGTGGCGAATCGCCCGGGCGCTCCAGCAGCGTTTGGAACGGCTGCGGCTGCTTTACCGCCTTCTCCCAATAAGCCTTCTCAGAACCATAGTAGCTGTAGCGGGTGCGATCAAATGGCGGCAGCAAATTCCACTGCTGCACCTCCGGCTGGGGCTCAAAATGAATCGCCCGAGACACGATGTCGTCGGCAGCTTCGAGGTATTGCCGCAACAGGAAGCTCGAAGTCACCAGCTTCTCGCCATTGCTGGCAAAACCGTGGGTGCGCGTGTCTTCGGGAAACTCCCGCGTGGGATCATCACCAGCGAGATCGAGATGCAGGAGGTCGCGAATCGTTTCCCGATACTCCACGCGATTGAGCCGCCGCAGCACGGCGGGCCGCGGCACTGGCTGTGACTTTGCGTGGTTCACCAACCTGGACTCCAGTGCCAGCACTGTCTCGCGCCGCTCCTGCGGCGCAGGCTGATCCTCATCCGCAGGCGGCATGGCGCCCCGCTCCACTTGCTGCAAGACTTTTAGCCACACTTCCGCATTTGCCGCCGTGACCTCGGTGCCTATCGATTCCAGCGAGAGCTTGCCCTTGCTCGTCGCATCGTCGTGGCATGACAGGCAATGAGTGGAGACAAATTGTGTCAAGTCCTCCGCCCGCACCTCAGCCGCCAGCAACGCGACAAGAGTGAATATGAAAATCGCCCGCATCATCAATTCAGCTCCGTGAAGGTTCCCTTGCTGTGGCCAAAAGTATTCGCCTCAATTCCGAAACGCTGCGCCATTGTCAGGTAGAGATTGCACAAGGGAACCCGCCTGCCCTGTTCCTCTGGCAAAACCAGATGGGTCTGGTGTTTGTAGCCGCCGCCAGCGACGATGATCGGAAGATTTTTGTTGGTGTGCGCGCTGCCGTCGCCCATGCCGCTGCCGAAAAGAATCTGGGTGTTGTCGAGCAACTCCAGCTCGCCGAGCTTCTCGATGAACCGTGCCAGTTGCTCGATCTGATACCGCTCGATTTTTCTCATACCCGCCATCAGTGACGGGTCTTTGCCATGATGTGAGTAGGCGTGGTAGCCCTTTGGGTCGATGCCAACCGCAGCAGCGTCGAACGAACCCGGGATTTCCAGGGTCGCCACTCGGGTCGAGTCCGTCTGCAAGGCGAGCGTGATCAAATCGAACAGGATCGGGAGTTGCTGGCTCACGGTGCCGTTGGGCGGCTCCTTCATGTTCACCTGGGGACGTGGACGTGAAAGCCAGGCCTTTTCCTGCTGCAACGATTGCTCCACCTCACGGATGGAGGTAAAATACTGGTCCAACTTCTGCTGGTCCTGCTTGCTCAGTCGGCTGTTCAGCGATTTCGCCTGCTCACGCATCGCGTCCAGGATCGAGCCCTGCTCGTCATATCGTGCGCCACTCGAACCGGCCTGTTCCGACGGATCGTCCAGAAAGAGCATCTTGAAGACTCGGCTCACTTTTTGGATTGGCGGCACCATCACTCCGTTACGCGTCCACGACAGCTCGACCCCGCCGCCATCGGTCGGACCCGCCGCCGTATTAAGTACCGGAAATCGTGTCTGCCCTGCGACCTGTCCTCCGCAGAGCTGATCGAGCGTAATATTGCCATCCGGCATCCCCGCCGCCTCGCTCATCCTCACGCCGGAGAGAAATGAATGCGTCGCCCCGTGTCCGCCGTTGTAACCGTGATCGAGATGGGAAAGGATGGTGAACTTCCCTCGCAGACGGTCCAGACTCTTTAGGTTCTCCGGTAGCGCCGCCGCTGATCCTGCTTCCGTCGGAAAGAAGGCATCTTGAATCATCCCAAAAGGATTTGCCACGCAGACGAAGCGTTGCTCCGCCGCTGGTCCAGCCGCACGCGAAAGAGTCTCCAGCCATGGAAGCGCGACGGTGACGCCGACTCCGCGCAGAAAGTGCCTGCGTGTGAAAGGATGTGATTGAGTGAGGTTCATCTTGATGACCGTTCCTCATCCTCCCTCCTCGCGCAACCCCGGGATCTCGTGGCTCAAGCCCGATTTGTCGGGGTGACGGTCCGGGTTTTTACAAAACCTCGAGTGGCATTTTCTGAATGCTGTTTCTCCCGGATTTCGGAAAAGGCCGAGGCATCGGCTGGGCGGCACCGTTTGCGTCAATGGTGCGGCAGCGGATTTCATACTTGCCCGGATCCAGTTTCAGTGGACCAGTGGTCCAGCTGCAGAGGGTGTGGCGCAGGGGCCATTCGCGAGGTTGCTTTGTCTCCAGATCAAATTGCACCGGATGTAACTTTGCAACCTCAAAACCTTTTAGCGCCGCGCCATCAAACGGCACAATCTGAGCGTCCCTCCATGGAGCTTTCGTGAAATATGGATCATCTGTAGGCATCGCCTCATCCGCTTTGCGCAGCCAGTATTGCACCTTTTTCAGACCGGAAATGCCAATCTGAGCGTTTCCGTCGATCGTGATCATCTCAGTGGAATTGATCTGGCTAGGCAGAGCACCAAAACGGGCAAATGTCTTGAGCCAACTGTTGATGTCGTTGTTGCCATTTGCGTAGGTGTCATCGGCCTGATGGTCATTGGTGAACCCGATGCGCTGGAGCCACTTCACAGACTTAAAACCGTAGGCTTCGGGCACGATCATACGGACCGGACCGCCGCGTTCACCGGTGAGAAATTCGCCGTTTAACTTGTAACAAAGCAGCACCGGCAGTTCGCCGGGCGGGTCCTCGAAAATGCGGTTCATCGGCAGGTAACACTTGAAGATCTGCTTCGGATCTTCATTGTGGTGGCCGTGGTACCAGACATGGCGCAGGTTTTCAACCGGTCCGGCCAGCCAGAGCACGTCCCGCAGCGGAACACCTTCCCACAAGCCATGGCCAAGCGGATCAGCCAGGTTGTTGCAGGTGATGACCTTCAGATAACTGGTGGCCTTTGTCTCCGCGATTTCCATCAGCTTTGCAAAGGTCAAGGCCGTGCCGTCGGCCCTGAGCATGGGGCGTTCAATTTTCGAATTGCTCCCCGGATCCGCGATGATTTCGAGCTGCCAGGTCTCCCGCACCATTCCGATCTCGCGCTGCTTTTCCAGGGGCAGCTTGTAAGGAGGCGGGTGGCCGCGCTCCACATTGTAAAAATCACCCGACTGGGTGATGCAACATCCACCATCCTCGCACACCGGACCACTTTTTTTTCCGGCAGCGAGGGTATCGGGGCCGATTAGACCTGGGACGGCACTGAGTGCACCCGCCCCTGCGGCACCGAGTTTGAAGAGATCGCGTCGACGGTAATTAGTCGGGTTCATGGCCAAGACAAGAACCCATGGAAAACGGGCTTTTCAAGTGATTTACTCAGCTCAAGCCATGACGATGGCCGAGTAGAGGAATCCGTGAGGATTTGGCAAGCCAAAAAGAGGCGCGAAACGCGTCTTGGGATTACGGGAAAAAGAGAAGGCCCATGGAAGGAGGCATTTGCTTGTTAAGGGCTTGTGTTTTTGGGGTTGGTCCCCAGGACGTTGCCCTGGGCTGTCTCATCTCGCCCCATTGCGGATTGGTTTTCAACAGGGTACAGTCGCCGACTTAACAGGACTTAAACAGATCCAAAAGTTTTGCTCTTTGGAGTTCCCCCTGATCCGTTTGTGATTTACGAAAAGACAGGGTATGATTGGCCGGGATGCCTTCTGACAAAAACAGGAAAAAATCGAAGTCCGGGAACTCTGCCAGCACTGGGCGGAGTTCGGCTGCGCCAGTTGCGGTGGCTTCCGATTCGGGAGAAATCAGTGGGCAGTCGATCGTGGGGGTGCGCAGTCTGACGCTGCGTTACGATGCATCCACCAAACAGATCCTCCAGGTTAATTCGCCTTTCGCCGAGTATGTCAAATCCCAAAAAGAGGATCTCGTGGGCAAAAACATTCAGATTCTAGCCCGGTCGCTGAGCACGGACATTTTTAAGGTCGTCACCAAGCCGCCGGAAAAAGGCACCCCGCCCCCGCGAGTGACGGATTCCGCCGGGATGGTTTACGAAATCCTCACCACCCTGCACGATGGGGTGATCGACGTGGTCCTGCGCGATGTTACAGAAGCCCAGCAGTTTAAGAGCTATGTGCACCGTTACTTTGGACTGGAACTTGAGTCGCTTTCTGATGAGGACAAGCGCACCTTGTCTTTTCCAGAGCGGCGCTTTATCACGATCTCTTTTACGGATCTGCGGGGCTTCACCAAATTTACCGAGGGCAACAATCCCGAGGAGGTCCGCAACGCCATCAATGCTTATTTTGATGAAGTGATCGAAGCAGCCGAGGAAAACGGTGCTTTCCCCAATCAACTGGTTGGTGATGAGGTCATGGTCCTGTACGGGGCACCCAAACACTACACCGACCACCCGATGCGGGCGATCAAGACCGCTTGTGAGCACATCGAGCGGGTCACCCAACTGCGGCTTGACTATGCCCGCCGGGGCAAGGAAATCCCCCACTGCGGGATCGGAATCAATTCCGGTGATGTGATTGTGGGGGACATGGGATCGAGCAAACGCGATCGCAAAACCTACACCGCCCTGGGCACTGCAGTCAATCTGGCGGCGCGGCTTTGCAGTGCGGCGGCTGAGGGGGAAATCATCATCTCGGAAACCACCCTGAAAGCCGTGCTAAACACCCTGCCGGAAAACTGGGAAATGCTGGAGCGTTTTGTTACCACCAACGACAGTCAGGAATCCAGCGGGGACAAGACCAATGCCAAGATCGAGGGCGTGATTCCTTTGCCGAAATCCCTGGAGGGAAAAGAGATTTTAATTGGCCCGGGCGTGGCGACAAAAGATGCCGAGCCCGAATATCACTTCAAATATCTCCACCAGATCAAGGCCAAAGGAATCGCCAATGCCCTGCCGGTGCTCGAGGTCAAACGGGTCAAGAAGTCCGAACTGGCCAAATCGGTTTTGTCGGAGAAAACCGAGGCGTCTGGTGATGGCGAAATGATACTGGGAAAGTATCGACTAATCAGCCACATCGGCACGGGTGGGATGGGCACGGTTTGGAAAGCCCGCGATGAATTTGCCAATATTTTGGCAATCAAGATGTTAAAAGCCGGGCACGATGCCTCCGAATCGCAAATCGCCCGATTCAAGCGCGAGGCCAAGGTGATGGGCAAGCTGGCCCACCGCAACATCTGCCGGATCCATGAAATCGGCAAAGCTGATGGGCGGATTTTTCTTTCGATGCAGTTTATCGATGGCATCTCGCTGGAGCAACTCATTACCCATCAATCCGTCGTCGCGAACCAATCCGGCTCCGGAAGTGTGGCCCCGATCAGTCGCAGTCGCCATTCCAACGGAGGAGAGAAAACGGATTTTTCCAGCATTGTGGATTCGGTGAAGTCGGTGGAAAAGATAAAATCCGAGTCCAAACATGGCATTTCCGTCCCGGATGAGGATGCCAGCAAGATTTGGGAACGAACCACCGACATCAGTAAAATGATGACCACCCAGCAGGTCCTCTCGATTATCTCCAGTGTTTGCGAAGCGGTTCAATTCGCCCATGAGCGCGGTGTTTTGCACCGCGATTTGAAACCAGCCAACATCATGATCGGTCGGGACGGGGAGCCCGTGGTGATGGACTTTGGTCTCGCCAAGTTGACCGAGCGGGGTGAGGGCGTGGGTGATGACAAAAGCATGTCCCTGTCGCTGGAGGGTCAGATCGTGGGGACGATTGAGTATATGGCACCCGAGCAGGCCCTTTCATCCAAAGAAGTGACCGAGCAGGCCGATGTATTTTCGATCGGGGCGATATTTTATCACCTCATCACCGGTCATAAACCCTTTCACTCCACGGGGAATCTTTTGAGCGATGCCAAGGCGCTGCAGGATCACGAACCCACCCCGCCCCGCAAGCTGGACAAATACATCGACGAGGACCTGGAGACGATCATTTTAAAAGCGCTCCAGCCTGACCAAAAGCTGCGCTATCGGTCCGCCTCGCAAATCCGGCATGATCTAGAGCAGTATCAAAATGGTGACCCCATTTCCGCCCGGAAACCCACCCTGAGCTACCGGTTGATCAAAAATATACGGAAGAACAAAATTTTGTGGATTTCTGGAGTAGTCATAGCTCTGTTGGTGGGTGGGTTTAGCGGTTGGGCCATCGTTGACTACCGGAAGAATTACGGAGACTGGAACCTTCGTTTTGACGAAGATTTCACCGATGGAGATATCGATCAGAAAGCTTTTATCGCAACCGACAAAAAGGGCAACCCCTCGGAGACCCTTTGGGAACCCATGCCGGAGGGAGAAGGTGTGCGGTTGCTGCAGGATCAATGGCTCTGGCTGGTGAATCCAGTCATTCGGGGGGATGTCAAGGTGGAGGTGAAAATGCGCTACACGGGTGATCCGGAAGGTTTTCAAATCTGTATCAACGGGAACCGGGGCGAGGCCACCGCAGAACCCGTGACCCAGACACTCCAGTCTGTTCCCCCTGGCCCAAGTAGCGGTGGCGTCCCGCCGCCGCTTTCTTCGCCTGAAGCCGCCAGCCCAAAGCCTACCCTGCCGGATTGGAATTTTAATCCCACTGGTTACTCCTGCCGTTTCGGAATCTGGAGCGGGAGTCTCGCCATCATTACCGCAAATGAAGCACCGGAAGCGGGACCTTTGAATCGCCACATCCCGGCTCCGGTGCCAATGGGGCAGAGTTTTACCCTCACCTTCCAGCGACAGGAGGGCGTCCTCACCATGATGGTTAATAACGAGGAGGTCCATCGCGAGACGGTGCTGGTTCCCTTGAGCGGAATCCATAATCTCGATATCGGATTTCGGACCTGGAGCAATCATCTTCTGGTTGAATCCATTACTGTCTTTCGATTCAGTCTTCCGCAGTCAGCCAGCCCGTCGGTGGCCGGAGATGCCCTCGCGCAGATTGGCGAGACCGAGAAAGCACTCGAAAAATACCTGAGCATTGCCGAAGATTATTCGGAAGAGGCTCCCGGAGAGATGGCGTTGACAAAAGCCTATCAGGTCTGGACCCAGGCCTACCTCACCAAAAAGGAGCGGACCAAGGAACAGGACAAGTTCAAGGATCGAATCATCGAAGCTTTGGGAGACGGGACCAATAATCCCGCCATCCGGAGAATCGAAGCTCCACTTTCGGCTCTGGACCTTTTTAGTCGAGGGGATTATCAAAAGGCACTTGAGCTATATCCAGAGATCATGGAGTTGGATCGCAACTCGAGAATTGTGATGGAGTGTCTGCAAATCAACAATGGAAATGACCATGCCGCGATCCCCGCCAATATTGGCCGGGCCATGGTTGACTTCGTCGCCAAAACCAAGAACGTGGGAGCTGTGGATTTGCGGTCCATGAAGTTAACGGACATTACCCCTTTGAGCCAGATCAGGGAATTAACCGCAGTGGACATTCGCGAAAACCGGTTAAAATCCCTGGATGCACTCGCCGCCATGCCTCTGGAAGCGCTTTATTGTCAGAACAATCAGATCACATCGCTCGATCCGATTCGAAGTGGGCTCATGGGAGTGCTTTATTGTGGTGACAATCAAATCACAAGTCTCGACCCTTTGAGCAACCTGCTCAATCTGTATGAGTTAAACTGTGAAAACAACCAGATAACCGATCTGTCTGCACTCAAGGGAACGAAGTATCAAATCATCTATTGCCAGGGAAACCAGATATCGGATTTGTCCCCGTTGCAGGGCAAGGAGAAGCTGCATACTTTGTATTGTTCAAACAATCCGATTACCGACCTGACGCCACTCAAGGACCTTCCCGAACTGCGTACCCTCGATATCAGCGGAACCAATGTTGTCTCGGTCGCCCCACTGAAAGATCATCCCATGCTTGAGACCCTTTATTGCAAAGACACCCAGATCACCGATCTGGACCTTTTGCCGCCCTCGGTTTCAGTGTGGGCGGACTAACTAATGGCTGGATCCCTCCGGGATGCGATGACTTGGACAGCATGTGTCCACCACTCGCTACAAGAGTGTACGGACGTCGACGCAAAAAGTCGGCGAATTGCGGTGTAAAGCCCAACGGGCTTTCGTATCTTAGCCCAGGGTTGCGAAGCTACCCTGGGTTCAACATCAAGGTCACGCCCAACCCTGAAGGGGTTACGCAACCCCGGTGGGGTTACGCAACCCCGGTGGGGTTGGGGACTTCTTTTGTGGGCCTACCCAGGGTAGCTTCGCAACCCTGGGCTAAGCTACGGAATCCCGTTGGGATTCTTTTTTGCATCAACGTCTGTACGAGAAAAAGCGGGCTGAAGGTTGGCAGTTCATCTCTAAAGGTTGGCAGTTCATCTCTAAAGGATGGCAGTGCAGCTCCAAAGGATGGCAGTGCAGCTCTAAAGGATGGCAGTGCAGCTCCACAGGATGGCAGTGCAGCTCCAAAGGATGGCAGTGCAGCTCCAAAGGATGGCAGTGCAGCTCTAAAGATTGGCAGTGCAGCTCCAAAGGTTGGCAGTGCAGCTCCAAAGGTTGGCAGTGCAGCTCTAAAGGATGGCAGTGCAGATCTGCACTGCCATCCTTTACGCCGACATTGCCATCCTTCACGCCGACATTGCCATCCTTTACGCCGACATTGCCATCCTTTACGCCGACATTGCCATCCTTTGCGCCGACATTGCCATCCTTTGCGCCGACATTGCCATCCTTTGCGCCGACATTGCCATCCTTTACGCCGACATTGCCCGGAGGGATGGGTCGCCTTGTAGCAGAAGTGTATGGGTAATGCCGACTAAACCAGGTTTCGAAAAAAGCATTTTCGCTCCCATTTTGATTGCCCACGGTCCCGCCGGGTTGTAAGAAAGACCCATGTCTTCTGCTTTTCTACGCCCTATCCTCATCGCCGCCGCCTTGCTCGGCCCCCTCGCCGTGACAAAATCGCTTGGCCTGGAAAACGCCGCCGCCATCGCCATTTTCATCTCCATCGTCATCCTCTGGCTCACGGAGTGGCTGCCCCTGGCGGTCACCGGGATCCTGGTGCCGGTCCTCCTCGTCGTCTACGGCGTTTTCCCTCACAAAGAAGCCTTCCTCCCTTTTGGCAACAGTGTTCTCTTCCTTTTCATCGGCTGTTTCCTGATGGCCCGGGCCATGGAAAAACACGGCTGGGATCGGCGCATGGCCTATTGGATCCTGTCCTCGAATTTCAGCGGTTCCTCACCCGCCGCCCTCGTCACCACGATCGGTTCCATTTCCTTTCTCCTCAGCATGTGGGTTTCCAACACAGCCACCGCCGCGATGATGATGCCGATCTGCCTCGGCATCGTTGCCACCATGAAGAGCCAGTTATCGGGGGAAGACCAGCAGCGCCGCTTTGAGCAGAGTCTCATTCTCACCGCCGCTTTTGCCGCGAGCATCGGGGGCCTCGCCACCCCGGTGGGCAGCCCGCCCAACCTAATCGCCCTCGAACACCTCAAAAAAATCGGCGTCTCGATTTCCTTCCTCGAATGGATGGCGGTTGCGCTGCCCATGGCCCTGGTCATGTTCGCGGTCCTCATCGTCATCATGAGGTTTCGTTTTCCGGTGGACAAGGTCGATCTCACGGGCGTCCGCGAACATTTTCAAGCAAAGCTTCGTGATCTCGGGCCGCTGAGAAAAGCCGAAGTCCAGGTGGTCGGCATCTTTGCCCTCGCCATTCTGCTCTGGGTCCTGCCTTCGCTCCTGGAGTTGATTTCTCCGGGATCCAGCGTGGCGGCCTGGCTCGACCGCCATATCCCCCTGGATGTGGCCGGCATCGGTGCAGCGCTGCTGCTTTTTGTTCTCAAAGTCGATGGGAAATCCAATCTCGCCTGGGAAGACGCGAAAGAAATTGACTGGGGCTGTATCCTGCTCTTCGGCGGCGGTCTTGCCCTGGGGATGATGCTCGACAAAACCGGCCTGGCAGCGACCCTCGGCGAACTCTCCTTCAATCCCGAATGGGGCCTGTTAGCGCTGATCGCCGGGGCGGTCCTTTTTGGCGTGGTCATGTCGGAGTTTTCCTCCAACACCGCCTCGGCGGCCATCGTCATTCCCATCGTGCTCACGGTGCTGGGCAAGTTTGAAAACGTCAGCCCCGCCATCGTGGTCATGGCCTGTGCGTTTGGAGCCAGCTACGGCTTTATGCTCCCGGTCTCAACACCCCCCAATGCGATCGCTTACGGGACGGGAAGAGTCCCCGCACAAAGCATGTTCCGAACCGGCCTGATTTTTGACATCATCGGCGCGATCATTATCATCGTTGGCTGTCTGCTACTCAGTCAGTTCGGGGTTTTTACCAAGTGAGGTGTCGTTGCTGTCAAGTAGTGATTGTACAGGGTACAATCGCCGACTATACCCTGTACAAAAAACGACCGTACAGGGTACGGTCGTTTACAAGACAACTATGAAAATAAAAACTCTAGTATCGGTAGGTTTCCGGCTTGTAGGGGCCTTCCACTGGGACGCCGATATATTCGGCCTGATCTTTGGTCAGGACGGTTAGCTTGGCTCCGATTTTTCCAAGGTGGAGTTTGGCAACTTCCTCGTCGAGCTTTTTGGGCAATACATAAACTCCGGGGCGGTAGGTGTCTTTGTTTCTCCAAAGATCCATCTGCGCCAGAGTCTGATTGGTGAAGCTGTTGGACATGACGAAGCTGGGGTGACCAGTGCCACATCCCAGATTTACCAGGCGCCCCTCTGCCAGCATAAAAAGCTGACGGCCATCGGGCAGGGTGTAGCGATCCACCTGTGGTTTGATCTCTTCCTTTTTGATGTCTTTGAGGTTGTTTAATGCTGCGACTTGAATCTCGTTGTCAAAGTGACCGATGTTACAAACAATAGCCTGATCTTTCATTTTGGTGAGGTGCTCAAGACGAATGATGTCCTTGTTTCCGGTAGTCGTGACATAGATGTCTCCCCAACCGAGAGTGTCTTCCAGGGTGAGAACCCGGTAGCCTTCCATGGCGGCCTGAAGTGCGCAAATCGGATCAATTTCCGTCACTACAACCTGAGCACCCTGGGCGCGGAGGGCCTGGGCACAACCTTTACCTACATCACCATATCCGCAAACCACTCCGACTTTGCCGGAAATCATCACATCGGTGGCACGCTTGATTCCATCAACTAGAGATTCGCGGCAGCCATAGAGGTTGTCGAATTTCGATTTGGTGACGGAATCATTTACATTGATGGCTGGAACGCGAAGTTTACCTGCTTCCGACATTTGATAGAGACGGTGAACTCCAGTGGTGGTTTCTTCGGATACACCTCTCCAGTCTTTCAAGTAGTTGGTCCACTTTTTGGGTGATTCGCCATGTATCCGCTTTAGGAGGCTCTTGATGATGGCCTCTTCTTCGCTGCCGGAGGGTGAATTTACCCAGGTGGCATCGCCCTCTTCCAGGTCGGCACCCTTGTGGATGAGGAGGGTGGCGTCTCCACCATCGTCAACGATCATTTGTGGTCCGCTGCCATCTGGCCAGGTCAGGGCGGCTTCAGTGCAGTCCCAATATTCCTCCAGGGTCTCGCCTTTCCAGGCGAAAACGGGTACTCCGGCAGCGGCGATGGCGGCGGCGGCGTGGTCCTGGGTGGAAAAAATGTTACAACTACACCAGCGAACATCAGCCCCAAGGTCAACGAGTGTCTCGATGAGAACGGCGGTCTGGATCGTCATGTGTAGTGATCCCATGATGCGCACTCCCTTGAGCGGTTTTTCGGCGGCGTATTTCCGACGAGTCGCCATCAAACCAGGCATTTCGTGCTCGGCGATGGAGATTTCTTTCCTACCGAACTCTGCCAGGGCGATGTCCCGCACTTTGTAGTCGTTGGTCTCAGATGATATAGTTGACTGTGTCATTTTATTTGTATTAGAATTGATGGTTACTGGGCCAGTTTACGCACCACAGGCGCTCTTGAGATCAGCTACTTTGTCGGTTTTCTCCCAGGTCAGAGCCTTTAGATTGGTTTCGCGTCCGAAGTGTCCGTAGTTCGTGGTTTCGCGGTAGATCGGGCGAAGTAGATCGAGCTGCGTGATGATGTCGGCTGGTTTAAAGGAGAAAACTTTCTTGACTCCGGCGACGATTTTTGCCTCATCAACGGTGCTGGTTCCGAAAGTATCCACGCGGATGCTAACAGGTTGCGGGTAACCAATCGCATAAGCGAGCTGTAGTTCGCAGCGCTCGGCCAGTCCGGCTGCAACTATATTTTTGGCCACCCAGCGGCACATGTAGGCAGCGGAGCGGTCCACTTTGCTGGGGTCTTTTCCTGAAAAGGCACCACCACCATGGCGACCCATTCCGCCGTAGGTATCAACGATGATTTTGCGCCCAGTGAGTCCGCAGTCGCCCTCTGGACCGCCGATCACGAATTTGCCAGTCGGGTTGATGAGGTATTTGGTTTCGGGCGTCAAAAGATTGCCGGGAAGGTGTTTTTCGATGAGATCTTTTTTCAGGATCGCATGAATTTCTGGGGTGTCGATTTCCGCAGAGTGCTGGGTGGAGACGACCACAGCGGTGATGCGGGTCGGCTTGTGATTGACGTATTCCACGGACACCTGGGTTTTCGAATCGGGCCGGAGCCATTGGTGGGTGCCGTTTTTGCGGAGGGCGGTTAATTCGCAGCCCAGCAGGTGGGAAAGGGCGATCGGAGTGGGCATCAACGACTCGGTCTCTTTCACCGCGTATCCGAACATGATTCCCTGGTCACCAGCACCCTGCTCGGCGGTTTCCTTGTGGTCTGCCTCGGCAGCGTCCACGCCCTGGGCGATGTCCTGGGACTGCTGGCCGAGGGCATTCAGGAAAAAGAAATTTCTGGCGTTAAATTTACAGTCATCGTTGGTGTAGCCAATGAATTCAATGGCCTTGCGCACCACCTCGCGATAATCAAATTTGGCATTGGTGGTGACTTCGCCACCGAGAACTACGAGGTTGTCCTTGACCAGTGTCTCGCAGGCGACCCGGGATTTGAGATCCTGCTCGAAACAGGCGTCGAGAACGGAATCGGAGATGGTGTCGGCAACTTTATCAGGATGACCTTCAGTTACGGACTCGGATGAGAAGATGTATGAGTTTGCCATGGCTATCGTATTTACAAATCTAGATGGGTTGATACATTAGTGAAAACTTCGATGTCGTCAATCCTAAAAAACCTTCGATTAATCACCGACCCGACCCGTGTTCGGATTCTCCGCCTGTTAAAAGCTGAAGAATTATCAGTGGTTGAGCTTCAAGAGATTTTGGGGATGGGGCAATCTCGCATTTCGACTCATCTGTCTCAATTGAAGCAGGAAAAGCTGGTGAATGATCGCCGTTCCGGGAAAAATGTAATCTACGATTTTAATCGGGATCCCCATTTTTTCCCTCCCGGATTGATCGCTGCCCTGGACCTCGCCGCAACCGAGGTTGATGAAATTCAAGATGATGACGCGGCCCTGAAATTAACGGTGGCCAAACGAAAGGACAAGGCCCGCGCCTATTTCGATGAGCTGGCGGGAAAGTTTGGCCGCAGCTATGTGCCTGGGCGATCCTGGAAGGCACTCGCCGAAACCCTGCTAAAGCTTTTGCCGCCGATGGTAATCGCTGATCTCGGCGCGGGTGAGGGAACGTTTTCGCAGCTCCTCGCCCAACGGGCTGAAAAAGTCATCGCGGTGGATAATTCACCCAAAATGGTCGAATACGGCACCAAACTGGCCGCCGAACATGGGTATGCAAACCTGGAATACCGAATCGGCGATATCGAGGAGCCACCGATCAAAGACAATACCGTCGACATGGCCTTTTTTAGTCAGGCCCTGCATCACGCCAACAGTCCAGGCAGGGCGATCAAGTCTGCCCTGCGAATTTTAAAGCCGGGGGGTCGGATTGTGATTCTGGATCTCTTGAAACATCAATATGAGGACGCCCGGGAACTGTATGCTGATGTTTGGCTGGGATTTTC